>JAQUFI010000006.1 GCA_028684735.1 Bacilli bacterium | reverse complement strand
TGTGATATAATAATTATATTGTGGAGGTAAGATAATGGTTCCAAAAGAAATATTTGAATTGTTTAATGAAATAGAGTATGGATGGGTTGACAAAGATAATAAAAAACATATCGTTGATTATGATACCTTTTTTGATAAATATAAACTTCAAAGCCCAGATGAACTACAAGAAAGTAGAATTGGTGTATGCTGGGATCAAGTTGAATTAGAGAGATATTATTTTAACAATAGTGGTATAGATGTTAAAACATATTATATGGTATATTATGACAACGCTAAATGTCCAACACATACCTTTCTAACATATAAACTTGATCATAAAGTATATTGGTTTGAGCACTCTTGGGATAGACACAAAGGAATCCATGAATACAATAATTTAAAGGAATTGTTAGTTGATGTTAGAAAAAAGTTTATTGTTGATCAATTATCGGAAGACATATGTTATGATAACTTGTATATCTATGAATACACTAAGCCAAGATACGGAATGTCTGTAGAAGAGTACTGTAAACATTGTGAGAGTGGTAGTGAGGTGAAAAATGACTAAGTTTAAAGATGCTTTCTTTGGTTTTGTGATTGGGGATTGTATGGGTGTTCCTTTAGAATTTAAAACCAGAGAGGGGCTTATGAAAAATCCAACAACAGAAATGTTAGGTTTTGGTAGTCATTCGGTTCCTGCTGGATCTTGGAGTGATGATACTTCAATGACGATAGCTACGATGGATTCTATTATTGAAAAAGAGAGTATTGATTATAAAAATATCATGGAAAAATGGTATGAGTGGGTAGTTGATTATAAATATACCCCATGTAATTTTAGATTTGATATCGGTCATACATGTTTTGAAGCTATTTATAATTATAGCAATAAAAATAAGGAACCATTAGATTGTGGATTAAACAAAATTAAGAATAATGGAAATGGTTCATTAATGAGAATGCTGCCTATCGTCTTTTATTGTTATTATAAAAAGATGTCAGAAAAGGAAACCATAGAATTAGTAAATAATGTTTCATCTTTAACCCATGCGCATGATATAAGTAAATTGGGTTGTTATATCTATACAAGATATATCATGTACTTATTAGATGGTAAAGATAAAAATGAAGCCTATGATTTAATAAAGAAGATTGATTATGCTATGTATTCTAGTGAAAGTATAGAAGCATACGATAGAGTACTTAAGAATAATATCTCTAAATATAAGTTAGATGAAATACAGTCAACTGGTTATGTTGTATCTACTTTGGAAGCTGTATTATGGGTATTATTAAATACTGATAATTTTAAACAAGCCATTATTGGTTCAATTAATTTAGGAGATGACACTGATACAGTTGGCGCAATATGTGGGTCATTAGCGGGAATTATTTATGGATTTGATGAAATACCAGATAGATGGCTTAATAAAATTTTAAGAAAAGAATATTTATTAGAATTGGCTAATAAGTTTGAAGAAGTTCTTAATAATTAAAGTACAAAAATCACATATACTTAAAAAGACTTAAATTAATAATTATTTATGTTATAAAATTTTACAGGGAGGTTTTGTTTTATGGATAAAGTAATAACAAAGAATTTTGGAGTTAAAAGCATTTTAAATAAAGAAAGATTAGATAATACCAATTATTATTGGGCTCAAATTGGTGAGAATAAATATGATTTGATGTATCGAATAGATGGAATTATAAATGCTGATGGTAAAGAGATTATACCTTTTGGAGAAATGAGTTTAATGAGATCAATTAGAGTTATCAATAGTAATACTTTTATTATTGATAATCTATCACGAATCGGTAAAAAGGGTGTCTCTAAAGATATCCATGGTTCTAAATTATATCAAGTTAATAATGATGAGACAAAGTTACTATGTGAATCTAATGCTTGTAGGATGAAAGTTGTTAATGATTATGTGCTTGGCGCTAATTATGTTGATGATTTAGATAATGATTTAAATTATATAGAAAAGTATCTTTATGACTTGAATAACTGCAATATAAAAGAAGTATCAAGAGTTAATTATTCCACAGTTCCTAAAAATCAAAATATTAAACATCTTATTAAAAAAAAGAATAAGTAATTATAAGAAAAAGCCTTTTGGCTTTTTTATGATAATACATTATGTTTTTCTTACTTTCTTAAATTACAATTTAATTGCAATCTTGTGATATAATTAGTTTAGGAGGTAATTTTTATGGATGAGGCTAAAAAACAAATAATAAATTTTAATGAAGAAAGAGATTGGGATCAATTTCATAGTCCTGAAAATCTAGCTAAATCAATTTCAATAGAGGCTGGAGAGCTATTAGAATGCTTTCAATGGAATAATAATTATGATAAGAATGAAGTATGTGATGAATTAGCTGATGTAGTTAATTATTGTCTTTTACTTGCGGATAAATTAGATGTTGATTTAGAAACTATAATCTTAAATAAGTTGGAGAAAACAAAAAAGAAATATCCAGTAGAAAAATCTAAAGGAAAAAGTGATAAATATACGAAATTAGGTGATTAGTAAATGTTAGTATACGAAGGAATTAAATCCGGTTTTATAGATGATGTTGATCTTAATAAAATAACTGATAAAATCTATAATCGATTTAGAGAAATCTTTCATCGTGGTGTAAATGAATCAGAAATTAATTCTTGGCGTGAATCTATGTTGAGGATGAGAGGAGTACTTGCAGATAGTGACATTCCTAATAATGTAGGAGTTGCTATTGAGTTTAATATACCTCATACTTCAAATAGAATAGATTTTTTAATATCAGGTTATGATTCAAATAGTAACAATTCAATCATTATAATCGAGTTAAAACAATGGACAACTTGTACTGCAATAGAAGGAAAAGACGGCATTGTCTCTACAGTGACAGGTAGAGCATTAAGAGAAGTTCCGCATCCTTCTTATCAAGCTTGGAGTTATTCCAGTTTGATAAATTGTTATAACCAAGATATCTATGATGAGAATATTGGATTATATCCTTGTGCTTTTTTGCATAATTATGATTTAAAAGAAGATGATCCAATATATAGTGAACAATATCAAGAATATATTGAAGAAGCTCCAATGTTCGGTTCTAAAGATTTTGAGAAATTAAGAAATTTTATAAAAAGATATATCATTGAAGGGGATAATAAAGAGGGTCTTTATAAAATAGAAAATGGAAAGATAAGGCCATCTAAAATGCTTCAAGATTCATTTGCTTCATTACTAAAAGGTAATAAAGAGTTTGTCCTTATAGATGATCAAAAGGTAATATATGAAGAAGCTATTAGGATAGGAATTAATAACCACTTAAATAATGAAAAGAATGTATTAATCGTTGAGGGAGGACCGGGAACAGGTAAATCAGTTTTAGCAATTAATCTACTGCAGAAATTTTTAAGTAGGGATTTCAATACTTTTTATGTAACTAAAAATAGTGCACCGAGAGAAGTTTTTAAGGCAAAACTAAAAATAAATAAATTAAGTGGTATGAACAATTTATTTAAAAGTTCAGGAAATTTTATAGATTGTGAATCTAATGCTTTTGATGTGTTAATAGTTGATGAAGCTCATCGCTTAAATGCCAAATCAGGATTGTTTTCTAATTTAGGGGAAGATCAAATCAAAGAGATTATCAATGCTAGTAAATTCTCAATATTTTTTATTGATGAAAATCAAAGAGTCACATTAAAAGATATTGGTTCAATAAATCACATTAAGAAGTGTGCTAAGGAATTAAATGCAGGAATTCATAAAATGGATTTAAAAAGCCAGTTCAGATGTGATGGGTCAGATGGTTATTTAGCTTGGTTAGATAATGTTTTAGAAATAAAAGAGACTGCTAATTTTGATTTAGATAGTAAATATGATTTCAAAGTATTTGATAATCCCAATGAGTTAAGAGATGTTATTTTTGATATAAATAAAAAGAATAACAAATCAAGATTAGTTGCCGGATATTGTTGGAATTGGATCTCAGAAGGTAAAAATAATAGTGAGATACATGATATAACCATTCCAGAATATAATTTTGCAATGAGTTGGAATTTAGGAAATACAAGTACTTATGCTATAGATCCCGAATCTATAAATCAGATAGGCTGCATTCACACTTGTCAAGGTTTGGAATTTGATTATGTTGGTGTAATTATTGGGGACGATATTAGATATGAAGATGGTCATGTGGTGACTGATTATACAAAACGGGCTAAAACAGATCAATCTTTAAAAGGAATAAAAAAGATATCTATTGAACAAGGAGAAGAAGTAGCTAAAAAAATAGCTGATATAATTATTAAAAACACATATAAAACATTAATGACAAGAGGCATGAAAGGATGTTATGTTTATTGTGTTGATGAAGGAATGAGAGATTATTTAAAACAATATTTTCTGAATATTAATAGTAGAATATAAAAATTCTAGAGAAAAAACTCTAGTTTTTTTAATATATACGATAACTTTAAAATTTGGTAAAATAAGAGTGGAGGTACTTATGACTGATTATAAAGATGTATGGGATAAGAAACATAGAGACTATTTTACAGGAAAAATTATATATGATGATTGGTTAAATCGTTATCTAGATATTATTAATAAGAGTAAAAAGCCGATTATTGATTTAGGATGTGGGCAAGGTAATAATAGTTTGTATTTAATTGAAAGAGGTAAAGAGGTTATTGCTTGTGATTATTCATCTGAGGCTCTTAAGATTGTAAATAAGTATTTACCTAGTGTCCCATCTTATCAATTTGATATGCGAGATGGTTTTCCTTTTGATGGTAATTGTACGGATTTAGTCATTGCTGATTTAAGTCTTCATTACTTTAGTTATGAAGAAACAAGGAAGATTTTAAATGAATTAAAAAGAGTAATAGTAAATAATGGTTATCTATTATTTAGAGTTAATTCAATAAATGATATCAATCATGGTTCAGTTGAAGGAAATGAAATAGAGAATCACTACTATGAGATAGAAGGGATTCAAAAAAGATTTTTTGATCAGGTTGATATTGAAGTTTTTTTTAAGGACTGGGAGATTATTGAATTAAGAGAAGTAGTTATGACAAGGTATGAAAAGGTTAAAGTCCCATGGGAAGGATTAGTAAAGAATATTAAGTAGGTACCAAATTGATTTTTTTAGGTGTTTATGATATTATACTTACGGATATAAAACTAAAAAAAGGGTTATATTTGAAGTGAGGTGTTTTCACTTGTGGGTGTATAAAATGTTTAAACCGCTAATTACTTTTTTAATGAAAGTAATCTATCGACCTAAGATAGTAGGCGTTCATCATATAAGTAAAAAAGGACCAGTTATCTTAGCTGGTAATCATACTCATAATTTTGATTCTTTATTACTTTTGAGTAGTACTAAAAGAAATATTCGTTTTTTAGGTAAAGACACACTATTTAAAGGGATTAAAGGATATTTCTTTAAGTCAGCAGGGGTTATTCCTGTTAATCGTAGGATTAAAGATAAAAGTGTCATACCGAGTGGGATTAAGGTTTTAGAAGAAAATGGGGTCATTGGAATTTTTCCTGAAGGGACCATCAATCGCACTGACAATGTGATTATGCCTTTTAAAATAGGGGCAGTTAAAATGGGTTATGAGACTAAGGCTTCAACTGTTCCCTTTGTGATAAGTGGTGATTATAAGATATTTGGTAGTAAATTAAAAATAAAGTTTATGGAACCATTTAAAGTTAATTCTAGTGATTTAGATAAAGAAAATAAAAAACTAATGAAAATAATAGAGGAAGAATTAAAAAGGTGAAGTAAGATGAGAAAATTAAAAAGTCCATGGATGAAATATTATAATGTTAAGAAAAATGAAATTGAAGTTCCCAATCTAAGTATGTATGATGTCTTAAAAGAAGTGGTGGTGGAGAATCCGTTTGCTCCTGCTTACAATTATTATGGAACAGTTGTTAGTTATCGAAGATTTTTGCGTCAAATTGATCGCGCTTGTGAAGCTTTTAAAAGACATGGGGTTAAGTTTGGTGATACGGTTACGATTTGTCTACCTAATTTCCCGGAAGGAATTATCTGTGTTTATGCTTTAAATAAAATGGGTGCGATAGCCAATATGGTTCACCCATTATCAGGAGAAGAAGAAATCAAAAAATATCTTAATAATGCTAATAGTAAGATTATTGTGACGCTTGATTTTAACAAAAAGAAGATTAAGAATATCATTGAAGATACCAAGTTACAGTATGTCATTATTGTCGATGCTGATAATTCTTTAAAGATGCATTTAAAGTTTGGTTATAAACTACAAAACAAGACCTTATTTAATGAAGAAAAGTTAGTTGCTCCATTTATTAAATTTAAAAAGTTTTTAGTTAATAATCCTGGTTCTAGAGTTGAAGAAATAGAACCTAAGGATATAGTATCTGATCGTGATGCGATTATTATCCATAGTGGTGGAACAACCGGAACACCTAAAGATATTGTTCTTACGAATGGGAACTTTAATGCTTTAACCATTCAATGTAGACAATTATTTAGTTATTTCAAAAAAGGTGATAAGGTTTTAACCATTATGCCCATCTTTCATGGTTTTGGGTTAGGAATTTCGGCACATTGTATCTATGCTTTATGTGGAGAAACTATTTTAGTACCAAAGTTTGAAGCTAAAAAAGCGGATAATTTAATTAAAAAATATCGCCCTAATATTCTTGTTGGTGTACCAACTTTATATGAAGCATTGCTTAATAATAAAGGTTTTAAAAAGGTTGATCTATCATTTGTGGAAAATGTTATTTCAGGTGGCGATATTTTAACAGAATCATTAAAAAATAGAGTTAATGAATTTTTAAAGGAACATAATTCAACAGCTGTTATTGAACAAGGATATGGCTTATCAGAAGCAGTTGCAGCAACCTCATTTGCTAGTAAGAATTTAGGTGCTCCTTGCTCAATTGGAATTCCTCTACCAGGAAATTATTATAAGATTGTGGAAGAAGGTAGCGAAAAGGAAGTTCCATATAATTATGATGGAGAAATATGTGTTTATGGACCAACCATTATGAAAGGATATTTAAATCAGGAAGAAGAAACGAAAAGGGTTTTGCGTAAACATAAAGATGGTCGCATCTGGTTACATACTGGTGATGTTGGAAGTATGAGTAAAGATGGGATTGTAACTTATAAATTAAGATATAAACGAATGATCGTTTCAAGTGGATATAATATCTATCCTCAACATATTGAAAATATTATTAATAGTCATGAGAGTGTCGCTAAGTGTTGTGTCGTAGGAGCACCTCATAAATATAAAATGGAAGTAGCTAAAGCATTTATTGTTTTAAAAGATGAACAAAAACCTACTTTAAAGATAAAAAAAGAGATTGATAATTTATGTCGTAAGAATTTACCAAAGTTCTCAATTCCAGCTAAATATATTTTTAAAGATGAATTTCCTACAACTTTAGTAGGGAAAGTTGATTATCGGGTGTTGCAAGATGAAGCTAAAGACGAATAGTAGAAGAGGGGAATTTGGTTTTAAATTAATGAGATTTATTTTAAAACCCATTTTCTTACTTTATTACCACCCTAAATTAATTAATAAGGGTGTTATACCTAGTGATGGGCCTGTTATTATTGCTGGTAATCATATGCACGTTTTAGATCAATGTCTACCCATTGCCTGTACCAAACGACCAATTCATTATATGGCTAAGAAAGAATACTTTGATTCTAAACATGCATGGTTTTTTAAGTTTGTTGGGTGTATTCCTGTTAATCGTCAAATTAAGGATACTGACGCTACCGAAAGAGCTATTGATATTTTAAACAGTGGAGGAGCTTTGGGTATCTTTCCCGAAGGAACGAGGAATAAGACAGAAGAATTCTTACTACCATTTAAACTAGGAACGGTTTCAATGGCTCAAAAAACAGGAGCTACGATTGTTCCGTTTGGGATTACTGGAAGTTATAAAAGAGGTAAAGAAAATAACTTAACTTTAAGGTTAGGTACTCCTTTTAAAGTTGAAAAGGATGAATCCCTTAAAGAAGCCAATGAGAAATTAAGAACTATTATTGGTGATTTAATGAAAGAGAATTTAAAATAAAAGGGGAGGGAACTCCTTTTTTTATATGATTTTAATAGATTATGATATAATTGAAATAGGTGATAAGATGAATAAAAATGATATCGTAATTTTAGATATAGGGAATATTGTGATTCATCGAAATAATGGTATGGTTAACTACTATAAAGAAGTCGAAGGGGAATTAGTTGAATTAACAGAAAATGAGTTAAAGGAAGTTGAAGAAATTTTTAGTGGTTCCAATAATACTGAGTATTATAGTGAAAAGTTAGAACTAATTACAAAACAAAATCCATCTTTAGAAAATAATTATGAATATTTAATGTATTTCTTTGATTTTTTAGAAAGAGTTATACCTGAGAATTATCATAACAATTTTTATCGTAATCTTGAAACGTTAAAATTAGAATTAAACTTTGATTTAATTAATCAAGAATTAGATGGAAGTACGAGTAAGTATTTTTATACTGAAGCTGGTAGATATAATACGAGGAAAAATGAATTAATAATGGATGTATCAAGTCATCAGGAACTATTAAAAATTAGTCAAAAAACAGAAAATCCTGAACAATTCTTTTGGCTTCATACGAATGCAACGTTGCTTCACGAGTTATCTCATATGGCGAGTAGTTATTATGATGAAAAGGCATGTTTATCTTATTGTGGATATGATCTTTATCCTGCAATTGAAAAACATTTTTCCAACCGTGGATTAACGGAAGGAATGACGGAAGTTATTGCAATGGCAGGCTTTCCCGGTACGATTGAAATTGCTTCAGGATATTATATTGAAGCTTTATTTATTAATCAATTAATTCAAATTGTAGGAAAAAAAGTGATGGCCGAATCTTATTTTGGAAATGAAGGAACATCAAAAATAGAAGATGAACTTAATAAATTAATTGATGAACCTGAAATTGCCAGTGTTTTATTTAGGCGAATTGAAGATAACTTTAATTTAAGGGATGTGAAATGTCAGCAAACAGTATTGGCTAATATTCAGTCAACTTTAGTTACTTATTTTAAGAAAAAGATTGAGTCTAGTTATGAAAATAAGGATTTTTCTGAATTAGAAAATTCTGTAAACATCTTTGAAGCAATGTTAGTAACGCCTGAGAAGTTAGAAGTCATGGAAAAAGATCCTCATAACTATATAGGATTAGATGAAAGTATCAAGGAGTTTTATAAATTAAAAGAGGATTTTTTAAATAATAAATCAGTTTTTAAATAGGAGGAGGTATTATGAAAGGAAGAGATTTATTAATACTTATTATCATCTTACTTATCTTGATTATTCCCATTAGGCTAAAATACAAAGATGGGGGAACAGTTGAATACAAAGCTGTTTTATACAAGGTTATTAAATGGAATAGAATGATTGAATTTGGTGAATATAAAACAGGGACTGAAGTTATTCTTTTTCCTAATAATTTTCATCCTATCGATTATTATGATGATGTAAGACCACTTCGAATTGCGGTTTATAATGAAAATAAAAAAGATGAATATGTTATTGGGAATACGGGTAGTTATACTTGGTCTAAAGAAGTAGATGGTAAGTGGTTACATGTGACTGCAGATGCCATTGATCCAGTTAGTATGGACTATGAAAAGGTGTTAGAAGTCTTAAGTAATTCTAAAATATATACGATGAATTTAAGTAATGTTACCAAAATATATCTTTATGAAGGCCATAAGACAGCGTGGTATGAGGGACTTATGCCCTTAAGTTATAAAGTAATATTTGATGAATCTGATGGTAGTTTATTATTACCAAATATTACTAGTGGTGATTATATTGTTCAAATTGATATTGAAGATGGAGATAATACAGCTTGGTATTCATTTAAGATAAGTGTTAAAGAAAAAAACTAGAATTTCTAGTTTTTTTTATGTTTGTAACATTCTATTAACTGCTACATAGATATAAGAGATACGATACCAAGTTGTCATATCCACAATCCCAGTAATAGGTATACTAAATACTTCTTGAAAGACTTCCACACTTCGTTTAGTGCTTTCTTGGTATTGACCATCAGCTGGATTGATTTTAGGAATTCGAGGATAATTATTACTAATCACATTAAGCATTGTTTGAAGTTGTCTAGTTGGTTCACCACATAGACCAAGCCTTAAGTTAAAACCAGGAAAAGAAGTAGGTAGACCTTCGATATCATTAGAAGTTTGAATAGTTAAATTACTAGGATAATAATATCTTAATATTTGGATGGCATTATAGCCTTGATCAGCTAGAGATTTAGAACCCCATTGACTTAACCAACCTGGATTATTAGTTCTTATCCCATCGTTATATTGAGCTAAGAAGGGGTAGTTTTGACCTGGTAATTGAATATAAGAATCAAATATCTGATCAACAACATCGGATATTGATTGGAAGATCGTCCGATTAAAAACAAAGGTATGATCATACCTAGGTAGTGAAGTGATGGTGAAGTTATAACCTTGAGAACGATACCACTCAGTATAAATACGATTCATCGTAAATGAGATAATGGCATAGATATTAGCTTTTAAAGCTTCAGTGGGCCAAGTACTATATATCTCACCTGAAGCCACATTTTTAATATAATCAATAAAGGGGACATAGTATTTAGTAGCACTTGTATTACTAGGTTCACCATCATGAACAATAATATATTCAGGGGTTAAAACGTTCGGATATACTCTAACATCATCTCGATTATTCTGAGAGGGTGTTTGAGTATCTTGCCATAAGGAGTGGGGTGGTAAGTTAACAATGTTTTCTTGAAGAGTTTGAGTAGCCATAACTTGAATCGTTGAAGGAGTGTTTAAAAAAGGTAAAAAGACTTTTTGAAGTGAAGTTTCATCAGGGAAAACTTGAACCCCATTAATAACGGTCGTCTCATAACCTGGTTTGCTTACTTCTAATTGATATATTGAATATGGTCTAACTTGGGTTTGGGGTGTTAGAGAATATTCCTTTAAGGGAGCACTAAGTTCAATGGTTGGGGTTTTCCCATTACTATCAGTTAGAAAACGTTCTTGATAATTCTCACCTCTAACGATGACATTGGCTCCTGAAATGGGTTGTTTACCTCCTTGTTCAAAGACACTGACGATTAAATATCCTCTATCCATATATACACCTCTATTACAATATATTCTAACACTAATCTAAATGTCACCAATTTTAAAGCCTATTATATAATACTATAGAAGAGGGGATATATATGGATAATGAACTTACTTTATTAGCTAATACACCTGTTTTAGAACGACCAATTTTAAGACAAGGTAGTCAAGGTGGATATGTTCTTTTACTGCAGATGATGTTAAGACAGTTGATGTTTTATACAGGTGAGATAAGTGGTAACTTTGATAATAATACTTCTCAAGGTGTTAGAGCCTTTCAATCAAATAATCGATTAACGGTTGATGGGATTGTTGGTCGTGATACCTGGAGTTCATTAACTTATTTATATTCACCACTAGCTATCTGTGAAGCTGGTTTTCATATTGTTCAACCAGGAGAAACGTTATGGGGTATCGCTAGAAGGTATAATATCTCAGTCGAACAACTAATTCGAATTAATAATCTCAGTAGTACCCTTCTTAGTGTTGGTCAAAGATTGACCATATCAGGAACGGAAGCAACGGAACCTTCTGAAGAAACGACTACTTATATTGTTCAGCGAGGAGATAATTTATGGAGTATTGCTCGAAGGTTTAATACAACGGTTAGTAATCTAAAAAACCTAAATAATTTAACTAGTGATAATCTTAGTATTGGTCAAAGATTGATGGTTCCGATATCAGAAATAATCCCACCAGTTAGTGAGACTGTTTATACCGTTCAAAGGGGAGATAGTTTATGGAGTATTGCGCGTAAGTTTAATACCACCGTTAGTGAATTAATGAGTTATAATAATTTAACGAGTAATCTTCTTAGTATTGGTCAAAGACTTAGAATACCTAGTTAATTAAAACAATCAGTTGATTGTTTTTTTATAGGAATTATAGTATAATTTTCCAAATAGAAAGATTAAAATAGGTGACAAGATGAAGTTTATAGTTGATAAAGAATTCTTTAATAAAGTACCTAATGCATATTTTGGAGTTATTATTGCTAAGAATATTGATAATAGTAGTGAATATGAGTTTATTAAAGATAAATTAGAAGAACAACTTCTTTTGATAAAGGAAGAATATAAGGATATGAAAGCTAAAGAACTACCAAAGATTATCCTCTATCGTGAAGCTTTTGAATTATTAGGCATCAATCCCAATAAATTTATGTGTTCAATTGAATCATTAGTTGGAAGGACGATTAAATCAGGTTTTATTCCTCATATTAATCCCTTAGTTGATTTAGGAAATGCCTTATCTTTAAAATATATGATACCGATTGGTATTCATGATATCGATAAACTAGCAGGTGATATTGAAATTAGGTTTGCGAATTCAAGTGATAAGTTTCTGCCATTTGGTTCAAGTGAAGTAGAAACGCCTGATGAAGGGGAAGTTATCTACGTTAGTGGGAATGATGTTCGAACGAGAAGGTGGACATGGAGACAAGGGGAAAATGGTAAAATTAATCATACCGTTAAAAATGCATTTATACCATTAGATGGTTTTTTAGAAAACAAAGAATCTTTATTAAAACTCTAATTAGAGTTTAAAGAAGAATTAGAAAAAATGGGAGCTACTTGTATTATCGGATATGTTGATAAGGATAATAATGTTTTTGAATTTTAATAATTATTAAGTAATAAATAAATGTGCTATAATATATATAGGGAGGGAAAAAGGTTGGACAAAGAGGATTTAAAAAAGGTATTGGACCAATTCAATCAAGCACTAAAAATCAAAAATCTAAACTATAGAGTAAGGGATTTGATGAGGGAAAATATTGGTGTTAAGATTGAACCAGAATATTATGCTTATACTTTTGAAGAAATACTCAATTTTTATAAAATTCAATTATTAGTTGAACATCAGATTATCAATGAAGAAGAATCTTTAGGATTATGTGATTTATACTATGATTATCTTGACCTTAAACATGAGATTGAAGATATAAGTGTTCGTCATTCTGGTAACAAGAAACATAATCATGCTAACTTTGTATCATTGTTAATTAAGTCATATGAAATGGAAGAAGAGTTAAATCAATTTCACTTATTAGATACTAATATAGGATATAGTGAATTGGTTGAAAAATCTTTTATATCTAAGTTTGATAATTATAAGTTGGGTAAACAAGAAGACCTAGATGGGGTAAAAGTATATACCTTGAAAAAAAATAAGTGCTAGTACTACTAGTACTTTTTATATGATATAATAAACTTGGTGGTAAGATGAAAAAAAGAGTTTATTGGATTGATAATTTAAGGGGATTAGCTATGATCTTTGTCGTCATTGGTCATATGCCAATTAATTCTACTTTAAAGATATATTTATATTCTTTTCATGTCCCTTTATTCTTTATTATATCGGGTATTTCTTATGGTTTAAGTAAAAATGAGGTAACCATCCAAGAATATCTCAAAAAGATGTTTAAAAGATTAATTATTCCTTATTTTTTATTAAATCTTTTTTTAGCTCCATTGTGGTATTTAAATAGTGTTGTCCTAGCAGGTTATGACATTTCCATTACTAGTCCTATCTTAGGTACACTATATTCAAATCAACTGTGGAAGGGAATGTTCTCTAATGTTACTTGGTTTTTGCCGGCCTTATTTATTGTTTCCATTATCTTTAAAATAATTGATTATCAATTTAAAAGATATAGAGATAAAACAATCATGGTTGGTGGGATAACGCTAGTGGGAATTATCTTATATCTTCTGAATATTAAAATGGTAACTCCTTGGCATCTTCAAACTTGTTTAATCGCTCTTAGTTTTTATTATCTAGGTTATTTATATATTAAAAAACAAGAATTTATTGATAAATGGATAAGTTCTAAAATAAAACCTTTTATGGTTATCATTTTATTTGTTGTTGGTTATCTATTAGCTACCAAGAATGGTAAAATCAGTATGCATGCCAATAATTACTCAAATATCATTGTCTTTTATTTAGGATCAATAATAACATCTTACGCAATTATCCGCCTAATGAAAGGTACGAAAGAGATTAAAAGTTTAACTTTTATTGGTGTTAATACTTTAGTCTATATGGCAGTTCATTGTCCAATTATGAGATTCTTTAATTATGGATCTAGTTATAGTCATGAATTTTTAAATAATTGTCCTATTACTTCGGGTATTATCATCATGATTCTAATTATTCCTTTAATTTTATTAGTTAATCGTTTTTTACCCTTTATTATAGGTAAAAAACAACTTAAAGTTGTCAAAAATTAACTTTTTCAAGGGTTTAACTAGTTTAAACATGCAAAAAAATGAAAAAAGTGGTATAATTATATTACAACGAATTGCTACTCAGTGGTGTAAGTCCAGTTGAGTAGTTTTTTATTAAAGGAGGCAAAGAATGTTTAAGGAAAATGATTATGTAGTTTACCGAAGAAACATATGTAGGGTAACTGGTATAAAACATAATTCTAAAAATGGAAAAGATTATTATATATTGATTCCTATTGATGATGAATCTTTAACTATCGATGTTCCAACGCAAACTAAATATAATTTAATAAGATCTTTGATATCTAAAGCGGAAGTCGAAAAAATCATCAATGAAATTCCTAATGTTGGTATTATTAAAAATAATAATCGGATGATGGAGACGGATTATAAAAAACTCTTAAGTACAGATAAACATCTTGATTTAATAAAAATAATTAAAACGACTTATCTTCGTAATGATGAGCGAATCTCATCAGGTAAAAAAATAGCTGAAAAAGATGATACTTATTTTAAATTAGCTGAAAAGAAACTCTATAATGAATTCTCCATTGTCTTAGGTATAAGCTATGATGAAGCTAAAAGATATGTTATTGATAAGGTAAGTAAACTTCTTGAATAGGAAAGTGATATAATGCAACCAGATTATTTAGATGAGAAGATAGAGAGATTGGAACTAGATAAGAAAATAATTAAAAAATTAAATCAAAGTGATATCATCATTGTTAATGATTTATGGAGGCTTAAACGAATTGATTTAAAAAGGATTGGAATTAAACCAGCTGAAATAAATCAAATTATTATTAAACTACAATTAAAGGGATTAGACTTGAACAAAAGAAATTATAATAATTTAAAAAAGCATTAAAAAAACAAGATCTTGTTTTTCTTTTTGCTATAAAAAAATAATTATATATTATCGACATAATTAGTAAAAATATGATATAATTAGAATAATAATACTAAAATAATAAAGATAGGAATAGGTGGAGAATGAGAGATATTAGTGTCTTAGAAAAAAATGGTGTCAATGTTCAAAAAAGTTTAGAATTATTTGTTGAAATGGGTATTTATGAAGAAACCTTAAGAGATTTTTTAACTTTTGTAGGTGAGAAGGTATCTGGTTTAAAAGAAAAAATGGAAGAAGGCGATATGCCGGGATATGCAATTTTAGCGCATTCCTTAAAAAGTGATGCTCGTTATTTAGGGTTCACAGAACTTGGTGAATTGTCTTATCAACATGAAATCGAAGGCAAGGCTAATAATGTTAATTATGTGTATGAACACTATAATGAATTAATGACGGAACTGAGTCGTATTATTAAAGTCGTATCAGAATACTTCGGAGAAGAAGTGGCTATTGATGCTATTCATGAAACTCCTGTTATAGCTAAAGAACAAGCTATTTTAGTAGTGGATGACTCGGATATTATTAGAAATTATATTTATAAAATATTTAATCAAACTTATGAAGTAATCATGGCACATGATGGAGAAACTGCTCTTAATTATATTGCTTCTGATACTAATCATAAAATTGTTGCGATGCTCTTAGATTTAAACATGCCTAATATCAATGGTTTTGAAGTCTTAGATTTCTTCCAACAAAATAACTTATTTACTCAAATTCCAGTATCAATTATAACGGGTGATGATTCGAAGGAGACGATTAATCGTGCCTTTGATTATTCAATTGTCGATGTCTTATCTAAACCATTTAACGAACGAGATGTTAAATTGGTCGTTGACAAAACAATTGCTTTTAAATAAAAGAATAAATTAGAATCTAATTTATTCTTTTTTTATCCCTGAAGGAACCTTCTTGTGTAAAATTGTCGAATATGGTCACAATAATAATGAGGTGTCGATGATGAAAAGATTGATCTTTGTAACCATTATTATTGTATGCTTTTTTCTATTTATTAATGATTCGGAAGAAACACGATTAGTTAGTCAAGAAGATATCGATGATTCATATCAGTTATATTATTTATCATTTAACAACTTAACAACAAAGAACTTTAGTAAATATTTTGATGATTCTTTTAAGATTATTGGTATTTATCCTAAGATTAATCCTCTTTATGATTATAAAATAAAAGAATATTTAAAATATTATCCATTTAAGTTTAATACCAATACTAAAAATATTAATGACTTTATGAATCTTTATTTAGAACAAATGAACTTATATAAAGAGAAAGAAAAATATTTAATAAATGGTATTCCTATTAAAATAGTAAAAGTTTATGCATCTACTATTAATATATATAAATTGATGGATAAGTATACGGAAATTAAATATAATTTTACTTTTGAGGGGACATATAAAAAAAGGTGATTAATTTATTGAAAAATATTTAAAAACCTTGTATAATTAAGAGCAGGGTGATAGATATGAACTATATTTGGTTAGCTATTGTAGTATTACTTTTATTAATTGAATTAATAACCTTAGACTATATAGCTATTTGGTTTGCTACAAGTAGTCTAATAGCTCTTATCATATCAAACTATGTGGAATCTTTTTTTGTTCAATTTTTATGCTTTATTCTGATTGGAACAGGTTTATTAGTGTTTTTTAAACCATTCGCAGTTAACTTCTTATTAAAAAAGAAGATTGATAAGTATGGGAAGAATCTACTTAATCAAACTGGGATAGTTACAAAAAGTGTCAACTACAAAGAAGGCCAAGTTAAGATTGATGAACGCTTATGGTCAGTTACCTCAAATAAGAGAATTAAAATTGGAAGTAAAGTAAAAGTTACCAATATTGATGGGATTAAAATAACTGTTGAAGAAGAGCAAGTAGGTAATAAGAAAAAAAATAATAAGAATTAATAGTAAAGCCTATGATTCTTTTTTTAATAAATCTTTTTATTTTAAGTTAAAGATGGTATAATAAAAATGGTGAAAGTAATGAAAAAGAGAGTTAATAATGTCGATATAAATTATATTACTATTGGAAATGATAAAGGACCAGATATTGTTTTACTTCATGGTTGGGGTCAAAACATTAAAATGATGGAACCAGTTGGTAATCAGTTTCAAAGGGATTTTAGAATAACCATCATTGATCTGCCAGGACATGGTGGTAGTAGTGAACCATTATATCCATGGTTTGTAAGTGATTTCGCGGATGCTATTAAAGAATTGTTAACGAGTTTAAAAATAGATAATCCAATTATTATTGGTCATTCATTTGGAGGTAAAGTTGGATTATATTATGCTAGTAAATATAAAGTTAAGAAATTAATATTATTGGCTAGTCCATTTAAAAAGAGTATTGATGAGCCTAGTCTGAAAGTAAAAATCTTAAAAGCATTAAAGAAAATACCAGGTATAAACAAATTAGAAGGATTCGCTAAAAAACATATTGGATCAGATGATTACCGTAATGCTTCGGAGGTTATGCGTCAAGTATTAGTAAATACTGTTAATTTGGATATTACAGAAGATGTTAAAAAAATTACTTGTCCAACCATCTTGATATGGGGAACGAATGATGAAGCAGTTCCAATCGAAGATGCTTATGAATTAGAATCATTAATCAGTGATGCAGCAGTCATTGTTTATGAGGGTTGTACCCATTATGCTTATTTAGAAAGACTAAGTCAAACCATTCAAATTATTAATAGTTTTATTAGGGAGTGATAAGATGTTATATTATTTTTATTTATCTTTAGTACCAGTTATTATTTACTTTATAATCAAATTAAAGAAAGCATTACATATGTTACAACAGAATTGGTATGATGATGATTACAGGTATTTGAAATGGATAATCAATAACCCTTATAAAGTATTTTTAGAAGTTGATATGCTATATATAATTATCATAACAACAATCTTTGTACCTGTAGAAACTGGGATGATGATCTTTGGTGTGTTCTATTTAGCTTGTATAATTATGTCAATTAAATATAAACAAAAGGAACAAGTTAAAAAACCATTAGTTATAACACAAAGAGTTAAAAGGCTAATGGTAACATGTGGAATTTTATATTTAATTCCAATTATCTTAATTACCCTTATCTTTAATCCAAGTATGCTTGGTTACTATTATTTAATTATAGGAACCATAACTTATTTTACTTATTTTGTGGTGATGGCAGCGAATGTCTTTAATCGTCCAGTTGAAAAATATGTTTTTAATCACTTTCGAAAAGAAGCAATTAAAAAGATTAGTAGTATGTCTCATCTAGAAGTCATTGGGATAACTGGTAGTTATGGTAAAACAAGTAGTAAAAATATTTTAAATGATATTTTAAGTGTCAAATATGATGTTTTGCCAACACCTAAAAACTATAATACAACTTATGGTTTAATCCTCAGTATCAATAATTATTTAGATAAGTTTAATGAAATCTTTATTGCGGAAATGGGAGCTTTTAAAATGGGGGAAATCAAAGAACTATGTGATTTGGTTAAACCTAAGTATGGGATTCTAACATCCATAGGAGAAGCTCATCTAGATAGTTTTGGTAGTATCGAAAATATTCAAAAAGGTAAATTTGAATTAATTGAATCATTACCTGAAGATGGAATAGCCGTTTTAAATAAAGATGATAAACTACAAGTAAACTATCCAATTCAAAATAAATGTAAGAAAGTTTGGGTTGGGATTGACAATAAAGAAGCCGATGTCTATGCCACTAATATTGCGATGTCATATAAGGGAATGACTTTTGATTGTATCTTTAAAGGGGATACTAATAAGTATCACTTCACAACTAAATTACTAGGACGAGCCAATATCTATAATCTCTTAGCTGGTATTGCTTTAGGTAAGGAACTAGGAATTAAAGTTGACCAATTAATTATAGGAGTTCGTAAAGTAAAAGCAACGGAACATCGATTAGAACTTAAGAAATACGGTAATATTAATATTATTGATGATGCTTATAATTCTAATCCAATTGGTTCTAAAATGGCTTTAGATGTCCTTAATTTAATGCCGGGTAAGAAAATAATTGTTACTCCTGGAATGATTGAATTAGGAGATAAACAATATGAACTCAACTTAGAGTTTGGGAAATACATGGCTGATATTTGTGATGAGGTTATCTTAGTTGGAGAAACCCAAACGAAACCAATCTTTGATGGCTTGATGATTAAGAAATACCCACCTAAAAGGGTTCATGTTATCAATGATGTTAAAGTGGCTTTTGATTTAATGCAGGATTTAAAAGACAAGGAAACTTATGTCTTATTAGAAAATGATTTACCAGATATATTTAATGAGAAGTAGGAGGATAAAATTATATGAAAATTAAAGTTGGAGTTTTATTTGGTGGTGTATCCGTTGAACATGAAGTAAGTATTATTTCTGCGGTTCAAGCCATGGCTAGTATGGATGAGGAAAAATATGAAATCATTCCCATTTATATGGCTAAAGATCGTACTTGGTATACCGGTAAGATGTTAATGGATATTGAACTATACAAAGATTTTGAAGATTTAAAAAGATATGCTACCAAAGTCGTTATGTGCCGTAGAGGTGGTATCGTCTGTCTTCAATCAGTAGGTTTAATTAAAAGAATAGTAACCGAAATAGATATTGCTTTTCCTATTGTTCATGGAAATAATGTTGAAGATGGTACTATTCAAGGATTCTTAGATACTTTAGGAATTCCTTATGTAGGAAGTAGGGTTTTAGGCTCAGCTTTAGGACAAGATAAAGTCGTCATGAAACAAATTTTTGAAGCTGAAGGATTACCAATTGTACCTTATGTTTGGTTTTATGATAACGATTATTTAACTAATGAAGAAGAAATCTTAAATAAAGTTAAGAAACTAGGTTATCCGGTTATTGTGAAACCAGCTTCATTAGGTAGTAGTGTTGGTATTAATGTCGTTAAAAAAGAAGAAGATTTAGATGATGCGATTATTCAGGCTATCACTTACGATACGAAGATTGTTGTTGAAAAGATGGTTGATAATTTAGTTGAAGTAAACTGTAGTGTCTTAGGTAATTATGAATACCAACAAACCTCAGTTATCGAAGAAGTTATGAGTACGGAAGAGTTTCTAACTTACCAAGATAAATATGTTGGTGGTAAAAAAGGTGAGAAATCAAAAGGAATGGCTTCGACTAATCGTCTGATACCAGCTCGTATTGATGATAAACTAAAAGTTGAAGTAGAAGAACTATCAAAAAAAGTCTTTAAAGTTTTAAATCTAGGGGGCATTTGTCGAATTGATTATTTAATTGATAAGAAAAAAGACAAGGTTTATGTCAATGAACCAAATACGATCCCTGGATCACTTTCATTCTATTTATGGGAACCAGCAGGAAAACCATATAAAGACTTGTTAGAAGAAGCAATTTCTCTATCTATTAAAGAATTTAAATTAAGAAGTAAAAAGGTATCTTCTTTTGAAACTAATATCTTAAGTAATGTTAATGGATTAAAAGGTGGGAAAAAATTAAAATAACACATATTGTGTTATTTTTTTATAGATAACTTTACTTTTAATTGTTATTTTGGTATATTAATTATGCGATGAGTGATTAGCTCAGTTGGTTAGAGCGCTTGCTTGACATGCAAGAGGTCGTAGGTTCAAGTCCTATATTGCTCACCATTGGATATCAAACACGATAACTTAGGTTATCGTGTTTTTTTATAACCATTAGGTAAATTACTCATATAATAAAGTGGTGATAGGATGGATATAAATGGTACATATATTAACTATGTCCAATATGGTAATAAAAAGGGTAGGGATGTTGTCTTACTACACGGTTGGGGTCAAAGTATCGCAACCATGGATCCAATTGGTCAAGGTTTAAAAGATCAATATTATATAACCTTATTTGATTTTCCTGGTTTTGGAGATAGTCCAGAGCCATCATATGGTTATACGGTTTATGACTATGAAGAACTACTAAATAAGTTATTAATCAAACTTAAAATAGATAACCCAATCTTAATTAGTCATTCTTTTGGTGGGAGAATAGGAATGATCTATGCTTCTAAAAGACCGGTCTCTAAATTAGTCTTAATGGCAACTCCTTTTAGGAGAACTAATAAAAAAGCAAATTATAAATTAAGAATCTTAAAAATAGTTAGAAAGACTCCTATCTTAAAGAAACTAGAAGGATATGTCAAAAAGAAGATTGCATCTTCTGATTATGCGAAAGCAAGTCCTATTATGAGAAAGGTCTTAGTCAATGTCATCAATGAGAATCTAAGTAGTATTATTCCTAAAATAAAGGCTCAAACCATCTTAATCTGGGGTAGTAAAGATGAACAAGTCCCCTTAAGCGAAGCTAAATATATTGAAAATAATATTAAAGACGCAGGACTTATTGTTTATGATAATGCTGGTCACTTTGCTTATTTAGAAAGATTAGACCAAACCATAAATATTTTAAAATCTTTTTTAAGGATGTGAAATAATGATAGAATTGATATTTGCTTTATATTGGTGGAGTGGTTATTTGATTCTACGAACTAAAAAATCACTTCAAATGCTCCAACAAAACACCTACGACAAAGGTTACCGTTATTTAAAATGGATCATCAAAAACAGACATAAAGTCTTTGACATGATTGATTTAATACCTCTTTGTTTAATCCTCGTTATATCTTTTATTAATAATAATTTGATTATTATTATTTTAACTTCGATTGTCTATCTTTATCTTTATTATCGTACTTATGACAAGTTAAAGTTAGATCAAGATAAACTCCCTCTAGTTATGACCTCACGACTTAAAAGAATTATCTTAATGATTATTTTATTATATTTAGGTATCTTTACTCTTATTCTTAAAACACATGAACTAAGTATCCTTAAAAGTTATTTATATCTTTTTATTATTCTTGCTTATCTAGGGTACTTTATGACTTTTATTGCTAATCGACTGTGTCTACCGATTGAGAAACTAGTATCACTTTACTACTTAACTAAAGCCAAATTAAAGATAAAAAAGATACCTGAACTTAAAGTAATAGGAATAACAGGTAGTTATGGGAAAACAAGTTGTAAAAACATTTTAAATGATATCTTAAATACTAAATATAGTATTTGTACTAGTCCTAAAAACTATAATACCCCGTACGGCTTATCGATTACCATCAATAATTATTTAAATAAGTTTCACCAACTTTTAATTGCCGAAATGGGAGCCCGTAAAGTTGGTGAGATCAAAGAACTAAGTCGTTTAGTAAGTCCTAAATATGGGATTTTAACTTCAATTGGTATCGCTCACTTAGATAGTTTTGGTAGTATCGAGAATATTCAAAAATGCAAGTTTGAATTAATTGAATCACTTCCTCATGACGGCGTAGCTATCTTAAATAAAGATGATAGCTACCAAACCAGTTATTACTTAAAGAATAAGTGCAAAGTCATCTGGATTGGTATTGATAACAAAGGAGATGTAACTGCTAGTGATATTAAGTTGTCAGCTTTAGGGACTAGTTTTATGGTGACTTTTAAAGGTGAGGAAAAGAAGTACTTATTTGAAACTGTTCTATTAGGAAAGGTTAATGTCTATAATATCTTAGTTGGTATTGCTTTAGCTCATGAACTAGGGATGAAAATAGAAGATATTCAAAAGGGAGTTAAGAAGATAAAACCCATTGAGCACCGCTTAGAACTAAAAAAGTATGGATCAATCATGATTATCGATGATGCTTATAACTCAAATCCAGTCGGCTCTAAAATGGCTTTAGAAGTATTAAATACGATGCCAGGTAAAAAGGTCATCGTCACTCCAGGGATGATTGAACTAGGTAAGGAGGAAGATGCCTCTAATTATGCTTTAGGAGGTTATATTGCTGATGTTTGTGATGAGGTTATCTTAGTCGGAAAAACACAAACAAACTCCATTTATGATGGTTTAATTAATAAAAATTACCCTAAGAAGCATATATATATAATAAATGATGTCAAACAAGCATTTGATATAATAACTAAGTTGAAAGATAAAGATATCTATGTCTTATTAGAAAATGACTTACCAGATATCTTTAATGAATAGGAGGATAAAATGAAAATTAAAGTAGGCGTAATATTTGGTGGTCAAACGGTTGAACACGAAGTAAGTATTATATCGGCTGTTCAAGCCATGCATAGTTTTAATTTAAATAAGTATGAAGTAATACCAATCTATATATCCAAAGATAAAGAAATGTATACTGGTAAGCAATTAAAGAATATTGAAAGTTATCAAGACCTAAAAAAATTAAAGAAAAAGATTAAACCAATCATCTTTTATAAACATAAGGATAACTTTATAATTTGTTCCAATCATCATTTTAAAAGAAAGATTTCCAAAATAGATATCGCATTCCCAATTGTTCATGGGAATAATGTGGAAGATGGAACCATCCAAGGATACTTAGAAACAATAGGTGTACCATATGTTGGTAGTGGGGTTATCGCATCAGCTATGGGGCAAGATAAAGTATTTATGAAACAAGTATTTGCGGCTAATGATTTACCGATTGTTGACTATCTATGGTTTTATGATACTGAATACCTTCAAAACAAAGAAGAATTAATTAATAAGATCATAAAATTTAAATTACCTGTCATTATCAAACCAGCTACTTTAGGTAGTAGTATTGGTATTTCAAAAGTCCATAATAAAAAAGAATTAATTGATGCGATTGAAACAGCTATTAAATATGATAATAAAATAGTTGTTGAAGCAATCATTAATAATTTAGTGGAAGTAAACTGTAGTGTGATTGGAACCTATGAGGAACAAGAAGCAAGTATCTTAGAAGAGGTTATGAGTACCGATGAATTCTTAACTTATAAAGATAAATATCTAGGCAATAGTAAAGGTTCAAAATCAAAAGGAATGGCTTCAACAAATAGAATTGTACCGGCTAGAATAGATGAAAAGATGAGTGATGAAATCAAAGGTATAGCTAAAGAAGTATTTAGAATCTTAAATCTAAAAGGGATATGCAGAATAGATTTTCTAATCGATAAGAAAAAAGAAAAAGTTTATATTAATGAACCCAACACCATTCCAGGATCACTTGCTTACTATCTATGGGAAGCATCAGATAAAACATACCCTAACTTATTAGATGAATTAATCATGACAGCTATTAAATCCTATCAAAAAAGAACTAATACCATTTCTTCATTTGATAACAATCTCTTAGAAAATTATCATCATAAAAAGGTCTTAAAGGTAAAATTAAATAATTTTATCTTTTTTATTAATCTAAAAAAGATTATTGCTAAATAACACAGTTTGTGTTATAATTTGTTCGTGCCTAAATGTCTCCTTAGCTCAGTCGGTAGAGCAACTGACTCTTAATCAGTGGGTCGTGGGTTCAAATCCCCCAGGGGACACCATTAAGTAAATAAGATTGCAAAGATGCAATCTTTTTCTTTTTTTAATATGATATACGCTTTCAATTTTCTTCATTTTATGTCATAATATAAAGTAGATTAGGTAATAACTTTTAATGGTTATTAGTGAAATTTAATACTACCCATTTTAGAAAGTTGGATGTTGTATGAAGTGTGATTTATGTTGGGAAAATGATAAAGCTTATAACTATATTCTAAAAGATGGAAGTTCAATTGGAATCTGTGAGGAATGTGGAGAAATAGTCTATGGTAAGGAGTTTATACCGATTGTACCCAATGATCGATTGTTTCAAATAATAGAGATGATGCAGTATGTTTTAAATTATAAAAAATGTAAGCCTAAAGTATTAGTGAAAAGGTAAGGGATTGTAATGATACAATCTTTTTTGTTATAATATGCTTAGGGGGAATTAAGATGGATATTTATTGGGATTATGATGGGGTGTTTGGAGATACGATGACACCGGCTATTATAGAAATGAAAAGTTTAGGTTTATTTGAAACTGAAGAAGGAAGAACAAAATACTTTAAGGAATTAGATTGGGAAAAATTTTTAGTTAAAGCGGGATTTATGGAGAATGCTCCGGAGGCTATTAATTTATTAGCTAAAAAGGGGTATAAACAGTCATTTTTAACGCATGTGAATTCTTTGGCTGAAGCGGAAGCTAAAATAAAATTTATTAAAAGTATAACTAGACTTATTCGTCCAGGGGATATTGATATTATTGTTGTACCAAGAAGTTTAGATAAAGCTTTTACGATTAAACCTAATGGGGCCATTCTAATTGATGATAGACTTTTAAATATCAAAGCATGGGAAGAAAATGGGGGAGTTGGGATCTTATTTTCTAATGATTTAAATAATGAATTTGTTACTTTAAATAATCCAATGGATGTAGCTAACTATATTATTAAGACTTATCCACTTTCATCTAATGAACCTAGATTTCCAATTATTAATAAAGAAGATCAAGCGTTAGTCGCTAATTTATTTAAACATTATTGTAAAAATAGGTTTGATACTTTTTTGATTTATGATAAGTTAGTTAAAGATGATCTTATTATTGATCGTAATTATAATTTTAAAGATAATGATAAAATATTAGATGGAATTAAAAATCATTATGATTTAGTAAATTTAAGATCTAATAATTTTGGTCCGATAAATAATCAATTTGCGTCTGGATGCTTATATTTTGCGATTGATGTCGTTGATGTGATTAGTCATGATAAATATAATGGGGTTAAAGAATTAATGAATACTTATTATGAAAGTAATAAGGAAACAGAGGAAGTTATTTTTACTTATGAAATGAAAGAACTTCCTGTTTATGAATATGTTAAAGATAATTTAAATCCTAAAAAAGTAAAGGTCTATCGTAAGTAGACCTTTTTCTATTAGTTATGATTTTTAATAATTGTGATATAATTTTAATAGGTGATAAGATGAGTGAAATTAAAAAGAATCTGGTAAATATACTTAATAAGTATTATGTGTCTATTTTATTATTTATTTTAGCTACTATTCAATTGATGGTCGTTATCAAGTATGATTATGATGGCTTAGTTGTTGATGAAAGAATTATTAAACTAATTATGACTTTTATCTATGGGGCCATTACCTCAATGGTTATTAGAAATATGATTGATAAGAAGCTATCTTATATATGGTATTTAGTAACTTTATTTTTAATGCTGGTTGTTTACGTGGAATTTGACTTTAATGATTCCTTTCAAGGATTGAGTTATTTAATTACTTGCTTTTTGACGGCTCTTTTATTTCTAGTTGTTCCTTTTAGAAAACGTGATGAAGATAGCGAGTATTATAGTTATCGGGTTATCATGAGTTTAGTGATTACAGGTATTTGTTATTCTTTATTGATATTAGGAATCTTTTTAATAATGGGTAGTATATCTATTTTATTTGAAATAAAGATTCAAGAATATATTTATATTCAAATCGCACTGTTTATTCTTGGTTGTTTAATGCCAACTTTATTTCTATCGATTATTCCTTCTTCAGATGAAAGAAAAGAATATCCTAGTTTGATAAAGATAATTGTGATGTATCTTATCTTACCGATGTTAAGTATTTATACAGTTGTTTTATATGCTTATTTTATAAAAATCTTAGTTGAGTTTCAAATACCCTCTAATATGTTAGGTAATTTAGTTATCTATTATTCTTTAATATCGATTTTTGTTTTATATTTTATTCATAAAATGAAGGATAATAAATGGGTTACTAATTTTATAAATATATATCCATTTGTTTTGATTATTCCTATGTTGATGATGTTGATTTCATTTGTGATAAGAATTGGAGAATATGGTTTTACGGTAGCTAGGTATTATGCTTTGATTTGTTTTGTCTTTGTATCAATATCAATACTGATTATCAAGTTAAAGAAGAAAGTTAAATATATACCAGTGACTTTATCAATCCTTTTACTTATATCTATCTTTGGACCACTATCGGCAACCAATATTTCAAAAATAAGTCAAGAACATAGATTAAAAAAAGTCTTAGAAGCTAATCATATGTTGGTTGATGATAGTATTGTAAAGAGTGATCACCTTAGTGATGAAGATAAACGTAAAATATATGATATCCTTATTTATTTTGATAATTATTATGATTTAGATGATATAAGTATTCTGCCTGATGATTTTGAGTTAGAGGATGTGGAAGAAGTATTTGGTTTTAACAATTAATAAAAAGAGATTACGGTTTGTAATCTCTTTTAAAATCTTTATAATCTCCTTCGTATAATACTTTAAGGGGATTTTTTGGTGGACCTTCAAGTAATTCTCCTTTAATATTATATCGTCCACCATGAACAGGGCAATCCCATGTTTTTTCTAAGGGATTAAAATTTAATTCGGAATACATATGAGTACAAGTAATATCAAGAATAGTTACTAAGTCATTAAAATCTCTATAAATACCAGCTTTTTCCCCATTGTATTTTATAACTCGACCTTCACCTTGTTCTAGAAGAGTAGTATCTTCATTACCTTCAATTTTTGATTTAATTAGTTCACCAACGAAGGTAAAGACTTCGGTCATAACTTTTCCCATCGATGTTAGAAAGTCGGCTCTAGATAGGGAGTAGAGTTCCTCATAAGGACTCCTTCCTTCAGTAATTAGATCAGTTATGATTCTGCCAGCTAAGGTCCCAGTTGTCAAACCCCATTTTTTATAACCTGATACCACAAATATATTAGAGTCTTTAGATAGTCTACCGATATAGGGGATTTGATCTGGAGTATCGTAATCTTGAGCTGACCATTTAGCTAAAACTTTATTAGTACCAGCTATCTCATCAGCAAATGCAATCAGATTGTCAAAGTGATTTTTTTTATCTTCTTCACGTCCAGTAGCGTGTGATTCACCAACGACGATTAGGATTCGCTTACCATCTTCGACATGCGTTCTTATGGACCTAGATGGTTTACCAACATTAATATAACTACCATCAGGCCAATCACGTTTTGCTTCAACGGCTATCCCATAAGCTCTTTTAGGATACAATCTTGTATAGAAAAGATTAAAGCCATCATAAATAGGGTATTGCGTTGCCATAATCAGATGCTTGGCTTTTATCACGACATCATTCTCACAAGTGATC
>JAQUFI010000062.1 GCA_028684735.1 Bacilli bacterium | reverse complement strand
AAAAGAAGAATATAATGATTGTTCTCTAATGAATGATTCACCATCTAAATCACCTTCAATGTTCACTCCACCTGTTAATAGTAGTAGTGGTATGGGAGCACTGGATATGGATGATTTAGTTAAAAGAATTGATGCTAAAATAGCTGAGTTAGAAGAAGAAGATCGTCTTGAACATGAACGTAAAAGACAACAATCAAAACAAGTTGTTGTACCTCAACCTAAGGTTGAAAGACAAGAAAAGATTAAACCTCAACCAATACCAAACATGGTGGAAGAGGACCTTAAAGTTGTTAAACGACCTCTGATAACTGAAGTAGAAGCACCAAAGTTTGAACCAATGACTAAAACTACTCCAGAAAAAGAGGTTAATAATGAAAAACCAATTATGGAGACAAAGGAAATTAAAGATGAATTGTCTTCACAATTAGAAAAGAATCCAGTGACTGATAAACCTCGTGATAATAATTATATTACTGATGATCAGTTCTTTGATGACTTTTTCACTGATGACGAATAGACTAACTCATAATTTATAACCATCATATAATAAAATAGGGTGGTTATATGAATATCTCTATACATGATTTATTAAAATTGGAAGATATTTCAATCATTGATATAAGAAGTATAGAAAACTACAATAATAATCATATTCTAAATGCAAAAAATATACCTTATCAGGTATTGATTAATAATTTTAATAAATATTTATCCAAAGGAAAAAAATATTATATTTATTGTCAACGAGGAATCAAGAGTAAGAAAGCTTGTGCCCTGTTAAATAGTTTAGGATATAATACAATCAATATTATTGGAGGATATGAAAGTTGGATGTTAGAACAGTAAGACAAATAAATTGTCTTACTGTTTTAATTGTATTATAACCATAATTGTATTATAATAATAATAGTACAAGTAGGTGAACCATGAGAGAAACACTTGAATTAATTATTATCAATTTAAAGTCTTTAGTACAAAATCCTTTTCTCGGCATCTTTGTAGGTGTTGGAGTGATTGTTGTTGAATCAATTATACCAGTTTTACCACTAGCTGTTTTTATTGCTATTAATATGCTTGTTTTCGGAAATGTGATTGGTTTTATCATTTCCTATATTGGTACTATCTTAGGTTGCCTTTTATCATTTATTATTTTTAGAAAAGGATTTAGTAAAACATTATATAAAAAAATTAAAAATAAGGATAACCTTAAAATGTTAATGAATAATATATCTAATGTAAAATTTACAACCTTAGTTTTAGTTGCCGCTTTACCATTTACTCCAGCTTTTTCAATTAATATTGCAGCAGGTCTTTCTAAAATAAGTTATCGAAAATTTATGGCTGCAATGTTTGTTTCTAAAATATCGATTGTATATTTCTGGGGTTTTATAGGAACAACTTTTGTTGAAAGTATGACCGATACTAAAGTTTTAATTGAGTTAGGCTTACTTTTAGTTGGTGCCTATATTTTGTCAATTTTTGTAAATAAGAAATTTAATATTGAATAGGAGGTTATTATGGAGTATGTAGTAATAGGATTATTAATTGTTATTATAATATTATTGGTTGTTTCTTTAACTAAAGGGGTTGATGAAACTAATATTACGGAGCGATTAAGTAAGTTAGAAGTAACAACTGTAAAAGAATTAGGGGATTTTAAAACTGATATTAATCGAACTTTAAATGAAGATTTTAATAATTTAAATGAAAGAATAGAAGTCAAGTTAAGGTTAATTAATGATCGTGTTAGTGAACGAATTGATGAAAATTTTGAAAAAACCAATAAAACATTCACCTCTATTTTAGAAAGAATAACTAAAATAGATGAGGCGCAAAAGAAAATCGATATGCTTTCTAATGATATCGTATCACTTCAAGGTATTCTTACGGATAAAAAAGCTAGGGGTACTTTTGGTGAGGTTAATTTAAGACATATTATGAGTAGTATTTTTGGAGCTAATAATGATAAGTTATATCGTATGCAACATTCATTTGGAAATGGAACAATCGTTGACTGTGTTTTATTCGCCCCTGAACCATTAGGTGTTATTGCGATTGATTCAAAATTTCCCCTTGAAAATTATCAACAAATGGTGGATAAAAATAATTCTCAATCAGCAAGGGAACAATCAGAAAAGATGTTTAAATTAGATATGAAAAAACATATTGATGACATATCTGCAAAATATATTATTGATGGTGTAACTAGTGATCAAGCTATCTTATTCTTACCAGCAGAAGCTATCTTTGCTGAAGTTAATGCATATCACCAAGATTTAGTTGATTACTCGTATAAGAAGAAGGTTTGGTTAACATCACCAACCACTTTAATTAGTACCTTAACCACTATTCAAATAATTATAAAGAATATTGAAAGAGATAAATATGCATCAATTATTCACCAAGAGTTAAATTTATTATCAAAAGAATTTGAAAGGTATCGTACTCGTTGGGATAAATTATATCGTAGTATTGAAACTATTTCTAAAGATGCTCAAGACATCTATATTACGACTGATAAGATTAGTAAACGATTTACTTCAATTAATCAAGTTGAAATTGAAAATGAAGAAGTTAAAGAAATATCACAAAAATGATATTTCTTTTGTTTATGACTATATTTTTATCTTGTTTTGCTTTATAATATAAATGAGGTGTGGTATGGAAGAACAAATATTAGAACTTTTAAAAAAGTCAAAAAAAGCTTTAACGGTTTATGAAATTAATGATGCTTTTAATTTAAAAACAGCGGATGAATTAAAAGATTTATTAAAAGTTTTAAACAAAATGGAAGATGAATTAAAATTATACCGTTCAAAAAAGGATAGTTACTTATTGTTTAATAATAGTCATATGAAAGTAGGTACTTTATTAGCTAATAAAAAAGGGTTTGGATTTGTTGATATTGTGGGTAATGAAGATGTCTATATTTCTCAAAGTAATATGAAAAATGCTATTCATGGTGATAAAGTAGTAATTGAAATAACCTCTCCAAAGGGTGTTGACTTAGAAGGTCGAATTGTTAAAATTTTAGCTCGTGATTTAAAACAAATGGTAGGTGAATTTTACTATAAAAGTGGAAAAGGTTATATTGATTTAGATAATGAAAAAGTCAAAATAACGATTGAGATTGATGATAATAAGACAATGGGAGCAATGAATGGTCATAAAGTCTTAGTAAAAGTTATGAATAAACTACAAGGTAATAACTATAAAGGTGAAGTTGTAAAAATATTAGGACACAAAAATGATCCGGGAGTTGATATTTTATCAATCGTTAATAGTATGGGAATCAATGATGTCTTTAGTGATGAAGTCATGGATGAAGTTGAAAAGTTACCAATTGCAGTAACAGAAGAAGATATGATTGGTAGAAAAGATTTGCGTCATGAAGAGATTTTTACGATTGATGGTGATGATGCTAAGGATTTAGATGATGCTATTTCTTTAAGAAAACTTGATAATGGTAATTATTTATTAGGTGTTCATATTGCTGATGTCAGTTATTACGTTAAAGAAGGTAGTAAAATTGATGTTGAAGCTTATGAACGAGGAACTAGTGTGTATTTGGCTGATCGAGTTATCCCAATGCTACCACATAAATTATCGAATGGTATTTGTTCATTGAATGGTAATGTGGACCGTTTAGCTGTTACTTGTGAAATGGAAGTTGACCATAAAGGTAATGTTGTCAATTATGATATCTATGAGAGTGTTATCAATTCTAAAAAGAGAATGACTTATAATCATGTTAATGCTATCTTAGAAAAAAATGAAATTCCAGAAGGATATGAAGCATTTATTCCAACCTTACAAAATATGATGGAATTAGCTCATATTATTCGTAAGAATAAGGAAATAAGAGGGTTTATTGATTTTGATATCGATGAATCAAAGATTATTGTCGATGAAAAAGGAGAAGCTATTGATGTTACTTTAAGAGAACGTGGTGAAGGTGAACTTTTAATCGAAGATTTTATGATTATAGCTAATGAAACAGTAGCTACCCATATCTATTTTATGGAATTACCTTTTGTTTATCGTATTCATGGTGAACCTAATGAAGAAAAAGTTCAAAGTTTCTTAAAATTTATTGGATTTTTAGGTTATAAAGTTAATGGTAAAATAAAAGATATTACACCAAAAACTATGCAAGGAATTTTAAATGATTTAAAAGATAAGAAGGAATTTCATCTTTTATCTAATTTACTATTGAGAAGTATGCAGAAAGCTGTATATGATAAAGAAAATATTGGACACTTTGGAATCGCTAGTAAATGTTATACTCATTTTACTTCGCCAATTAGAAGATATCCTGATACCACTGTTCATCGTTTATTAAGACTATATACGTTTGAACATAAACTAGATCCAACAACCATTAATTATTGGGATAACAAATTACCTTTCTTAACACAACATGCTTCAGAAAGAGAAAGAACAGCTATTGAATGTGAACGTCAAGTCGATGATATGAAAAAAGCAGAATATATGTCTAAACATATTGGAGAAGAATATGAAGGTATGATTAGTAGTGTTTTAAGTTTTGGGATGTTTGTTGAACTTGATAATCTTATAGAAGGTTTAGTTAGATTAGATGATTTAACTGATGATCACTATTATTTTGATGAATCTACTTTTTCGATTAGAGGTCAAAAAAATAAACGTGGGTATCGTTTAGGCGATGTTGTTAAAGTTATTGTTAAAACAGCATCAAAGGAAAATCGTACAATTGATTTTCAACTTGTGAAACCAATTAATGAAAAAGAAAAAATTAAAATGAAAAAAAAATAAAGAGGTGAGTTATATGATTAAAAAAAGCAAATGGATAATACCTTTCTTCATTATGCTTGTTTTGGTTGGGGGATGTTTTAATAAACAAGAAAAACCTAAGGAAAATAAAACCCCAACACCAAAGGATGAAACACCTATTGTTGAAGAACCTAAAACATATAGTTTTTCTCTTGCAGCTGTAGGAGATGCTCTTATTCATAATGGTATTTATGATTCAGCTTATGTCGGAAATAATAACTATGATTTTACAAAGATGTTTACTTATATCAAACCAATTATTAATAAATTTGATTTAGCTTTCTATAATCAAGAAACAGTTATTGGTGGAAAGAATATTGGTGTATCCACTTATCCAAATTTTAATTCACCTGATGAAATTGGATTAAACTTACTAGATACGGGGTTTAATTTAGTTAATTTAGCTACTAATCATACTTTAGATAGAGGAGCTAATGCCACTTTATATTCAGTTGATTTTTGGAAAACCAAAGATGCTCTTGCAGTTGGAAGCTATGCTTCTTTTGAGGAGCGAAATGAACCAGTTATTAAAGAGATAAATAATATTACTTACTCGATGTTAGGATATACTTATGGAACCAATGGTATTGCCATTCCCAATGGGAAAGAATATTTAGTAAATGTATATGATGCTGCTAAAGTAAAAGAAGATATTGAAAGAGTCCGTGATAAAGTTGATGTTTTAATGGTATCAATGCATTGGGGAGTTGAATATACTCATGTTCCAACAAAAACTCAAAGGCAACAAGCAGAATATCTGGCATCATTAGGTGTTGATATTATTATTGGGCATCACCCTCATGTTATTCAACCAATTGAATTTATTGATGATACTGTAGTTATTTATTCATTAGGTAATTTTATCTCAGGACAAAATACAGAAGCTCAAAGAGTTGGCTTAATGGCAGCTTTAACGGTTAATAAAACAGTTGATGGGGAAGACATTACAATTGAAATAACAGATGTTAAAGGAGATCTCTTTTATACAGGTTGGCAACCAGTAGCAGTTATTCCATTTAATAAACTAACAGATAACAGGTTATATGGTTATCAATCTATTTATGAAAAATATAGTAAAATAATTAATAATACGAATGATGAGAGAATTCAAGTAGGCTTTTTTGAATAGGTGATAAAATGATAGAAATAAATAACCGTAAAGCTAGTTATGATTATGAGATATTAGAAACAATTGAAACAGGCATTGTTTTAACAGGAACAGAAATTAAATCAATAAAAAATGGTTCAGCCAATCTTAAAGATAGTTATGCTATTATTAAAAATGGTGAAGTCTTTTTATTGAACATGCATATTAGTCATTATGAACAAGGTAATATTTTTAATCATGATGAAACTCGAACGAGAAAACTACTTCTTCATAAAAAAGAAATATTAAAATTAAATAATAAGATTAGTACTTTAGGTTATACTTTAGTACCTCTAAAATTATATTTTAAGAAAAATAAAGTTAAAATATTGTTAGGACTGGCTAAAGGTAAAAAAACATATGATAAACGTCAAGCAATTAAAGAAAAAGATATTAAAAGGGAATTACAAAAAGAGCACAAAGAACGTTTTAATTAAAAAACCATGATTGGTTTTTTTATTGGGAAAATATAATTGTCATAATCAATATCCACATACTTAATATATAATTGGAGTTAGTATGATAAATTTATACAAAGATGCTAAAAAGATTGCTACTTTAGACCCGACTGCTAGAAATATCTTTCATCGTATAGGACTTTTTTTTATAAATGTCATTTATATTTTATAGCTCGCTTAATATCCCAACTAGGAAGATTCTTAACTGGTATTGAGATTCATCCAGGAGCAGAAATAGGTAACCGATTATTTATTGATTATGGAATGGGAGTTGTGATTGGGGAAACTGCTATTATTGGAGATAATTGTACAATCTATCATGGTGTTACGCTTGGTGGTACTGGTAAGGATAAAGTCAAAAGACATCCTACCTTAAAAAATAATGTTTTAGTGGGTTGTAATGCTCAATTGTTAGGCAACGTTATAATCGGTCATAATGTTAAAATAGGAGCCAATACACTTGTTTTAAATGATATTTCAGATAACGTTACAGTTGTGGGGGACAAAGGTAGAATAATTTAAGTTATATTATAATAGAATATAAATAGAAAAAGTAAGTGTCCGGTTAGGACAAAAAAAAGACACATAGAATTACCTATGGTACAATGTAAGTGCAAACTAGACATTGGAGGTAAATAATATGTGTCTTTTAAATTATAACAAAA
>JAQUFI010000005.1 GCA_028684735.1 Bacilli bacterium | reverse complement strand
TAATTTAAAAGACACATATTATTTACCTCCAATGTCTAGTTTGCACTTACATTGTACCATAGGTAATTCTATGTGTCTTTTTTTTGTCCTAACCGGACACTTACTTTTTCTATTTATACAAGTATATGATACTTGTTATTGGAATTTTATATTTATTAAATTATCATTGTTAAAACAATAATAGCTAAGATAATTCGATACCACATAAATATTTTAAAGTCATGATTTTTAATATATTTAAGTAAAAAGGAAATACATAATAGCCCAGCTATAAAGGCAACTAAAACACCAACGAAGAAAATAGATAGATTAGCTACAATAATATCAAGTGTTCCTTCTTTTAAAACAGTTAGGATAACTGCTCCTAAAACGACTGGTGCTGATAAATAAAATGAGAATTTAGCTGCATCTTCACGATTTAAGTTAATACTTCGGCCAGCTGCAATCGTTGTTCCACTTCTTGAAAAACCAGGAATTAAAGCAAAAACTTGAGCACAACCAATAATAATGGCGTCTTTGAATGTCATTGTCTCAAAGTTTTTTTCTTTTTTCATATATCGGTCTACTAAATAAATAATAATACCCATAATCATTAAGGCTAATGCTATAACTAAATAGTTACTACGAATAATCTTATCAATATAATCTTCAAACAGTAAACCTGCAATTGCCGCTGGAATAGTTGCTACAACAATAAACCAAAACAACTTACCTTCCTTATCTTTTGGTCCTTTCGTGATTCCTTTAGAAATCATATTGATAAAGTCTTTAAAAAAGTAAATACCAATTGCTAATAAGGTTCCAAAATGTAAAGCAACATCAAAAGCTAATTCAATATTAGAATTGATTCCCCTACCAATTCCAAAAAGATCTCTAAAAATAATTAAATGGGCTGATGAAGAAATAGGTAAGAACTCTGCTATTCCTTGAATGATACCTAAAATAATAACTTCTAACATACATACTCTCCTTTATATTCTAATTAATTATATCATAAAAAAGAAAAAAGAGAAGTTAAATATTCTCTTCTCTTATCGTTTCTAAAATATTTTCACCTTTCATCTTCCTTGTTGAATAAAACATGGTTATTAAGACAATGATAAAGACGCCAATAATTGATATAATAATGCTTTTATATGGAATAATCAATTCTGAATAAGATACCACATCATCTATCGAACGATGAATTAGATAAGTTATTCCTAATGAAATTGGTAAAGCAAATAAAAGTGATTTAAGGCCAAAGAATAAACTCTCAAAGTATAATATCTTATTAAAACCTTTAGGAGTTAACCCAACACTTCTTAGCATCGCAAATTCTTTTTTTCTTAATGCCAAACTAGTACTGATCGTATTAAAAACACTTGTTACACCAATTAAAGTTACTAAACTAATAAAGCCATATAGTAGTATTTTAATAACTAAAATTATATTTCTTTGCATTTTTAATTGTTCTTTAACATTATTATAGTAAACATCATCAAATTTCTTTAACTCTTCCCCAATTTTATCTATTTCTTGATACTGATCTGCTTCAATAACAATTGTATAATTATCAATTGAATTCACACCAAACGTAGAACTAAACAGTGAAAACTCATTCATTAAATTATCATAAGTTTGGCGATCAACAATAATTATTCCACCAGAATTTTGAATTAAGTCGTTCGTACCATATGGTGCTTTATCAGTAAAATAAAGATTATCTAATGAGTAATTACATTTACCTTCTACATATTGATTAAATTCTTCAATAGGTAATTCAATCTTATCACGAAATTCTTTTAACCTACAAAGCTTGACTTCTAACTTTGAAACATCATCAATAATTGATAAGTTATAGCTTTTTCTGCCTCGATTTTCATATGAAACATAATGACTTTTATTAACAAAAATGGGTTTATTTTCTTTTAATCCTAATTCTTTTAAATAATTTTGATAGTTTTCTTCATCAATACTAACAAAGTTTAGGAACTTAAATTTTTGATGTTCTTTCTCTTGATAATTTTCTAGGGTAATAAGTTGATCCTTTAGGACTTTCAAGTATTTATTGTTATATATTTTCTCACTCCATAAAGCAATTGGAAGTTGAGCAACTCTCATAATAGAACTTTTTTTAATTTCATCTAACTTTAAGATGGTATTAATTTTTGTTTCAATTTCCTCATTGTTTTTATAGACATTAATATAAATATCATAATCTACCCCAGCAAAATAGTCATTAGAACCAGTTAAACCATAATTGACAATTGATGAGAAGGAAACAAATAAGACAATACTGGTAACCAGTGATAGAATCGTAATTCGATATTTCTTCTTATTACGTTTCATATTTTTTAAAGCAATTTCTCCTTCAATTCCAAATGTTTTATTAAATAATTTGTTGGTTTTTATTTTCTTTTTATTAATTTTAATATCATCATTTTGTCTAATTGCATCGATTGGGGTTATCTTACTAGCTCTTTTTGCTGGTAAATAAGCAGATAATAAAACAACTAAAATCATAAATATAAGAGGAATAATAATAAAGATAGGATAAACAGCTAACTTTAATGGAAAATCAAACATTGCATCAAGGAGTAGATTAACTACTTGTAATAAAATACCAATTCCAATGAAAGCACTTAAAATACCTAAGGTGATTCCAATTATTCCAACAATAAAAGCTTCAAAGAAAACAGTTTTTTGGATTTGTTTTTTAGTTGCTCCAATACTAGATAATAATCCAAAATGTTTTTTTCGTTCCATAACTGAAATCGCAAATGAATTATAGATGACGATAATACAACCAATGGAAATAAGCGTTAAGATAATTACCATAATGGCAGCGACACTACTTAAAACATTGTTATATTTACTGACTCCATAAGTTGCTAATAAACTGCTGTTATAGTCAACTTGAGGGTAATGGATTTCTCCTTGTTCTTGAATTTTTTCTAAATTAAATTGTTCTCCTATTTGTTCTGTTAATTTAAAAGTCTTCGTTGGTTTATGATAACGAAGATAGATATTTACTAAATCTGTTTCATTAATAATTGTAAAAAGATTATAACCAGGTGCTGAATAATCTTCAAAAACACTTCTCTTTATTATTCCCACAATCAGATATTCTTTTTTATTTTTAATGTCGATATATTCACTTTCAGAATTAGTATAGCCATAATCATTAGATAATGCTTTACCATCTGAAATACGATCCCCTAATTCTAAATTAAGAGTATCACCTATTTGGTAATTTACTCCCCCATTGGTAGCTATATGACTAGAGATTACTACTTCACTATCATTATTGGGAAATCTTCCCTCAACCAGGGTTAATTCATTAAAATAATCAGTATTAACTCCAAGGACATGCAGATATGGTTTATATTCATTAGTTGATTTTTCAAAATAAGAAAAACCTAAACTTGTCTCATAAAAATAGGAATCAATGATACTATTATCTAATTTATCAATATTACTATATTTAAATTCACTTATCTTGGCATGGTAATCACCACTATATTTTTTTATGGATTCGATGGAATTATCACGTACAGTTGAAAATAGTAATCCAATCCCAACCATTAAAGCAGTTGATAAAAGAATTCCAATAATGGTAACAATTGTTCTTCTTTTATTCATTTTAAGATGTTTTATCGTTAAATTATTTAGTATTTTCATTTGACCATCTCATCACTAACTAATCGACCATCATCTAAAGTAATAATTCGCTTAGCATGTGAAGCTAATTCCAAATCATGAGTAATCATAATAATGGTCTGATTGTATTTCTCATTAGATAATTTCAATAATTCAATAATATCATTACTAGCTTTACTATCGAGATTTCCTGTTGGTTCATCAGCTAAAACTAAAGCTGGTTGATTCATCAAAGCTCTTCCAATTGATACTCTTTGTTGTTGACCCCCAGATAATTCATTAGGTAGATGAGTAATCCTATTTTTTAAATCTAAGATATCAATTAATTCATTTAGATAAACCTCATCTACTTCTTTATTATCTAATAAGATTGGTAATGTCATATTTTCTTTCACATTTAAAATAGGAATTAAATTATAAAATTGATAGATTAATCCCACTTGTCTTCTTCTAAATATCGCTAAATTTGTTTCATTTAATTGATAGACATTTTCACCATTAACAATAATATTTCCACTAGTAGGACGGTCAACTCCACCTAAGAGATGTAGTAAAGTACTTTTACCACTTCCGCTTGCTCCAACGATAGCTACAAATTCTCCCTTTTCAACACTAAAACTAACCTTGTCTAAAGCTCTAACTAAGGTATTACCTTTCCCATATGTTTTTGTTAAATTATCTACTTTTAATATCTCCATAATAACCTCTTTCTAAATAAATTATATCGTTAATATCAGTTACCTTCTACCAACTATTAGTTGTTTAATGTTAACTTATGGTTGCATGTCTATTTTATCACTTACTTAACACTTTTACTAGTCATAAAAGTAAAGGTGGTTGTCAAAAAGGTTAATTTCATATATAATAATAGTAGTAAAGTTAATAGTGAAAGGAGAACAACTATTAATTAGCGCCAGGACCATATGGTTGACGAGGATAGTAGTTATCGAAATATTCGGCGGATGCTACTAGGGCAGTGTAACCCAAGATATATTTAAAAAATAAAATCAATCTTATAACAAAAAATATATCACACACTTTTTTTTATGTTGGAAAGATGAGGCAAAAAATATGTGTGGTATTATTGGTTATGTTGGTAAAAGCGATCGTGCTTTAAATATTGTGATTGATGGTTTAAAGGCATTAGAATATCGAGGTTATGATTCAGCAGGAATTGCTTTTATAAAAAATAATAAAACTCAAATTATCAAGGAAAAAGGAAAAATAAAAAACCTAGAAAATAAAATTAACTTTAATCTTAAAACCAATTTAGGAATTGGTCATACGAGATGGGCAACTCATGGAGAACCTAATCTTAAGAATTCCCATCCTCATAAAGTCGGTAAAATAACCCTTGTTCATAATGGTATCATTGAAAACTATGAAGAATTAAAAGAAATATTAAAAAATTATAATTATAAATTTATATCTGATACCGATACGGAAGTTGCTTGTGCTTTAATTGATAAACTATATCAAGAAAAAAATGACTTAGTTAAAGTTTTAAGTAAAGTCAGTAACTTGATTAAAGGTTCATATGCATTTGGGATTATTTGTGATGATGAATTAGATACCATTTATGCAACAAGAAAAGATAGTCCATTAATTGTCGCAATTGATGATCAAGATTATTATATTGCAAGTGATATCCCAGCAATCTTGAAATATACGAATAAGTATATGCTTTTAGATGATTATGATATTGTCAAAATGAGTCATAATAATATAACTATCTATAATAATAAATTAGAGATTGAAAAGAAAAAAAATTATACCTTTAGCGGTAACATTGAAGCAGCTGAAAAAAATGGTTATGAGCACTTTATGTTAAAGGAAATCAACGAACAATCAACTGTTATTAAAGAAACAATGTTTCCTTATCTCGATGATGGTATCAATGGATTAATCGATAAGATGCCTGATTTTAGTAAGTATAATGAATTTGATATTGTATCTTGTGGTAGTGCTTATCATACTGGATTGGTTGCTAAAACCTTAATTGAAAACTATACTAATATCCCAGTTAATGTTGAAATAGCTAGTGAATATCGTTATAAAAAATTATTTTTTAATAAGAAAAAATTAATTATTTTAGTTTCGCAATCAGGTGAAACAGCCGATACCCTAGCCTCTTTAAGAATAGCAAAAGAACATAATATGGATACTTTAGCTATTGTTAATGTCGTAGGTAGTTCCATTGCTAGAGAAGCAAATGAAGTCTTATATATTAAAGCTGGATGTGAGATTGCCGTTGCAACAACTAAAGCCTATCTAGCTCAAATTGCTATGTTTGCTTTAATTGCTTTAAAAATCGGGATATCTCGTCAAACAATTGATGAAAATGAACTTAATGAAATTACTCAAGATATTCGCCGATTACCATTATTAATTGATGAGATTTTAAAAAACGATTATAAGAACCTAGCTAAAAAAATATTCAAACAAAACGATATCTTCTTTATAGGGAGAGGAATTGATTATGCGGTTGCCATGGAAGGTTCTCTTAAATTAAAAGAGATATCTTATATTCATAGTGAAGCTTATGCAGCAGGGGAATTAAAACATGGTACGATATCTTTAATTAAAGATAAAACACCAGTTATTGCCATTGTTACAGATATGAATATTGCCCCTAAGACAATCAGCAATATTCGTGAAGTAAAAGCCAGAGGTGCTAATGTTATATTACTTACTACGATTAAATTAGATGATAATTATGATTTTATTAACTATAAAATAGTTGTTCCTTCCATACACCCTATCATTCAATCTATTTTAACCGTTATTCCTTTACAATTATTAGCTTATGAGGTTGCTAAACTAAGAAACTGTGACATCGATAAACCAAGAAACTTAGCAAAATCTGTTACCGTTGAATAATTATAATAAAAGAAAAAGATAAGAGTAATCTTATCTTTTTTATGACATTAATAGCCCTGGATTAAAAAGAAGTAATAATCCAATAATAACCATAATTATTCCCCCTATTAAATGGGAATATTTACTATATTTAGTCGTCATACCTGTAACTGATAATGTTTTCATCGCAATCAAAAAAATAATTAAATCATCAAGTAAGAAAAATAAAATATAAATGAAAATATAGATTGAGGTTTCTAAAATGGATAATTCATTGATGGCTAAGATATAAGTAAAAGTAGCTGGTAATCCAAATGAACAAGCCATCTCAATTAAATTAACTGTGAAGGCTAAAGCAATTGTTCCTAAAATGGCTAATAACATATTTTTTTGACTGGTAAAATTACGAATTTGTTTAAATATTTTATGACGTTTATTTTCATCAACGACTTGGCAACCACTATCTTTATTACGATCTCTAAAATAAGTATAAACATTAAAGCCTCCACCGAATAGAGCAAATAATGCAATCATAATCATAACTAATCTTATTTCAACAACACTTAATACAATCTGCAACCAAGCAGTCATAAACAACAAATAAACTAAAGCAGAAGTCCCAATAAATGTTAAACCTATCGTCCACATCTTTTTCTTATCTTTAGTACCAATCAACATACTTATTAGAAATAATAATACCCACATAGCACACGGATTAAAACCATCAATCATACCTAATACAACTGCTAATAAAGGTAATGACACCTTTTTAGCATCAACTTCACCCAAAATAGGAATTTGTCTTTTAACTTCTTCATCATCGTATAAGATATCTAAATTTTCGGGGCTCTTGATTTGATTAATAAGTTTCCCATTAGTAATTATCTCATTGGTAAGATCACGATGAGAATTATCAGAATAATAATCAATTAGTAATCTAATTGTTTTCCCAGTACTATTTTCATCACCAAAGCCAGTTATAACTTTTTCACCAATAACGGTAAAGGGAACACCACTACCATTTACTCCTAATTCTTTTTTTACTTTAACCATTAGATTAGAATTTTTAGTATTTTCACTAACTTCATACTTAATTATCTTTATATTATCATATTCATTTTCTATTTTATTTAAAAAGATTATTTCTTCTTTACAATGACCACACCAATTAGCATGAAACAAATAGATATTTACCTCTTCTTTTGCTTCTATCATAAATGGTAATGATAGAAAAATAAATAATCCAAATAATATTTTTTTAATTATTTTCATTCTTAACCTCTTCTATCTTATTTATTACCATAATAATTTCTTGTTTACTTTTTTCACCAATTAAACGTTTTATTTCATTATTATTGTGATAGAAAATAGCAACTGGTAAAACATCCCCTACTTTGAGTTCTTTTACGAAGTCATAATCCATATCATAATCATAATTAATTATTTCAAGTTGAGGATATATCTGTTCAACTTCTTTCCAAACTTTGTTCATGACTAAGCATCCACTACACCACACCGCATTTATTCTAATAATTTTCACTTTTTAGAATCCTTTACTAAAGAATAATAGCATTTCTCAAACACCTTTAAAAAGGTGTCTAATTCTTCTTTTGTTGTCACATATGAAAGGCTAATTCGAATTGATGAGTTAGCTCTTTCAATATCATTAGTAAGGGCTAAGACAGCCTTTGAAGCGGTATTGGTTGTCGAACAAGCGCTTTGAGTCGATATAAAAATATCATCTTTTTCTAAAGCATGAACAAAAGTTTCTGGTTTTACTCCAATAATACTTAGATTTAAGACATATGGTGAACATATATCGTTACTGTTAATCTTAACTTTAGGATATTTTTCTAATTTTTCTTTTAAATAATCATTATATTCTTTAACTTTTATTAAGTTATTGTCAATATCCGTATAAGCTAGTCGTAGAGCTTTCGCTAAAGACACAATTAAAGGCAAAGCAGGTGTTCCACTCCTAAAGATCGTGGTACTTTTACCACCATGAATTAATGGTTCTAATAATATCTTATCTTTCTTTATTAGACAGCCAATACCTTTAAGTCCAAAAAACTTATGAGCTGAGAAACTAACTAAATCAACTCCATCAAGTGGAATATCAATCTTACCCATACTTTGTGTCATATCAGAATGAAAAAAGCATTTTGGATAAGATTCTAATATTTTAGCTATTTCAGAAATAGGTTGAATCATCCCAATTTCACTATTAACTGAATTAATTGATACTAAAATGGTATCTTCTCTTAATAATGATTTTAAATGTTTTAAGTCGACTTGACCTTTTTCATCAACATCCACAAAATCATATTCAAAACCTAAAGTTTCTAAATAACTAATGGGTCCATAAATTGAAGAATGCTCAAAAGCAGTTGTAATGATATGCTTACCACGATTTTGGTATTTAAGCATAATTCCTTTAATCGCTAAATTATTAGATTCACTCGAACCACTAGTATAAATTATTTCATTTTCTTTAACTTTTAAAAGATTAGCTATTTGTTTTGTAGCATTATTAATCAATTCATTTGATTTAACACCTAAAATATGAAAAGAATTAGGATTTCCTATAAAATCTAAGCAAGTTTTATTAAAACTGTCTAATACTCCTTTATCAACAGGAGTCGTCGCTGAATAGTCTAAATAAATCATCTTATCACCTCTTTAATTATACCATATATGATTATTGTTTCATAATCAATTTTTTTAGTTCATCTAATTCTTTACTGATTTTTTCAATTCTTTCTAAGATTAAATCCTTATCAAAAGAATCTGTTTTAACTTCTTCTTCCTCTTCAATTTCTTTTTTATGACTAAAATAAGTTTTATTAGGAAGAATTAATTCAATTTTAGGATTAATACCTTTATCTAATAATTCTTTCAATTGTTCATTTTTTAAATTCATAACCATTTCAATTGGATTAACTTTAACCAGATTAAGATGATTAAAATATCGATATACCTTTTGACCATTGTTTCTTAGACAAGCTGATTGTGCTTCTAATTCAGGATTATTATACTCTAATTTCTTTGTTTTAATTTTATATAATGAATAAACCGTAAAATATAATTCATAGTATTCTTGACTATATTTTTCACCTCTTTTTGTAACAATAAACATATATCCCTCGTAGTAAAAAATAATAATCATATTAAAATCATCAATAAATTCATGGATTTCTTGATCACGATAATTAGTAAAATGATCATAGTGAAATTTATTGATATAGGTTTGTAATTCTTCATTAAATTTTTTCTTTGTTACTTTTAAATATGAGAAAGATAAATAGATTTCATTATTACTAGCATTTTCTAAATAGATAGTCCCTTTATTTTCCTCACTTAAGGTACTTTTCTTATTGTTTACTATATAATCTGGGATAATTTCAAAGCCAAAGGTTTCCATTTCTAAAATAACTTGTGACTTAATGACAATCCCCTTTTTGTTTTGAATATCATAAATTGATAAAAATTCTTTTTCCACAACAACACTCCCTAACATGCATAAAAATCAATGACAATATTATAGCATAAATTCTTAAAATAATAACTTTTTTTAAAGAAAAATAAAAAGAGTTATTATATAACTCTCTTACTTACAAAAATTATCTTCATATTCTAAATTTTTATCACCAATATAAATATCTTTATTACCTGATTTGGTATTGCATTTCAATAATGAGTAAGCAAAATTTTTATACATTATAGTTTCTTCATCATCATAATCAATCTTTGTAGTTTGAGCGTATTCATTGTCATATTCCATTTTTTCAAAAATTTGGTCAATATTAATTTTATTTTTTTCAAGGGCTTCTTGAAAAGAATAAAAGGTATTATTAAATACTAAGCTAACATCATCTAAACAATATGAATAAATACGATAATCAAAATTATCAACCTCAAAAATTGTTTTGACTTCACAATTAGTTGCAGATTTAATATTTAATTCAAATTTTGCTTCTTTATAAAATTTTAAACCACTTGCTTTTAATTCACTAATTTTAATTTTATTGTCTTTTAAAGCATCCTTGACAAGTATTCGCGGATTATTATAAATTTTGACATAAATTGTTTGGCTTTGAATACAAGGAAAATAATAAATATAGTGTTCATCTTCATAGAACTGTTCTAAGGCAGTAGCGCAATTTTTCGTCTTATCGATAATTTTAATAGTATCATTATGGTTGATAAAAACAGTTAGAACAAAAACAATAAAAATTAATAGCATGTTTATTTTAATAAACTTCCAAATGTGTATTAATTTTTCTTTTTTCATATTTCACCACCAACTACAGTCCAACATCATTATATAACACTAATTAAAAATAATCAAATCATAATTATTCGACCACATAATATCATACCCACTTTTTCATTGAATATATTTAATTAGGAGGTTATTTTATGCGGAAATTTTTAAAAACATATCATTTTTCGATCATTCTTTTTATATCAATTATTATAGGTAGTATTATTGGTTTAATTATGAAAGAAGATGCTCTAGTATTAAAACCATTTGGTGATATCTTTTTAAATTTAATGTTTACGATTGTTGTTCCTTTAGTTTTTGTAACTATTTCAAGTGGTGTTGCAAATATGATTAATTTAAAAAGATTAGGTAAGATTCTTTTTAACCTATTATTTGTTTTTTTGGCAACTGGCATAGTAGCAGCTATATTTATGCTGATTATTGTTAAAATTTATAATCCTGCCTTAGGATCAAATGTTGTTTTAGAAGCAGGAGAATCAATATCAAAAATAAATATAGGAGAAAGAATTGTTCAAGCATTAACAGTAACTGATTTTAGTCACTTATTATCACGCAGTAATATGTTACCGTTAATTATCTTTTCTATTTTATTTGGAATTGGCATAAGTGCTTTAGGTAAACAAAGTTATGAATTAGCTAAATTATTGAATACTTTATCTGAAGTTATGATGCGTTTAGTAAAATATATTATGTATTATGCACCAATAGGATTATGTGCTTATTTTGCGACTTTAATCGGTCAATTTGGACCTGAACTAATTGGGGGTTACGCTAAAGCAATTATCCTATATATTGTTGCTGCTATTATCTATTATTTAGTTTTTTATACTTTATATGCTTATATATCAGCAGGAAAAGATGGTATAAAAGCATTTTATCGTCATATTTTACCACCAACGGCAACGGCTTTAGCAACACAAAGTTCTTTAGCTTCATTGCCTACTAATTTAGATGCTGCTAAAAAGATTGGAATTCCTAAAGATATAAGGGAAGTTGTTTTACCAATTGGTACTACTATGAATATGCATGGTAGTGTAATTGGCTCTGTTTTAAAAATATCATTCTTATTTACAATTTTTGATAAACCATTTACTGGTCTGGATACTTATGCTATTGCTATTATAATTGCTGTTTTAAGTGGGGTTGTCATGTCAGGCATTCCAGGTGGAGGATTAATTGGAGAAATGCTAGTTGTTAGTTTATATGATTTTCCACCTGCAGCCTTTATTGTTGCTTCAACTATTGGTCTATTGATTGATGCTCCAGCTACCGCTTTAAATGTTGTTGATGATATCTCAGCATCAATGCTCGTAACTAGAATAACAGAAGGGAAAAACTGGTTAAAAAATAAATTAATAAAAGAATAAACAATCGTTTATTCTTTTTACTTAATCTTCTCTTTCTAAAAAGATTCGTTCTTTAAATGCTCCTCTTTTTTTAACTTTAATTAATCTAACCTCTTCAAAATCTTCAAATGTAATTTTTTTAAGTTCTATGATTGCACGCATAACTTCAGCCATATCGGCTAATTCTTCAATACTCCCCTCTTCTAGATATTCATCTAATTCTTCTTTTAATTTTTTATTTAATTCTAATAAGTATTCTTCATCATTTAAAATTCTAGTGATTGGTTCACCATTATCCTTTTTAATAATATCAGGAATTTTATCTCTAACTAATTTATTATATACTTTCATCTAATCCCTCCAAAGTTATTGAATTTTATAACTTTCTGTTATCGTTCTAATTATTTTATTGTTTTCATCTTTATAGTCCCAATTTCGATTCAATATATTGGTCATATCCCAATCTTCAATCATCCAATATTTATATTTACCACAAAAGAGTACTTTATATTCTTTTCCCATAAATATTTCTATTTCATGGTTATCATTTATATATTTATTTAGTCCTCTAATTATGTCTAATTTATTTTTATCACCATCAGTAACGATAATATATTCATGAGGAGCAAAAGCAGCATAAGTCTTTGCAAATCTGTAATCAAAGGACTCAGCATATTTTTGAAACTGTTCGATGTTATCAACTTTCATTTTTTCACTCTCCTTAAATGTAATTACTATATCTTTTATTAATTATACCACAACTACAAAAAAACCGAACCACTTTGTAAGCAGTTCGTTCAATACCTAATGGTGCCGCAACGGTGAATTGAACACCGATTAAAGCCTTACCATGGCCTCGTAATGCCTTTATACTATTGCGGCCTGTCTTAAGTATATAATATATTTTTTTATTTAGCAACAAAAATAACCCGAATGGGTTACATATTTTGTAAATTGTTAAGTTTTGTCTCAATATCATGATGCAATTTTTGAAGTTCACTATGATTAAGGTTTTTATCACCTTCTGATAAATTACTAATCATTTGATTAATTCGACTTATTAAACTATTAATTTCCTTAATTTCATCTAAACGACGATCAATAAGTGTACCTATTTTGCTTATATCACTATAAGTTAACTTAATATCATTTTTTTTAATTATACCTTGGTTAGCATCTAATTGGGTTTTAATATTATTCAATTTAGCTTGAAGTTCAATATCATTTATTTGTTTTTCAACTTTATTCATAAAATTATCGTTAGTTTGTTTTTCTTTTAATTCTTCGATCTTGCCATCAATTTTAGAAATATAATAATTCAGGTTTATTTTACCTTCTTTAATTAATTTATCGACATCACTCTTCGTTATTTCGTGATTTATATATTGTTGATATATTTGATCTGTATAATCTTTTTTTTTAGCTTCCATTACTAAAGTATTAACGACTTTGGCAATTTCACTAATAATAAAATCAGATTCAGGATGATCTTGATAATTACTAGCTTGTTTATTTAGATAATAAATATCATTTTTATAATTACCTGTTAAACCATCAAAAATACTATTCAATATTTCTCTAGCATTATCCATATTACACCTTCTATTCTTTTATAATGACATTATATCATAATTTTTTCAAAAAAGCACTATTGTCTTATTATTTTCAAAATATTATTCCAAAATAAAACCCTTAATAAAGGGTTGTTTGCGAGTTGGCGTCCACGATTGGAATTGAACCAACGACCTAGCGCTTAGGAGGCACTTGCTCTATCCTACTGAGCTACGCGGACAAAAAGGCTACTAAAGCAGCCTATTTAAGTGAATTAAGAATTAGGATTATATATAAATTAGTTATATAACTAAACTTATAACTGAATTTTCTAGAAAATTCAAAGATACTAATAACCGTATCAGTTAAATTAACAATCCAACTTTCCATATATTTAGGTAATCTAAAATCAAATGGAAACATATGGGATACAATAATATCCTCTTCCTTTTCAGAAATGGTAAAGTATTCTTTAGCATTTTCGACAGCTTGTTTTGGATGTTCAGTAGTAAATAATTTAATTTTTTTTGCTCCACCTTTTAAATCGACAATTGATTCAAAGTAAAAATCGTGTAGAAGTCCAGCGCGAGCTGCTTCTTCACTATTTAAACGCAATAATTTAGCTAATTTATACGAATAATAAGAGACTTTCAAAGAGTGTTCATAACGATTGCTACAATGATGACTAATATTACTCATCTTTTTAAATTGCTTATCTTCTAAAATATATTTAACTATATTCATATAGTCTTTATCTTCTATCATTTTTTGCATGATTCACCTCAAACACTAATACATTATATCATAAAATTATAAATTATATAATGCTTTTAGTTTAAGTTTTTTAAAATATTCTAAAATAATTTTATGATATCCGCTAATGCCTTTGTTTTCTTTATTAAATTAGAAATTATTTGTAAACCTAAACTAATAAAACATTAGATAAATCTAATATTTTTTGTACAGATGGTGCTGGAAATAGGATTTGAACCTACGACCTATCGCTTACGAGGCGATTGCTCTACCTGCTGAGCTATTCCAGCTTAATTTTTTAACATTAATAATATATCACTTTTATAATTATTTGTCCATACATGATATAATATAATTATCAAATGATGGAGGTAGAATTATGATATATGGTATTATTTTAGCAGGTGGCAGTGGTACGAGAATGGGACTTACTGATAAGCCAAAACAATTTTTATTATTAAATAATATTCCCATTTTTATTTATGCGGTTCAACAATTAAAAAATAATAATAAAATCAATAAGATAATTATTTGTGCTCCTAAAAAATGGCATTCATTCATTATTGAAAATTTACAAACATACTTTAGTGATATCGATAATATAAAAATTATTGAAAGTGGTCATACTAGAAACGAGACGATGATGAATGGTTGTGATTACATCGAAAAACATTATGGAATTAAAGATAATGATCTAGTAATTACTCATGATTCAGTTAGACCTTTTATCACTCAAAAGATGATTAATGATAATATTAAAGGTGCTAGAAAATATAGTGCCGTAACAACTGTTTCTCCAGCTGTTGATACAATGATTATTTCAACTAATGAAAAAACAATTACTAATATTCCTACTAGAAACAATATCTTTCATGCTCAAACTCCCCAAACTTTTAATTTAAGGAAATTAATATCTTTATATAATAAGTTAAATAAGAAAGAAAAAAATATAATAACTGATGGTAGTAGCATCTTCACCATCAATAATGAAACAGTCTATTTAGTTGATGGTGACTCTGCTAATATAAAGATAACCACTAAAAATGATTTATTAATAGCTGAGGCCATAATAAAAACAAGATAATTTTAAATTACCTTGTTTTCTAATACTGTTATCTTATCATGTACAAGACGAAATAAGATAAATCATTGAAATTATTCCTAAAACAAATAATATTATAACTAACCAAGATAATGATTTAAAAAGATTAACCTGATTGAAGTTTAAAATACAAATCCTAACCGAAAACTAACTAAAAAATAATTATATAAATTATATGATTATTATTTTTTGTTTGCTTAGTTTCATTTTTTATCATTCATAAAACATAACTCCTTATTAATATTGGTGCAAGAGACGGGACTTGAACCCGCACAGATTTAATCTACAAGCCCCTCAAACTTGTGTGTCTACCTGTTCCACCACTCTTGCAGAAAGTAGCTAAGCTACTAACTTTTTAATGCTTTAAACATTTTCTTCCATAATCCAGATGAAGAATAATTTAAGATTCCTACTTTATATATTCTTAATCCATATTTTATTAATAAATAATTGGTTATAACCACTAATACCATAGCTATAACAACATCAACAATACCGATTTGTCCTAAGACTAATAACGATGGACATAAGATTGCTGAAATAAATGGTACATATGATAATACACGAATAAAGGCAGCTCCTTCAAAAACACCAGCCATCATCGCTAAATAATATCCAATAAGTGAAATAATCATAATTGGTGTTTGAAGTTGTTGGAAATCTTCAATATTCGTTGTCATTGAAGCTAAAATACCTGCTAATAAAGAGTAAGCAACAAAGGTTAAGATCATCAATAATAAAGTTAATGGAATAATATAGATTAATTTATCTCCAAATCCACTTGAAAGTAAGTTGGAAATTATATCTCCGACTTCATTTGTTATACCATTAACAATATTATTATTACCAATTAATTTTCTAATTAATAGACCTAAAGCCCCAAAGAGAACGAGCAATATTCCTTGAATTAAAACAAATAAGTTACCAGCTATAACTTTAGCAAAAAAGTGTGTTTTAGGACTAACATTAGAAATAATTATTTCCATACCTCTAGTTGTTTTTTCATCGTTTACTTCGGCACCAATCATTTGAACCAAAAAGATGGATAACATAAAGAATGGTAAAATAATTACAGGGAAAACAGTGGTCATAATGATATCCATATTTTCATCTTGACTGTTTTTATCTTTATCTAGATATACTCTTTCAACATCAACTGGTGCATATATTTTATTGATATCTTCAATACTGACATTGGATTGCATGATAGCTAAAGCAACTTTTGTATTGTTAATAGCATTATTGATTATTTGACTATCAATCATATCCATATATTCTTTGGTTATTATTTTAGTATCGAGGACATTGTCAACTGATGTATCAAAGACAATCAACATACTTAAATCTTTTTCTTCTTCTGCAAGCATTTTTTTAGCATCTTCGACTGTTTTATCATATTTAATTAGTTCATATGATGATTCCTCTGATTTATTAAGTGTTTGACTAGTTATTTTTATTTGTTCACTAAATAAATCATAAGATACTTCAGTATTATCAATTACATAAACCTTTTGTTTTTTATCAAAATCACCACCAAAAACTGTAATAATACTATCGACATTAGCAATACTAATAATTACTAAACACAGGATAACATTAGCAATCACAAACCATTTTGTTTTAATCTTACGATTAAGGCTAATACTGATTAAATAATTTAGTTTACTTCTCATAACTTTCACCTACTTTAGCAATAAAGATTTCATTAAGAGATGGTTCCTCGACAACAAATTTTGATACATTTTTACATTTACTAACTTCTGCAAAAACATTTTTCACTTTATCTTTTTCTTCGATTTTCACTTCAAATTCATCAGCTTTTTCAATAACATCAGTCACTCCATCAATTTTTTCTAATTTCTTTTTGGTAATATCAGCTTTAATTAGAATATTCTTTTTACGATATTGTTCTTTGATATCACTTAGATATCCTGAAATAACTGTTTTACCTCTTAATAAGATGACTAACTTCTTACAAAATAGTTCGACATGTTCCATTCGGTGAGTTGAAAAAATGATCATACTTCCTTTTTCAGCCATTTCAATGATTTCTTTTTTAAACATCTCAACATTAAAGGGATCTAAACCAGCAAATGGCTCATCTAAAATGACTAGTTTTGGTTCATTTAAGATAGCTGTAATAAATTGAATTTTTTGTTGATTACCTTTTGACAACTCTTTAATTTTCTTATCGATATATTCTGGTATTTCAAATTTATCTAACAAATATACTAATCTTTCAATAATTTTTTCATTCGTCATACCTTTTAAAGTCCCAAAGAATAGACATTGTTCACGAACTGTCATTTTTGTTAATAGACTACGTTCTTCAGTTAAAAAGCCAATGGTATCAGTTACACTATAATCAATCGGTTTTCCATTTAAAGTAACACTTCCTGAGTTAGCATCTAGTAATCCCATTATCATTCTAAAGGTTGTGGTTTTACCTGCGCCATTAACCCCTAATAAACCGAATATTTCGCCAGGTTTAACAGTAAATGATAGATTATCAACAGCTAAGAAATCACCATAATATTTTGTTACATTTTCTACTTTTAACATTTTCTCACCCTTTCATAACCATTTTGTACTAACTACTTTTTTTAAACTGTTTTTATCAAAATCTTTATATAATTTTTCTAAATTTCTATCTAAATGTTCATAATAATCTAAATCACTATTGGATAACTCTAATTCTTTTAAATAATATTGAACATATTGATAAAATTGATCATTCTTAATATATTCCCAAACTATTTTATCAAAAACTTTAATCTTTTTTAATTGAGGCTTATAGATATTACCAAACAAATATTCCTGATAATAATTAATAATTCTTTGTGATACAAAATCATCTTCATCAAAATTATAATTAACGATATCATTATAATTAGGTGAATATTTTAATACTTTATTACTGATAATTTCAACCTCCCACAAAGATTCTAATAATATCGTTATAAGTGATTAATAACATTAATAACATCAACAAGAAGAAGCCAACACTATGAATTGAATTTTCAACTTTAGGGTCAATTGGTCGACCTTTAATCTTTTCAAGAAGTAAGAACAAAATACGACCACCATCAAAGGCTGGTATTGGTAGTAAATTAATAAAACCAACATTAATACTAATATAAGCAAGTAAGTAAAATAAATTAGCAATACCACTTCTAGCTGTTTCACCCACAATATTATAAATACCAATTGGTCCAGATAAATTATTTAAACCAATCGAACCAGTTATTAAATAAGTAACAATCCAAAACATTTGCTCAATTAAATAACCTGTTTTCATAAAGGCATATTGTAATGATACCAAGAAACCTTTTTCTATTTTAGATTCTAAGCCAAATCCAAAAACAAATCGCTTTGTATCATCTTTTTCTGTTACTTCAACAGCTGTAATTTTTATTTCTTTAATTATTTCATCCCGTTTGATTTCTAAAGTGATTTCATCATTCTTAACCACGTGCAATTCTAACATCAATCGATCAATTGATGTAACTTTTTTTCCATTAACTCTTTTTATGATATCACCAGATTCTAATCCTGCACTATAAGCTGGTAGTCCTTTATCAACAACACTAACAATAGGTTTCGTTGATGGTGAACCATTAAATAAAGCTAAAAAGAAAAAGATAATAACGGCAAAAATAAAATTAAACATGATACCAGCAATAATCGTCATGAATTTTTGACTCCATTTTTTAGCAAATAATTGACGATCACGTGGGACATCTTTATCTTCTTCTAGTTCTTCACCCGCCATTTGAACAAAACCACCTATTGGGAATAATCTAAGGGAATATAAGGTTTCATCATTCTTTCTTCTAAAACTCCAAATTTTAGGTCCCATTCCTAATGAAAATTCATGACAATAGACCTTAGCTCTTTTAGCAAATATAAAGTGGCCTAATTCATGAATAAAAATAGTTATGCCTAGAATTAAAACAAAATATATAAATGTCATAATATCCTCCTCTTATAAGAATCTCATTAAAAAAGTAAAACCTAATATTACAAAAATAATACTGTCTAAACGATCTAATATCCCACCATGTCCTGGCATAATATTTGAAAAGTCTTTTTTATTATAATATCTTTTAATTGATGAGAAAAATAAATCTCCAAATTGTCCTAAAATTGATAAGAAGGTTGTGATTAAAATCAGTAACCATATAGATATCTCAGAATCAATTATATTATAGTAAAAAATACTTCCTATAAAGACTCCCATAATCGTTCCTCCAACTAAACCTTCCCAGGTTTTTTTTGGCGAAATACTTTCTAATAATTTATGTTTACCGATTAAAATTCCTGTTATTAAGGCAAAAGTATCTGTCATTGTTGTAATCAATAATAAGAAGATGAAAACATATAGACTTTCAATTCTTAGTTGGATCAATAATAACATCGATAACGACAAGAAAAAAACTCCCCCAATTAAATAAAAGGCATCATTCACACTATACTTCTCAGAATCATGATATAGAACAGTAGGTAGTAAAAAAGATAAAAATAATGCTGCTAAAATGGTGTAATCAATTGATACTATAATCGTTTTACTATGTAGCCCGAATGACATAATCAATAGTAAAAAAGTATATGAAATAAATTTAATAAAATCAGGTGTTTTCTTTTTAGTACTCTTCATATCAATTAATTCTTTTAAAGCTATCATTGAGATAACAAAAACACCTATATTAAAAATTGTTCCCCCTGCTAAAATAATTGGAATAACAATAGCCAAAGCTAATAAAGCACTAATTATTCTTGTTTTCATAATTAATTCCTCCAAATCGACGATCTCTTTTGGTGTAATCTAAAATTGCTTGATCAAATTCATCATAACCAAAACCCGGAAAATAAGTCGGTGTGAAATAAAATTCTGCATATGACAAATGCCATAACATAAAATTACTAATTCGGTACTCTCCACCAGTTCTAATCAGTAGATCAATTGGTGGTAAATCATTATATAAATATTTAGGAAATATCTCCTCATTTAAGTCATCGATATCCAGTACCTTGTTATTAACATCTTGACTAATTTTTTTACATGCATCGATTAACTCACTATGACCACCATAATTTAAACAAAAGTTAACAATCCCGCCAGTATTATTTTTAGTCATTTCCATCATTTCATTCATTGTTTTTATAACATCTGATGATAAACGGTCTTCTCTGCCAGAAAAAACAACTTTAATATTTTCTTTAGCATACTTTTTATTACTCTTCTTAAAGGTAGTTATAAATAAATTCATCAGATAATCGACTTCTTCTTTACTTCTTTTGAAATTTTCTGTTGAAAAAACATATAAACTTAATACTTTAATACCTTTAGATATCGCATACCTAGTAAGTTTTTCTAAGTTCTTAGCACCTGCTTTATGACCTATACTTCTAGATAGTTTTCTTGCTTCAGCCCATCTTCCATTACCATCAACAATAATACCAACATGATCTGGAATTTTTAAATTGTTGTAATCCATAAATACCTCACTATCTATATTATATTATAATATACTATTACTATTTATTCAAGAAAAAAGAAGCATCTGCTTCTTAAAATGAATCAATATTTATTTTAACTCTTTTATTTCCATTAACATAAGCAGAAGCTTGAATAATTGTTCTAATAGAATTAGCAATATTTCCACCTCTACCAATAACAGCACCCATATCACTATTATCTACTAAAACTTGAATAATAATCATATCATCTTCATCTTCAAATTGTTTTACTGATACCATATCAGGATCTTTAACTAAACTTTTAATTAAAAATTCTGTTAATTCAACTAAATTCATCTATTTAGACTCTTTTTTTAAATTATGAAATTTTTCCATAATTCCTTGTTTTTTAAATAAAGATCTAACTGTATCAGTAGGTATTGCGCCATTTTTAAGCCATTTAATAGCTAATTCCTCATCTATTTTAATTTCCGCTTGTTCCTTAAGTGGATCATAAGTACCAATGATTTCAATAAACTTACCATCTCTTGGACTTTTTGAATCAGCTGCTACAATACGATAAAAAGGACTTTTCTTTGCTCCCATTCTTCTTAATCTTAATTTTACTGCCATCTTATTCCCTCCATTCACTAAAACATTTTAGCATAAAAAAAAGAAAGTGTCAACCATAACTTGTTGACACTTAATTATATGATATTCTCAGTAATACTTTCCTCTATTTCTTGTTCAATTTTATCATCGACTTCATCTTCTATCTCATCCCATGGTTCTTCGTCTTCTTCAACGGAAATCTTTATTTTTGTTTCACCAACTATTTCTACCCCTAATTCTTTTTCAATATCTAAATTAATTATTCCATTTTCAACATTTACTCTCGAACATGTTGGCTGCTTTAAAGTTCTGACAATGATATCAGTATCACCCGTTAAATCCGCATCCGGTTTAGCTTTAACATTAAATAGTTCGTTATACTCAATTTTTTCATTTAAAACCGTTGTTTTACTATCGTTATCATATGAGTACCAAATATTTACATCATATGATCCATCAACACCTATTTTATCACCAGATTTATATCCTTTGAATTTATGATTAATAACCCAACAACCTAAGACATTCGTCGGATGATCATTAGCCGCGATATTATAATTATTCTTAAAATACTTTTTACCCTTTCCAATAATAGCTTTAGTAACTATTTCTTTATATGATGCCACTTTATCACCTCTCACTTTAATATATGAAAGAACAATAAAAAGTTAACAAAAAAATGGTTTTTAAAACCATTTTTTATTATTAATGAGAATTATTTTAATTTTAGCAATCTTGATTACATATCTTTCCATCTAATGACCAAGTTTTTACGTCAGTTATTTGAACATCAACAATCTTACCAATATTAGTTTCGTCTCCTTTAACATTTACTAATTTCATCGTATCAGTATAACCCATTAAAGTTTTATCTTTATTACTATAACCTTCAATTAAAACAGGAACTACTTTATCCAAGTATTTTTGATTATTGCTTAAAGCATATTGATTAATCAAGTCATTTAATTGATGTAAGCGACGATTCTTTTCTTTTAAAGTAATATTATCTTCCATTTTACTAGCTGGTGTTCCAACTCTTGGTGAAAAGATGAATGTAAAGGCAGAGTCAAATTGACATTTATTAACCATTTCTAAAGTTTCATTAAATTCTTCGGTTGTTTCAGTTGGATAACCAACTATAATATCAGTCGTAATCGAACAATTAGGAATAGCTTCTTTCAATTTTGTAAATAGTTCAAAATATTGTTCTTTGGTATATTTTCTACCCATTAATTTAAGAATTCGATTGGATCCACTTTGAATTGGTAAATGAATATAAGGCATAATATTATCATATTTTTGAATCATTTTAATCATTTCATCAGTAAAATCCCAAGGATGACTAGTAACAAATCGAATTCTTTTGATCCCTGTTTTACTGACATCTTCTAATAAATTAGCCATACTATATTCAATATCTAGATCTTTACCATAGGCATTGACGTTTTGTCCTAATAATGTAATTTCACTATAGCCATTATTGACTAAGTGCTTAACCTCATTAACAATATCAACTGACCTACGACTTCTTTGTTTACCTCTCGTATATGGAACAATACAATAAGTACAAAACTTATCACATCCATACATAATATTGACCCAAGCTTTGTGTTTACTATCTCTTTTAGAGGGCATGCATTCAATAATATCCCCTTCAATACTTTGAACATCTATTTCAAGTTTATTACTTTTCATAGTTTTATTTAAAAGGTTTGGCAAATCATAAATATTATGGGTTCCAAAGACCATATCCAACCATTTATATTTATTCATTATTTCATCTACGATGTGTTCCTCTTGAGCCATACAACCACAAATACCCACTATTACTTCAGGTTTACTTTCTTTTAAATGTTTAATACGACCAATCATCCCAAAGACTTTGTTATGAGCATTTTCTCTAATAGCACAAGTATTTAATAAGATTAAATCAGCATCATTCATTTTATTTGTTTCTGTGAATGATAGTTCTTCTAAAATAGCTTTAATATTTTCAGTATCGTGCTCATTCATTTGACAACCATATGTTTTAATATGGTAAGTTTTATTTAAACCCAAATTTTTAAGACTTTCATCGCTTTTATATTGATGAACTAAAACTTCTTTTTTACTTCTTCTTTTAGCTTCTTTTAAATTAGGCAAATTCATAGTATCACTTCTTTTCCTTAACAATCATAACATATTTACTTTTTCTAAGCAATAAAAAGTTCTTCCTAAGAAGAACCTTTATTACTTTTAATCAACAACAATAACTGTTCGAATAATCATAGCCGTCAACTCATTATCACTTACACTATACTTAATCATATATTCCCCACTTAGAGTAGGATTGACTACGCTATCTGGTCCTGATATTTGTTCAGTAATATCATTAATTACTCCCCCACTTGCATTAGTAGCAATGACACCAGGATCAACAAAACTTTCCCCTTTATTTAGATATATTAATTCATCCCCAATTAATTCAATCTTAGGTGAATTATCATTATCAAATACATTAAGATTTGAACCACTATTGAGATCAATCTCATATTCAAATGTTTTATCTACCTTTTTAATTCTCAATAACATATCATCAGGAAATAACTGATTAGTTTTAGGGTTAATAATATTAGGATCAATTTTTCCATCTTGCTTTAATTGATATAAAGTAATCGTTAGCGTATTATTCTGATATTTAGGAACAATCATTAAATGATCAGATTTCCAATCTTTTAGTGCAGCTTCGATGGTTTTTACTTGAATATCATATAATTTTTCCGTCCCACTTTTGATTTGTTTTTCAATTGCTGGTATAGCAATTAGGGCCAGTAAAGCTAAAATCACAATAACACCTAATAATTCAACCATTGTAAAACCCTTTTTCATAAATCACCTACTATCTATATTAATTATATAATTTTTTATGATTTTTTTCAAGATTAATATAATAAAAAGTAGTGCTTATACTTCTTGCACTACTAATAATATCATTGGTTTACATTCTGTTTCTTGATATAAGTATTTTCCAACTCTATCACGAATACCAATTTTAATTTTATTAAAATCAACATAATTAGGTTTTATATTTTCATTAATTACTTCTAGAGATATCTTTTTAGCTTCTTTTATTAAATCAATATTTTCTTTTACATAGATAAACCCTCTAGTTAGTATTTCTGGTCCAGCTAAAACACTTTTTGTTTTTTTGTCAATTGTTACGGTCACAACAACGATTCCATTATCGCTTAATGCTTCACGATCTTTGATGACTAATTCTCCAATATCACCAACACTTTTACCATCAATTAAGATGTCATCAACTTTTATTTGTTCATTTGTTTCTACTAAATTTCCATCAACAAAAGTTACAACTTGACCATTTAATTTAAGTAATATATGTTCATCATCCATGCCTATTTGTTTAGCTAATTTAGCGTTAGCCACTTGATAACGATATTCACCAATCACTGGAAAGTAATATTTAGGTTTCATAAGATCAAGCATCAACATCAAATCTTCACTTGATGCATGTAGTGATAAATATTTTTTAGATGGAATAATAATTAAATTAGCTCCTCTTTTAGCAATATCATCAAACATTGCCGTTGCACTTTTTTCCATCCCATCATAAATTTGAGTGGCAAAAACAACGGTATCTGTTTCTAATAACTTAATAAATTTATCATAACCATTAAGAATTCTTTTCATATTAGAAAATGGTTTTTCTCGTTCATCAGAGATAATAACGACAATATTTTCTTCGTTGATGTGATGAATATTCCCAATTCGCTTCTTATCAAATTTAATATAATTATTATCGATAGCACGCATGATGGCAGTGTGTAATCTTTTTCCCATAATGACAACATTACGATCCGTTTTTTCAATTTCATTAAATAACTCTTGAATTCGATATATTTGGGTTTGAAAAATATTAAATAAGATTCTTCCCTCATTACGATTTAATGTTTCATTAATGATTGAACCAGTTCGATGTTGTGGTGAAGTATACCCTTTTTTCTCAGCATATACTGATTCACTCATCAAGCATAAAACACCTTTTTTACCAATATAAGCTAATTTACCAATATCCGTTTTATATGGTCCAATCATCGTTGGATCAAAAACAAAGTTACCCGTATAAACAATAGCACCTTCATTAGTATTTAAAACATATCCTACAGCATCTGGTACAGAGTGTGTTAAACTAATTGGAAAAACACTATTTTTACCAAACTTTATTGTCTGATGAGGTATAATTTTAATTAAGTTTTTATCGTCAACTTTATATTCTTCAAATTCATCTTTTAAAGTAGCTAAAGTAAATTCTGTCCCATAGATTTTAAGATCTGGTAAATCATCTAGAATATCAATAATTGCTCCCATTTGTTGATCATGACCATGGGTAATAAAGATTCCTATAATTCGATCTTTATTATCTTTAAGATAGTCATAATTAGGAATAATATAATCAATTCCTAACATTTTATCATCGGCATACTTTAATCCCGCATCAAATACAAAAATATCATTGTCAACTTCAATAACATACATATTTTTTCCGATATCATTTAGTCCACCAAGACTAAAAATTTTTATTTTACTCATTTTTCTCCTTTCTTTGATTTAAAAAGCCAAAACAATTATAACATACAAAGATTGTTTTGACTAGTATAAATTTAATTAACTTTTTATTATAAATATATAAAACAAATCATTATTTACTAGTATTAATTGATTGTGACAATCCCATTATCGCTATCAATTGTATTAAGATTATATAAGAATAAGACATCTTTAATATTTTTATTTTCTTTAATATAATCAGTAATACTTAGTTTATAAAATCTTGGATCAATCACATGAACTTTTTTAAAATGATTAGCTACAAAAGGGATAAAGTTATTAGCATAACTATCTTTAATAATCACTATTTCTAAGTTAGTTTTGATATTTTGATTGGTAATAACAATCAACGGATGATTATTATCTAAAAAAGCAGCATATTTATCTTTCTTTTTTAAGTGTTCCATCTCATAAAAAGAATCTTTTATTATCTTACTAGATACATAATTTACTTGATAGTTATATTTATCGTATAAAAACAAATGTATTTTATCTGGGTTACGATTATAGTCATTACTCTTTGAATATAAAGTCCCCTTAAAATCACTAGATACTTCTTTTATTTCAAAATCAGTTAGAGGAATTGGTTCCATTAAGTTTTGTTTCATCAATTCTAAATATGAGAAATAAGCAGCATAAGTTGTCCAATGATGATCTAAATAATAAAACATTTGATAGTTTTGATTATTATCGATTAATGTTTGAGAGACATCAATCGTATTAAACTTGATATGACGATAGATATAATTCATATGGTCTAATTGATTAAAAGGTTTGACTAACTTAGGTAATTTATCTTGATTAATAGTAATACTAGTTGGCACCAGCATCAAATTCATATTAATATAGTTTAAAGAATGATAAAAATTATTCAAAGACTTAATAATCGCATCACTATTTAATGGGCGCTCATATTTCTCAATCAAATAGTTATCTTGTGCTAAATAAACCCCACCAATATCTTTCTTTCCAATTAATTTCTCATAATTAGTTTTAATATTCATAAATTGGTTACGATTATAAAAATGATCAGCTACATAGTTTTGAAGTTTAGCTGTATATTCACCCTTTTTTAAACTATTAAAAGTTAATTTAGGAAATGGTTGAAAATACCTATTCTCATTTTCAGAAAAAATTTGTTTCTCACTAAAAAGAAATAAACAAGTACTTAAAACAACAAATAAACTTAATGCAACAGCAATTATTTTATTATATCTTTTCTTCATCATCTCACCTAAAATCTAAAATATAAAAAGGGATTATATGTATCAGCTACTAAATACGAGGTTGTAATAATAAGTAGTCCTAAATAAACAACCGTTCTTATGATAAAAATCAATAGTTCTGTTCGTTTGTTATCAATTTTTAATAACCTATCTTTAATGATTTGATAAATTGGGGTTGATAGAATACCTGCTATCAATAAAATAAAGAAATAATTACTAAAATAGTAAAGGAACATACTATCAATTAAAGGGTTCATACCAATTCCAAACATAAATCCCAGATAGCTATTCAACATCGACATATCATCAAAAGCAAAGATAACCCAACCAATAGTAACTAAAAATAATGTATATGTATGTTTTAACCAATTAGGGAATCTTTCAATATATTTATTTAAAATGAATTTTTCTAATAATAACAAAATTCCATAATACATTCCCCAAATAATAAAGTTCCAAGCTGCTCCATGCCAAATACCAGTTAAGGACCAAACAATAAATATATTTCTAATATTGATCATCTTTTTTACCCTACTACCACCTAATGGAATATAGACATAATCTCTAAACCATGTCGATAATGAGATATGCCATCTACGCCAAAAATCTGTAATACTAGTCGCAATATAAGGATAATTAAAGTTTTCTAAGTAATTAAACCCTAGCATTTTACCCATGCCAATGGCCATATCACTGTATCCACTAAAATCAAAATAGATTTGAAAAGAAAATGCTAAGATTCCTAACCAAGCTGTCATAACTGATAATTCACCTGTTGTACTAGTACTAATAATACTCCATAAATAACCTACATTATTAGCAATCAACACTTTTTTAAATAAGCCATGCATAAATCTTAATAATCCCGTTGTGAAGTTATCCATCGTTAATTCACGATAATGCAATTCCTGATTAATGGTTTCGTATCTAACAATTGGACCAGCAATTAATTGAGGAAACATTGAAATATATGTGAGATAAGCAAAGAAATTTTTTTCCGGTTTTACTTTCCCACGATAGACATCAATACTGTAACTCATTGTTTGAAAAGTATAAAAGCTAATCCCAATTGGTAATCCAATATGTAATAAAGGAATCGAAACTCCAAATAGACCATTGATTACTTCAATTAAAAAATCACTATATTTAAAAAAGCCTAATAAACTTAAATTAATGGTTAAAGCAATGATTAAATATAACTTTTTATGTTTAAATTTTTTGTTTTCAAATAAGCGACCATTTAAATAATCAACAAAAGTTGAAAACAACATTAAAAATATATATATTGGTTCTCCCCAAGCATAAAAAAGTAAACTAAAAATAAGTAAAATTGTATTTTTAAATTTAAAAGGAACTAAATAATATAAAAGTAAACACAAAGGGAAAAAGAAAAAAAGAAAAGGAATACTACTGAATACCATATATTCCCCCCTATTCAATCTTTTTAATCGTTTCGAAGACTAATTCATTATCATTCGAAATAATGTATATTAAATAGTCCCCATATTGTTCTTCTAAGCGATCAGCAACTAATCGTTCTTGATCAGGAGCATACCCCATCATCCAAGACTGATAATATTTGGTTAAAAAGTCTTCGATTGCTGTAAGAGCTTCACCTTTTTCACCATCATTAGGTAAGAAAAGAGCATACATACTTGCATTTGTCGTTGAGGCAGCAAGATTAACTTTGTATTCGTTAATATTACTGCTATC
>JAQUFI010000061.1 GCA_028684735.1 Bacilli bacterium | reverse complement strand
GCAAAATCATTAGCACTAGGAATATATATTAATGATAAACACATTAAAACAGTCATTGCTACCATACTAGAAAAACAATAAAAAATAGACTTTCTCGCTACTTCTTTACCATACTTTTCATTTAATATGTCTGTTGCTAGAAAAGTAGTTCCATATAAAATATTGCCTAAAGAGGTTTCTACTCCGAATAAATAAACTAATTTAACTGTTTGAATATTAGAGATGATGGTTGCTAAAACTAACCATATAAACAATCCTGTTTTTCCAAAAAACTTATAAAATAATAGTACTCCTACAAAACTAATAATCAATGTTATAACCCAATATAATTCATTCATGCTAACACTCCTACATTGATTATATCACAATAAAAGTAGAATATATTTCTTTTATATTCTACTTTTTACTTAATTTAAAATATTAATCCGCTTTGTTTTTCCTTAGTTCTAACATCGTAATAGCGTTTGCACTCATCAGATAACTTTAAGTTATTTTCTTTTTCTATTTCTTCTAGTATTTCAATAATATCAAGTTCACTAATCTTTTCTAAATACTTTTCAAAATTAGGATACTTTCTTACTATTCTTTTAAACTTAGATTCATAGAATGCTGGTGCTATAAAAGAGTTACCTACTGAGTACGGAAGATTATGGTTGTGATATCGATCAAAAACACAACCTTCTTTAATGCACTCATAAGCTTCAGCATAATCAAATAATGGTGCAAAAGTGGTTTTATTACCATTCTTTTCAAATAAGAAGTTAGCCGATACCCTATCTGCTTGTCCCATAACATAATCTAGTGATGTCATCTTAAATATGGCATTAATTAGTTCTGGATAATCTTCCTCGCGACAATATTTTTTTAATTTAGTTATGTTTTTATAATCAGGTTTTGTTTTTTGATTAAATCCTAATTCAAACATATTAACATATTCACTATCTTTATTTATAAAATTCTCAGATAATATCCCATATAAGGTCATATTCTTTCCACAATCCATAATAGCAGGTATATTATTAACTGTTTGGAGCTCTAACCTTTTAGCAATTTTAGGACCAATTAACTCATTTAAAATGGTAAATAAACGATTAGAAAATTTAAAACGATAATATTTTCCATTTACCTCATGCCAATGGAATGCATTTTTAGCATCATATATAGTTGTTTTAGTTTCTGTAACTATCTTTTCTATCTCTTCTTCTGTTCGATTAACTAGTTTAATGTGAACACAATTATCAGCATCATAAACATTTTCAAACACAATACATAACTCCTTTTCTTAGTGGTTATCTATTATAGCATAATAAAAATTAATTACAAATTCACAATTATCTATCATTATTTTTTCTAGATTGCTTTTTTATATGATTATAGTATAATTTTATTTGAAGACATATGAGAAAGGAATTTTTAAAAAATGAAATCTAATTTAAAAAAACTTGGATATGCTATATTCCATAAAACTTTTATACGAATTAAAGAATACAACAAAGAAGCCTTAAAAGAAAAAACTTATATTATGTGCCCTAATCATACTAGTGATTTAGATGGACCAGTATTATGGTCATCTAATGAAAACATGAAGATAATGGCAAAAAAAGAATGCTTTAAAAATAAGTTGATGGCTAAGTTCTTAACTAGTATTAATGTTATGAGTGTTGACCGAGATAAACATGGTAGTTCTGAAATAAAGGAAGCTATCCGTTACTTAACCGATGATGAAGAAAATAAAGTATTTATGTTGTTTCCTCAAGGTACAATATCTGATATTAATAAAAATGCTTTAGCTCGTATTAAAAATGGTGCCTTTTTTATTTCAGCGATGTCTAATACCCCAATGGTTCCAGTATTCATTGAACAACCACGTTTATTTAGAAGAAGTCGTATTGTTTATGGCGAAGAATATATACCTGATATTCTAAACGAAAAAAGAAAAATTGATCGAGAAAAATTAGAAGATGCTAAAGCTTATTGGCAACAAGAAATATTCAGATTACAACAGCAAGCGGTCGAACTTGAAAATAGACCTATTAGAAAAATTAAATTAAATAAAAAACACGCTAATAATAACTTTGGTTAAAACTATTCTTTTGAATAGTTTTTTTATTTTTTTGAAACATTTTGTAGTGTATAATTGTATTTATAGTAGGGAGGAAATATTATGCTTACTATGAAAGAAAAATATATTAAAGAAACAATTGAAAAATATAGTAATATGATTTATCGGATATGTTTAATGTATTTAAAAAATAATTTAGATGCGGAAGATGCTTACCAAGAAATTTTTATTAAAATAATGGAAAAGTCTCCAATATTCGTTAATGAAAATCATCAAAAAGCATGGATTATTACTGTGACTACTAATCATTGTAAAAATATTTTAAAAAAAAGAACTTACTACAAGACTATTACTTATGATGACAATATTAATATTCCAATCAATGATAAAGAAGATAAAGAAATATTAAGCATTATATTTACCCTACCCTTAAATTATCGAAATGTCATATATCTTTATTATTATGAAGGATACTCTACTAAGGAAATAGCTAAAATCTTACATAAGCGCGAATCAACAATTAGAACATGGTTAAAAAGAGCTAGAGAAAGTTTAAAAATATTGATTGGAGGTGTTTTTGATGAATAAAATTTATAATGCTTTTTCAAGTATTAAAGCAAGTGATGAATTAAAAGAAAAAACATATCAAAAGATAATAGAAAATAGTAATATTAAAACAAAAAAAACTAAGACTTTCTATTTATCATTAGTTTTAACAAGTATAATTATATGTATCTTTTTATATAATTATAGTGATTCATTTAATAGTTTTACTCCTAATAATGATCACATTATAACTACTAAAGATGAAACTGATATTATTATGTATAATAATAACAAATATGTACTTGATAATAATATTATAATTGATAAGGATATGTTAGATAAGAAACTAGATATTATTATAACTCAAGATAATATGATGGAATCCTATAATAGTAATTCTAGTAACATATCTATTTATAGCATCAAAAACATAGATGAATCTAAACAAATAGCCGTTTTAAGAAATAATAAGATCCTAGTTTATAAAATTGATATTTGAAAATCGATAAAAAATAATAGAAAGAGGTTAAAAATGAGAAAAAGTTTTATTTTATTAATCCTAATGGGTGTCTTTGCATTCTTTCCGATTAATGCTAAAGCAATGTTAAGAGTTGATGAAAATGGTAATCCAATCAAAGAAGAAATCAAAGAAGGAGAAATGACTACCTTATCTGAACCAACTGATACTGGTACTAGTAATAGTTCACCTGGTATGAGTCCTGAAGAAAAAGATCGTCTATTTAAAAAGGAAAATTTAGATAATGAGAATGTTAGTAGTAACGATATGCCAGTTAGTAGTGATGATGATATTATTAATAACGATGCTAAGGATTTAATTAAAGCAACTGGTTTAGATAATGCTGAACTATATTCTGAAAATACAACTAATGATGATAATAATTTCTTATATATTATCTTATCATCTATTGCTGGATTATCTCTTGGTTCAATTGGAACATATCTATTAATTACTAAGAAAAGATAAAAAGAAGAAAATATTTTTTCTTCTTTTATTTTGTCATTATTAATTCGATTTCTTTTAAAATATCAGTATCTTTATTAACCTTGATGGTATTAATACCTAATTTAATAGCACCATCTATATTTTCTATTGAGTCATCTAAAAATAATAATTCACTAGTTTCAATATTCATCTTATTTAAAATATGTTCATAAAAATCACTATTTGGTTTTATTTTATTTATATCAGCAGATATAAATACTTCATCATAAAAGTCAAAATGCTTAGTAATATAATCTTTAACCATTGAAACATGATTAGTAGCAATCACTATTTTTATATCGGGATAATTATGTTTTAATGTTTCGAATAATGATTCAACCCTAATGTCATAAATACTAAAAATAATATAATTAACCATTTCATTTAATTCATTTCTATCTGGTACCAAATGTTTTACTTGTTCATAAAACTCTTCATTGCTTATATTTTTACCAAAAAATCTTTCTAGCCTATCCTCTACTTCATTTAATTCAAAATCATTTTCACTTACTAAAACCCCTACTAAATCAAATGCAATTACTTTTACCATACTATCTCCTTTATTTACATTAATTATAACTTTGGTTTACAAAGTACTATTTACATACAATATATATCTATATTCTTATTAGCAATTTAACTTTTTTTAAGTTTAAGTTTAGTAACAATATTAGTTATAATAAAGAACAGCACCCCAAAGGCTAAAACAATTATCATATTGGTGAATATTGGTCCTAATTTATCTAATGAGAAATTAGTCAATTCAACTATATCATTATTAGTTTTAATATACCAATACGATGGTAAGAATTTAGCAATTGAAAGAACAAAATTTCCAAGAAATTCTTGTGGAACAAAAGCACCACATATAAAACTTGATCCTAAAGCAATAACATTTACTATTCCATCAGTTGCTTCCCTATTCTTAACTAAATTACCTATTAAAAACCCAATTGAAAGAACCGTTACCGAAAATACTAATGAATTAATTATTAAAAGTAATCCGTAATTAGTAAACATAGCTTTTGGATATAAAATAATGCTAATACCTACATATATTGACCATATAAGTAACATCAAACAAAAGTTTCCAGCAAATAATTGTCTGTTTATTTTTTTATAAGAAAAATTACTTACTAAATTCCTTCTTTTAATTTTAGTATCATTAAAAGCATTCATTATCATACCAATGATATAAACTGATATTGCTAAAAAAGTATAATTGGAAAAATTATAATAATAATTTATATATCCAACATTAGTCATACTAGTTTTTTCACTATAAAATACTTCCCCTTGTTGTTTTAAATCAATTTTAATATTTTCAATAATTTCTTCTTGATCCATACCACTTGCTGCATACACTTTCGCAATATTTAAAAATCTATCCAATAATATCTCAGTATAAATAGCACCATAAGAATCAGGAATATTCATTGTTTCAATTTTAGGGTTTTTTAAAGTTATAAAGTCTTCAGTAAAGTTTTCAGGGATGATTAAGATATAATCTACAACTCTAAAAAATAAGGAATCTCTTAATGATTCTTCATTATTCTTTACCGATTTAATTATGGCATTTTCTTTTAAATAATCATTAAAGCCCTCTACTAAAACAGTCTCATTATCATTATTAATTATTGCAACATTAGGTTTTATAGCCGTAAAATCATTGGTTTTGACTCCTGAATTAGTAGCAAATACAGCTAATGCCACAAAAATGACAGTATATATGATAATAGTAGTTCGATATTGTTTCATAATTTTAAAATAATTTTTAAATACTGTCATACTTCTTCCTCCTTATAAAATGATAGGAAATAATAATCATAACTAATGAAAATATTAATAAACTAATAATATTATATATATATCTATCAAATGTTTCATAGTAATAAAGAGAATATAATCCATCAGTAATCATATTAACGGGATTAATTTTAGCTAGAATAGGCATCTTATCAGCAATAATATATTTCATGTTTAAGACCATCATTCCAGCTAAGAAACAGCATAACATGGTACTTGAAATTAAAATTGACATTTTCATATTCTCACTTTTTTTATTACTAACACCAATTAAAGTACCCAGTGATATACCAGCAAAACTACCAACAAAAGTAAGTAAGATAACAGGAATTATTTGACTTCCAAAGTTAATATTTAAGATAAATACTAAATAGATAAGTAAAATTAATACTTCACTATATTGAATAACAAAACCAGCTAATAACGATGCTATTAATAATTTAAATTTATGAATTGGAGAGACACTAACACGTGCTCCTTTTTTACTTAAATTAGCTTCTGTCTCAACAACTGCATTAACACCAAACGCTCCTCCATAAAGACAAACCATACCAATTAAGGTATAAAAATATACAACTGAAGCATCAATATTTTTATTACTTATATCATTAAAATTACTGGTATTTTCATTTAACTTATTTAATACTCCCTTTTTAATGGCTTCCGGATTATAATCACTAATATTATTAATAACACTTACAACTTGATAATAATTATCAACTACATTTTTTATTGTCGATGGTCCAACACCATTTGATTTAACAACCACTCCTATTTTATCTTTAACAATAATATAACCTGATATTTTACCTTCTTCTAATAAACTTTTTGCTTTGTTTTCATCAACATATTTAGTGTTAAATAATTGATCATCTCCAGTAACAGAGAGTGTTTCAATTAAATCTTTAAAGTTTTTTTCATTTTGAAAACTTTCATTATTAACGACTGCTAAATCAATTTTTTGAAATTGTTCACTGCTAGTCAAATTAGAAAAAGCTAAATTAAATAAGGTCGCTAATACTAATGGAAATACTAAAGTCCAAAAGATAGCTGATTTACTTCTTAAAAGAATTTTTAATCGATTTATAAAAATATGTCTAAACATCTTAATCCCTTAATTCTTTTCCAGTTAATTCTAAGAAAACATCGTTTAGGGTTGGTAATTCAGAAAATATTTTATTATATTTAATTTTCTTTTCTTGCATATAATCGATTAAATCATTTAAATTATGTTTACCTTTTCGGTAAGTAATATACAGAATATTATCATTATAATTAACTTCATCAACATTTTTAAATGACTTGATTTCATTTAAATGTTTATCACTAAGATTATCTATTTCTACTGTTACTTTTTCTTCAATACTAATTAATTCCTTTAATTCTTTAGAAGTACCACTTGCAATAATACTACCTTTATCCAAAATAATAATACGATTACAAATTAGTTCTACTTCTTCCATATAATGAGTTGTATAAACAATTGTAGCACCTTCTTTATTTAGTTTTCTCATACCATCTAAGATGTTATTTCTACTTTGAGGATCAACTGCTACTGTTGGTTCATCTAAGAAGATAATAGATGGTTTATGAGCAATTCCACAGGCAATATTAAGTCGTCTTAAAAGACCACCACTTAATTGTTTTGGATAAAACTTTTCAAATTCATTTAAACCAACTAATTGAATAGCATCTTCAACATATTGTTGTC
>JAQUFI010000004.1 GCA_028684735.1 Bacilli bacterium | reverse complement strand
AGATACTTTAATCTGGCAGGAGTATTATAGAAAAGATCATTAACAGTCATAACTGTACCTTGTCTAGAATCTCCTTTTTCATTACTAACTAGTTTGCCACCTTTATAACGAATAATATTTCCAACCTCACCAGTCGATGTTTTTAATACAATATCACTAACACTAGCAATACTAGGTAGTGCTTCACCCCTAAAACCAAGTGTATTGATATTATATAGATCATCTTCATCCATTATCTTACTAGTAGCATGTCTTGAAAAAGCTAATAAAGCATCCTCTTCTTCCATACCTTTACCATTATCAGTTACTTTAATTGACTTTGTACCTGCTTCTAATAATTCTATTTTTATTTCCGTACTACCAGCATCAATACTATTTTCAACTAGTTCTTTAACAACTGAACTACATCTTTCAACAACTTCACCAGCTGCAATCTTATTAGCTAATAAGTCATCCATTATTTTTATATTTGACATAACATCACCAATATCATTATAACAAATTTTTTATCAAAACAAAAAAGAATCGTTATGATTCTTAAGTTTTTAATAACTTTATAATTACTAATAATTTTTTAAAAATAATAATAAATTACTAGCAACCTTAATCGGTAGTATTTCACTTAACTCTTCAATACTTAATTCTTTAAATTTATTAATTGTTTTATATTTTTTTAATAACTCATTTTTTCGCTTTGGACCAATTCCCTCAATATTATCTAAAATACTTTCTAAAGTACCTTTACTCCTGATTTGTTTGTGGTAATTAATTGTAAATTGATGAACTTCATCTTGCATTCTTTCTAAATAATAAAATAAATTACTTCTTTTTTCAATCGGTATTTCTTGAATAGGCTCAAAAGCTAAGAGACTATGGGTATTATGTTGTTCATCTTTCTTTAAACCTACAACGGGAATACTCAAATTTAAACTTTTGATAACTTCTCTAGCAACATTTATTTGACCAATTCCACCATCGACGATAATTAAATTAGGCTTAATTAAATTATCTTTAATGATTTTAAAATATCTACGATATATAACTTCTTTCATTGCCCCATAGTCGTCATTCTTATCTAACGTTATTTTAAACTTACGATAATCATTTTTACTTGGACGACCATCGATAAAGACAACCATTCCTGAAACATTAAAACTGCCAAATAAATTAGAGTTATCAAATAATTCAATTCGATCCAAATTATGAAGTTTTAATAAGTTCATCAATTCTAAATTAGCCCCACTGGTCTTTTCTTCTTCCTTTTTAACTAATTCAATCTTTTCAGACAAGGCAATTTTGGCATTATGGTTAGCCATTTCAACTAATTTATGTTTTACAACCCTACTTGGTACTTTAACACTTATTTCCAAGTGCGATGACATTAATTCAGGATCAATAATATCAGGTACTAGGATCTCTTTTGGTAATAAGACATCTTTTTCATAAAAATTAGCAATATACCTAGTTAGTTCATTTATGACTTCATCAATTAAGGGAATAATTTTAGAGTGTCGTTCTAAAATTTTACCACCTCTAATAAAGAAAACTTGAATACTTAGATAATTATCATCGACATAATAACCGAAGACATCACGATTAATATCATCATTGATTTCAACTTTTTGTTTAGCTAAAGTAATATTTATATAATCTAATAAATCTTTAAGTTCTTTAGCTTTTTCATAATTCATTCGTTCACTTTCAAGTGTCATTTCTTCTTTAATACGTTTCGTTACTAAGGAGTGATCCCCTTTTAAAAACTTAATTATTTCATCTTCCATTTGTTTAATTTTAGCTTCTTTAATATCATAAACACAATAACCTAGACACTGATTAATGTGATAATAAAGACAAGATTCTTTGGGATAAGTCCGACATTTTTTTAATGGGTACATTCTATTTAATAAATTAACAGTTTCTCTAGCAGCTGTCACATTAGGATATGGTCCATATAATCGAAGATTATGTTTCTTCTTGCGATTGAGATTACGAACAATAAGTAACCTAGGAACTTTTTCATTAGTTAGTTCAATATAGGGATAACTTTTATCATCCCTAAGCAAGATATTATATTTAGGGTCATATTTTTTAATTAAATTTAATTCTAAAATCAAAGACTCTTTTTCACTACTAACAACCATATATTCAAAGTCAGCAATCTCACTAACTAATTTAGCTGTTTTACCAGTATGATTGCCTCTAAAATAAGAACTTAATCGATTCCTTAATAGTTTGGCTTTACCTACATAAATAATAACCCCATCACTATTTTTCATTAAATAGCACCCTGGTTTATTAGGTACTAACTTTAGTTTGTCTTTAAACATTAGATCACCTATTTTTTTTCTTTTTATATTTATTATAAGCAAAAGTATTTGAAATAGCCAAAATAACTTCCGTAATTAAAACAGAATATGAGCCTACTGTATAAGCATAAAAAGCCCACATTAGTGACACAAAGACCATTCCTAACCTAATATCATTAGCTTCACCTTTTAATAGCAAATACATCGTGAAAATGGCTGCAATAATCGGGATTGAAGTTAAAGCATTACTGGCTGTCAATAATCCAACTAAAAGAAAAAGAATCGAGAAAATAATTCCGTGTCTTTTCATTTCTTTATCACTTTTCTTATTGCGTAAAAAGAAATCAGAGAAAACAACTACAGTACAAATACTTCCTCCACTAATAGCTCCTAATAAAAAATAATGAACAGCAAATACAGCATTTGCTAATAAATGCATCATCAATATACCATTCTTTGATTTTAACCAAAAACCAACCAATAAAAAAACGAAAGCTAAAACACCTAAAAGTTGTATATACAACATACTATTCACCATCTCAATTATAGCAAAAAAAAAGACGAATGTCTTTCTTTATCTGAAAAATCCCTTTTTCTTTGGTTCTACCTTTACATCTTCTTTTGTTTCTTCTTTTTTCATTGCTAGAAGATCTTCTTTAGCACCAGTCAATAATACTTTAATTTCTTCTTTAGTAAGTAAGTTATATTCTGGATGTTTAGTTGCAAATTCGCACAATTCAAATATATTAGCAATTTGTTGTTGCTTTTGATTGCGAATTTGTTCCTCCGTATTCTTTTCTAAGGCCTTAACAACTTCATTACCATTAAAAGAACTTTGAAAGTTTTTTAAATCCCTACTCATTCTAGGGATTTCCCTATTAATTGATGATGTTAAACATCTCATCATATCTGCTTCGTAACTCATCTTATTACCCCCTCTTACATCGATAAATTCCGAATGTGCTGGTTATTATAGCACAAGATATTTAAAAATGCAAATTTAGTTATATGTGTTATAATAAAATTGGTGATAGGATGAGAACAATTGATAAAAAGGCAACCAATGAAATCATAATCAATAAATCAAAATTCATTGGTTTATTATATCGGATTAACAATGAAGAAGAAGTTAAATCAATCTTAGAACAATTAAATGAAGAATATAAAGATGCTACTCATTATTGTTATGCCTATATTATTTCTAATATAAAAAGGTTTAATGATGATGGTGAGCCTAGCGGAACTGCTGGTATACCTATTTTAAATGTCTTAGAAAAAAATCAGTTAGATAATGTTTTAGGGGTTGTGATTAGATACTTTGGTGGTATTAAATTGGGTTCGGGGGGATTGATTAGAGCCTATACCAAAGCCATAACATCAACTTTAGATAAAACGACAATTGTTACTTTAAATGAAGGTCACAAAATAATCATTGAATTTAATTATGATAGAGTAAAAATAATTGATAACTTATTACAAGACATCAAAGTAATAAAGAAAGAATTTAAGGAAACAATTTCTTATACGATACTTATTAGTGATGAGAATTATCAATCAATCGAAAAGATATTACTAGATAATACTTTAAATATTATAATAAAAGAATCATTATTTATTTAATGATTCTTTTTAATTAACTATTTATTTGTTTAGCTACTTCTTCAGCAAAGTTTTCTTCTCTTTTTTGCATTCCTTCGCCTACTTCATAACGGATCATCTCTTTGATTGTCCCCGAATTATTACTAACATATTTAGCAACATTAATGTCACTATCTTTAATAAATGGTTGTTCTTCTAAACATACTTCTTTATAGAATTTTTTAACTCTACCTTCAACTGCTCTATCAGCAAATTCTGGTTTTGTTCCTTCATTAACGATTTGTTCTTTTAAAACAAATCTTTCTCTTTCAATAACTTCACTTGGGATATCAGAAATTCGAACATAAGTTGGTCTCATAGCCGCTGCTTGCATAGCTACATCTTTAGCTACATCTTCATTAGTATTTTCTAATAAAGTTAACACCGCTATCTTACCACCCATGTGGATATACGAACCAAATGCTTCATTATCCTTTTTCGTTAACTTAGTAAATCTTCTAAAACTTAGTTTTTCACCAATCTTAGATGTTTTAGCCACGATTAATTCTTCAATCGTACCAGCAGATGTATTTAAATTTAAGACTTCTTCTTCTGTTTTAGGATTATTTTCGATAATCGTCTCTAAGATGGTATTAACCATTTCTTTAAATTCATCATTCTTTGAAACGAAATCAGTTTCAGCATTTACTTCCACAATTACAGCATCGTTATCTTTAATTAAGATAGCTGCGATTCCTTCTGCGGCAATACGATCAGCCTTTTTAGCAGCTTTGGAAATTCCTTTTTCCCTTAACCAATCGATAGCTGCTTCAATATCACCATTATTTTCTTCTAAAGCTTTCTTACAATCAAGCATTCCTGCTCCTGTTTTTTCTCTTAGTTCTTTAACTAATCCAGCACTTATCATATTATCTTCCTTTCTAAATTTAAAGACGATTATGAAAATCGTCTTTTAGTAGTTTTATTTTAAAGCTTCAATTAAATCGGCTTTTAACATCTTTGAATATCCTTTGATATCTTTTTCTTTAGCTAAATCTCTTAGTTGAGCAACTGTTAAAGTTGCCAAATCTACTTTTGGAGATTCTTTTTTAGCTGTTAAATCCTTTTTAATAGCAACTTTTGTTTCTTGTACTTTTGGTTCTACCTTTTTTTCGATTTCTTTTACTTCATTTTCTTTTACTTTTGATTCTACCTTCTTATCGATTTCTTTTGGTTTTTCTCGATATGGTTTTGATTCACGATGGTATGGTCTATCATTTCTAAATCTATTTGAATTATTATCATTGTGAAATCTTCTTGGACGATCTTCCTTTTTCTTAACAGTTTCTAATGCTTTTTGCATAATATCAGTAGGATTATCAGTTCTGTTCTTTTCTTCATCATTGACATAGTCAATAACTTCTCCACCTTGTGCTTCAACAATTGCATTAGCCATAACACTAGTAATTAACTTAACTGATCTAATCGCATCATCATTACCAGGAATAACATAATCAACCATATCAGGATCACAATTCGTATCAATAAGTCCAAAAATAGGGATATTAAGAATTCTAGCTTCTCTAATCGCTATTTCTTCTTTGGTTGGATCAATGATAAATAACGCATCTGGTAATTTATACATATCTCTAATACCACATAATAAATTATTTAACTTATCGTATTCCTTTTTAATTCCAATAACTTCTTTTTTAGGAAGAACTTCAAAAACACCGTTTTTTTCCATGTTTTCAATTTCTTCTAATCTTTTAACTCTTTTTCTAATTGTTTTGAAATTAGTTAAGGTTCCACCTAACCATCTTTCAGTAACGTAATAAGAATTAGATCTTAAAGCTTCTTCTTTAATTGCATCACTAGCTTGTTTTCTAGTACCTACAAATAAAACCTTTCCACCATTAGCCGCAATTTCTCTTAAAGCCATATAAGCTTCTTCAATCATTTTAGCGGTCTTTTGTAAATCAATAATATAGATATCATCTCTTGAAGTAAAAATAAATTCTTTCATTTTTGGATTCCATCTTTTAGTTTGATGACCAAAGTGAACCCCTGCTTCGAGTAAATAATTCATCGAAACAACTGCCATAAATATTCCTCCTTTTGTTTTTTTCCTCCGCTTACTTCAACTTTAAACACCACCAACTGGCACTAGGTATTTAAATCCATAAACGTGTGTATTAAAAAAAGCCATTACCATTATATCACAAATATATGCGAACACAAGGGTTTTTAACCTTTTTTATTAAAAAGAGAACTTGAATAATTTCAAGTTCTATAAAAATTATATTCTATTAAAAGTTATTTGTCAATATATTAATATAGTTTTTTTACTTTTTGTTTAACCTTTTCATCAGGATGAGGTTTTTCACGACAAGTTATAATACTGTTTATATTTTCAAACATAAGTGAGTTAAAAGGACTTCCAGTATTTTTATGGTAATAACCATCAATCCCAAATCGTTTAGCTCTTATTAATCCAAAATCCTCAGAATTTTCATAGATAAAAGAATTATTATTAAAAAACATTTTAATGGTTTTTTTTATTTCTTCTCCTGTTAATATTTCTTCAAAACCATAATAACTTAACAAAGATTCTAATTTAACTTCATCAATTATTCTAATATCTTTATTTAATTCGTTATCTGAGGTAATGTTTTGAACATAATAATGCGGTGAATCATATAATAAATCTTGTGATAACTTATTTTCATCTAAAGAGAATAAGATCTTGCGATATAGTTTCACATAATCTACTTTATTAGTTCCATTTTTTTGTGGATTAAAGATAATATCTTTGGATAATTTTTTGCCTGACACATTTTCAGTTTCCACCTTAGCAACTACTTTTCCTATATAAAGATTACCCCTATTGACGATTAAATTAGAATAATCTTTATTGGCGATTCTTTTAAACGAAATCATTTTCATCTCTCCTTTTTTAATATTTTAATAGGTTCTAAATCAATATATGCATATTCAGTATCTTTAAAATTATGATAGATATTATTTAATTTTTGAGTCTTTACTGATATATCAGTTAAACGATAATTACTGCCATTAAATTTAATTAAAGGATTAACATTTCTTTTTTTACAATCAATCGAAATATAATATTTATCAACTGGTTTAAGATTGGTTTTTTCAACTTTAGTTAAGTTTTCAAACTTTGACCAAACATACCGTACCATTTCGTTATCAGAATCTTTTATTCTCTGAATAATGTCTCTTTCACTTAATTGATACAAATCATCAATAGTTATAACCTGATAATCAATGGCCATCTTCATGACATCACCAGTTAGTTGCATACTAAGTTTATCTTCATTTAGTTGGAGCAACATACTATACTTATAAGCACCTTTGTAGAAGTATTCACCTGTTGAAAGATTATCAAATCCTATTTCATCTTGATTATCACTATTTTTTAAAATAACGAGACTCTTATATATATGCTTAATATCATCAAGACTCCAAAACTTACCCCAAACTAGTCCTGTACTTAAAATACCATCTAACCGATCAACACATATCTTTGGTCGTTCACTTTCAACAATGGGAAATCTGTCAATATTTATAACATCATCATAACTAACCTTATCACTTTTTAAGAACTTCTTAATTAACGTTGAATTTTTAATTATCTCATCTGTTGACTTTTCCGAACTTTCTTGTTTAACATAATCCCGGTACATATAATCAATTGAGTGAGCAAAAGCAGGTGTTCCAACATCGTGAAATAAAGCACCTAAGGTTTGTGTTTTATTATTTGTTAAATGCCAAACAATCAAAGCACAAGCAACACTGTGATCTAATCTAGAGTACCAGTATTTCGTATTATGCATTGCTAAACTATTATAATCAACTCCACAAAATTGACCTACACCCTTTAATCTTTGTAATTCATCTAAGTTAATATACTTATCAATAAAAGATGGGTAATCACCATTACATAAAACATTAAAATATTCCTTTAATTCTTCATTCGAATGATTTTTAAAATAACTCTTCTTTACCATAAATCCCCCATTTAAGTATAGATGTTTTTCATTTGTATGATATATTATAACACATATATAAAGATAAATAGCGTATTATTAAATAAAAATTATTTATAGACTAGACAACTTTTTTGATTTATGATAAAATTATTTTGTCATGCAGGTGTAGTACAACGGTTAGTATATGGCCTTGCCAAGGCTAGGATGCCGGTTCGATTCCGGTCACTTGCTCCAGATGAAATTAACCCCTTATTTTATAAGGGGTTTTATTATACATAAATTATTATTAATATCCTTTAAGACATTAACAATCAATATTTATTATAAATAGTTTTTATGGTATAATAATTTAAATATTATCTTGATAATTATTGCTTATTTTATAATGTTGAGGAGGTATAAAGTGGTTAATAAATGTCCAGCATGTGGAGGATATTTAGAAGTTAAAATTGGGAAATATGGGAAATTTCATGGCTGTAGTAATTATCCCAATTGTCATTATACATTTAGTCTAAATAGGAATAATCAAAAAAATACACCTAAATTAGAAAAAGCAATTCAAATTAATGATCGTATAAAATTAAAAAATAAAACCAATAATGATATTGTTGAATATAAAATTATTATTCCTTATGTTGAGTATATAGATGTGTTTGATTGGTTCGGATCCTATGGCCCTAAATATAATAGTATTATAAAAAGAGTTGAAGGTGGAAATCCTGATAACCCAGATAATCCAACAATAGCTTCGGATTCAGCTATTGGCCAATTATTAATAGAAAAAGTCGTTGGCGATACCATTAAATATAATGATGAAGAATATGAAATACTTGAAGTAAAAAAGGGTAATATATAAGAATTTAATATATTACTCTTTTTTTGTTTTTATTTTAACTGCCATATAAATAATTGGCGTATCTAAAATATTAATAAATAATTTAAACAGATAAGTTGAAATACCTATACTTAATACTGTAATCAATGGTAATTGGCCAATATAGGCAATAGATGTGAAAAGAAAAGTATCAATTAATTGACTAGACATAGTACTACCTGTTTTTCTAATCCAGAGGGCTTGATATTTTTCTCTTAATTTACTATATAACCAAGTATCAAAAAATTGACTAATCACATATCCAGTTATACTAGCAAGTGTAATTCTTATATTCAAAGTAAAAATAAGTACTAAACTATCATTAGCAAAGTCATTTGAACTTGGAATATACAGTAATGATAGATACATTAAAATTGTCATAGCAACCATACTCGAAAAACAATAATAAATTGATTGGCGAGCTACTTTTTTTCCATATTTCTCATTTAAAATATCTGTTGCTAGAAAAGTTGTTCCATATAAAACATTTCCTAAAGATGTTTCAACCCCAAATAAATATACGATTTTAACGGTTTGAATATTAGAAATAATGGTTGCTAGAACTAACCAAATAAATAAACCCGTTTTACCAAAATATTTATAAAATAATAAAACACCAACAAAACTAATAATTAAGGTAATAACCCAATATATTTCATTCATGATAACGCTCCTATATCGATTATATCACAATAAAAAGTAGAATCTAATTCTGATTCTACTTTTATTAAAAAATAATAATATTTTGTTTTTCTTTGGTTCGAACATCGTAATAGTATTTACATTGATCAGATAAAGTTAGATTATTTTCTTTTTCGATTTCTTCTAATATTTCGATAATATCTATTTCTTTAACTTTTTCTAAGTATTTTTGAAAATTAGGATATTTTTTTAATCTTCGTCTAAATTTCGATTCATAAAATGCTGGGGCAATTAAGGCATTGGCAACATTAAATGGTTTTTGGCGATTATGAACCAGGTTAAAAACACAACCATCTTTAATCGCTTCATAAGCCTCGGAATAGTCAAATAAAGGAGCAAAAGTTGTTTTATCTCCCTTCTTCTCAAATAAGAAATTACCTGATACCCGGTCAGCTTGTCCCATAATATGATCAAGAGCTGTCATCTTAAAGAGTGCATCAATTAGTTCAGGGTAATCTTCTTCACGACAATATTTTTGTAGTTTAGTTATATTTTTATAATGCGGTGGGGTTCTGTGTTTAAATCCTAATCCAAACATATCGACATATTCATGGTCTTTTTGTTTAAAGTTTTCTGATAAAATCCCATATAATTTAAAATATTCACTACAATCCATAATAGCTGGAATATTATTAACTGTTTGTAATTCCAATCTTTTAGCTATCTTGGGACCAATTAGTTCGTTTAAAATATTAAATAAACGATTAGAAAACTTAAAACGATAATATTTGCCATTAACCTCATGCCAACGAAATTGGTCCTTCGCATCATAAATCGTAGTTTGCGTTTCTTCAACTATTTTTTGGACCTCTTCATCACTTCTGTTAACTAAATTAAGGTGAATACATTTATCTAAATCATAAGCCTTTTCTAACATTATACCCACTCTTCTTTCATGTGGTTATATATTATAACAAATTATTTAAAAATATCAAATCGAAGTACTATATCAAAGTAAAAAGTGCTATAATAAATTTATAGGAGTATACTGTATGAGAATTCTACACTTATTGAATTGGAAGTTAAACGACATTATTAATGAGTTAGAACAAATTAATAATCAAGGTTTTAATGCGGTTCAAATTAACCCCATTCAACCATTAAAAGAGGATAACTATAGCAATTGGTGGTTATCTTATCAACCTTGTGGTTTTAGAATTGGAAATCAATACGGCTCCAAAGAAGATTTGATTAGATTATGTGAGTGTGCTAATAATTATAATATCCGTATTATTGCCGATGTAATCTGTAATCATATGGCTGGTTCAAACGACAATCAAATAAAACCTCATGATCAAGTGGACGAGATTTTAAAAAATAATCCCCAGTTTTGGAAAGAACCTAAAAATATTGATGATTGGGATAATCGCTATCAAGTAATAAATTATTGTATTGGTAACTTACCAGGACTACAACTACAAAACCATGATTTACAAAATATCATTATTAATTTTCTAAATGAATTAATTGACTGTGGTGTTAGTGGTTTTAGATTTGATGCTGCTAAAAGTATTGCCCTACCCCAAGAAAATTGTGATTTTTGGACACGTGTTATTTACCACTTAAAAAAATATGATATCTTTCTTTATGGTGAAGTTATTTTTGCTGATCAAGAGTTATTATATAATTATAGTCGCTATATAAATATCACGACCAATAGTGATTACAATGATAAAAGTTTAAAGGTAGCCTATATTGAAAATCATGATAGTTATTTTGAATTTAAATATACCATGCATAAATCCCCTGACGATATCAATAATGAATATCGTTATTTAACCGAAGAATATGTTCATACTTTATATTATGCTAGACCCTATTCTGATGCTTGGAAAAATGATATCGTTAAAAAAGCTAATCAACCAAGAGGTAAAGTATTAATTAAGCATTAAATAAAAAAGGAGGTAAAAATGAAAAGAATATTAATCTTATTAGTTTTTATGGGTGCTTTAGTTATATGGCCGTATCATGTGAAGGCAATTTATGTCGAAGGTAATAATGGTGTTGAAGAAGATGAAGTAACAATTTTATCTGAACCCTATGATGGTAATACAAGTAATAGTTCTACTGATAAAACCCCAGAAGAAGATGATATCTTAAATAATGGAAATGCTAGTAGTAATGATACACCTGTTAGTAGTGATGATAATATAGTTATTGAAGACCGTAGCACGTCCAAGGCAACTGTTTTAAGCAATTCAGAATTATATCAAGAAGGCAATCAACTATTATATATTATTTCATCATTAGTTGTTGGACTAATAATAGGTTCGGTTGGCTCATATATCTTTATAACTAAAAGAAAAGAAAAAAATCGTACATAACAATCATGTACGATTTTAATTATATAAATTTAATTTTATTATATTAAAAGCAACATATAAATGTTGCTTTATTATTTTATTTCGATAAGCTTTTTGATTTCTTTTTCTTCAGCTTTAGGGATAGAAATTTTTAATAATCCATCTTTAAATTCAGCATCAATCTTCTCAACTTCTATATCTCCTAAATAAAATGATCTTTGGTATTTACCATAACTTCTTTCACGACGGATATAGTTTTTACCTTCGTCATTAGTTTCTTCCTTCTTTTCAGCTGTAATATTTAAATAACCATTATTGATTTCAATCTCAATATCTTTTTTGTCAAATCCAGGAATATCCATTTCGATTTTATAATCACCATCTTTTTCATAGATGTCACATTTCATATCATTCCCTTTAGCTGAAGTAATTAAGCCATCAAACAAGTCATCTAAATAAAAATTTCTAGTGAGTAAATTCATCTTTACACTTCCTTTCCTAATTATAATTTTAGCACAACTTTTAGCACTTGTCAAAAGTGAGTGCTAAAAGTTATTATTATTATAGTCGGAAAAATAAAAAATATTCCTATTTTTGTTCTACACAACTATTTTTGTTTTCTTAATTATTTCTTTATTTTTAGTTTAGATATGCTATAATAATGATAGCAAGGAGTGTTTGATTTATGGAATTAAAAGATTTAGGAATTATAAAAATTAAAGATAATCGCACTGACTATTTAAGTTGGGATGAATACTTTATGGCTGTAGCTAAATTATCATCAATGCGAAGTAAAGATCCTTCTACTCAAGTTGGTGCTTGTATTGTTGGAAAGGATAATCGTATTTTATCAATTGGTTATAATGGTGCTCCAAATGGAGTTGAAGATGAATACTTTCCTTGGAAACGAGAAGGACATACCTTAGAAACTAAATACGCATATGTATGTCATGCAGAATTAAATGCCATTTTGAATTATCGTGGTAGTCGTAAAGATTTAGAAGGTGGCAAGATATATGTCGATCTATTCCCTTGTAATGAATGCGCTAAATTGATTATTCAATCAGGTATTAAAGAAGTTATTTATTTATCTGATAAGTATGCTGGTGATGATATTTTTATTGCTTCTAAGAAATTATTAGATATGTGCGGAGTTAGTTATAGGCAATTAGATAAAGATAAATTAAAACCTATTACACTATTATTTAATCAAGAATAAGATAATCTTAACTTATAATAAAAACCAGGATTTATCATCCTGGTTTTATCATATCTAACTATATACTTATTTATATTTAATAGGCTTTCCTTGTTTAATAATATAGACATATAGAATCTTATCTTTTGCTACATAGAAAACAGCTTTTTCATCTTCTTCAAATAACATAATTGGTAATAATAAGCTGTTTGATAGATTTAACATTTCATCGAAACTAATAATCGATACCGGTTTCATACCAATACTATCAACCATTGTATTGGTTTCAACGATGATTTCTCCATAATCATCCTTTATTTTTTGCATGTATTTCTCATATTCTTCATGATTATCAAAACGTTTTTTCTTATTAAATGTTGTTATAATTAAACTGATCAACATAACTAATAAAATAATGTGAAAGGCAACTTGTCTGACTGGAATATCAGTATCCGTTGGATATAATGGTTTTTGACTCTTGGATTCACTCTTATTAAGTTGCGTTTCAATATCAAAGACAGCTCTATCTAAAGGAATTCTAACTAAAACATCATATTTTTCATCAAAACGATATTCTGTTGAATTACCCGAGAAAGAAATAGGCATTTTCAATTCTAAATGAGCTAAGATTGGCAAAGAAAACTTTTCTTTAAAACTTTTAACCATTTGATTATATTCTGTAATATCAATGTCAAAACTTTCACTGATAGTAAAATTACGACCATTTATTTCTTTGAATTTGGTTAGTGGTTTAATGATGGTTTCAGTTTCCCAAATAACCGGATTACTATTACTAGTTGGATCATCGTTATACTCTACATGAAGAATAGCAACGACCGAATGTTGATACTTAATTGGTAATGGTTCATCTCCTTGATATCGATAAGTCATCTTCATTTTAATATTATCAACTAATTCTGTAATATATGTTTTATCGACTGATAAAACTGGTTCTTTAATAAAATCATTATTATGAATATAGACATCATAATCAACAGTACTACTATTTTTATATATAAAATCATTTTGTTGGCTCTTAATATCCGCATAGATTTTAAATAAGCGATAACCACTATTGATTGTTAAAGCAACTAAAACAAGAAGAATTAGATTGAGAACTTCTTTTCTTAAAATAAATTTTTTATTATTCATAAGTACCACCCGTTTCTACTTCAACCTTCCCTGGTTTTTGCATTAATTCCCTAAATAAGATAGCCGGATACCCAAATTTAGGAATAATAACAGTTACTTTTCCTAATATTTGATCTTCAGAAACATATTTAATATCTTTAACTCGGTTATTATCACCTTTAGTTACTAGAACTTTACCTAATTGATGATTTTGTCTTTTCTCCATAACTCGATGAACAACTGAAATATTATTTAACGAATAGGCAATTGTATCACCTATTTTAATATCTTCATATTCAATCTTATCTACAACCACGACATCTCCTCTTCTAATCGTTGGAGACATACTGTCACTGATAATGGCGATTGGGAAAAAAGATAATAATTTAAAAGAAAAAGCAATTAGAAACAATCCATATATGACCATCACACCATATTTTATCTTATCTTTAATAGTCATTGGTTTAATTAAAACAAATTTACTTTCATGATGACAAATCTTTTCAATATTGATATACATAATCAAAAAGACAACAACTTGAATCGCAAAGATAATCGCATAATTATTCGTCAAATAAATAGGTGTAATAATCATTACTAATAAACATGGTAATTTAAATAATAATGCTGAGGCTAGTCCTTCACGATAAACTAAATAACTAAGCGCAATATTTAAAATAATACTTGGTCCTACTTCTTTAAAAATAAAGTTAATAATCACATGTGCCCCATTATCATAACTAGGAATACTATTTAAATTAATATCAATTACAGTAAAAACTAATGTAACAAGCAGAGGAATAAACCATTGCTTTTTAGAATTAGTATATTTTAATAATCTAGTTCTAATTATCTCTACACAAACTGCAACTGAGATAATAGCCAAGGTATTTTTTAAAATACCTAATATAGAACGATCTAAAGGATTATTAGTATAACCAATAATTAAGCCCATTAAAAAATATATAATAATATAGATAAAAGAACAAATAAGAGCCATTTGTTTAATTTCATTTTTATTATAATTAAATGATTGTACCTTCTTTTTAACTTTTAAACTTATTATTAAAGTAATTAGTATCCACATTATTGGTTTATATAAATAAAAATATTGATTGCCCTTGATTATGTTCTCCAATATAAAAGAAAGGGCTATGATTATAGCACCGATAGTAAAAACAATAATATTTATTTTTTTTATCCTCTTCATATTGCCCTTCCTAATAAATATTAATAATATAATAGAAATATTGAGTAAGACCCTGGACCACATAGCTTACCGTAACCTGAAGACTGATTGTACCACTTTTTTTAACGGTAGTGGAAAAGTTGACATTAAACTGACTTGTTCCTTTACCAGCTAATGTATTACTACCTAAAGTGACTGTTGGTTTTGAAAGTTCACCCTGACCACTCAAAATGGTACTAGTTATCGTTCCACTAGATAAAGGAACGGGATAGATATTTTTAAAAGGAAGCGTTAAATCAAAAGTATACCTACTTCTACTATTGCTTAGTCTAGTGTAATTAATAGTAATTGTATTACTATTTGTTAACGTTTCACTATTAAAAGTAAAATTGGCCGGGGTAGCACCCGTTGAATATCTCCCATCAACAGGAGTAAATCCCAACTTTAAAGCATTTCCAGAAATAACTAGGTTAGCTGTAGCTGAACCACCAATTTTTAAAGTTTCAGTAAAAAAACTATATCCAATACTCATCATCAAAAGAATAATGGCAATTAATACAGGTATGGAATTGATTTTTAGTTTCCCTCTATTTCTCTTCTTCAAAAGGCTCACCATCTTTCAATTCACTACTATTAATTTTTCTATGAAGCTTGTTGATAGTTTAAAGCTGCTGTAAAAGTTACTTCTTTGTTACTTGTAGAAGAATCAGGATCCCAAGATACAACTACAGGAAATTCATATGTTTGTAATGGCTCTAAGGTAACTGTAGTTGGCCAATTTGGATATTGTACAACAATATCTGGGTCAGTATTTCCAGTCACATCAACACTTAATAACTCAGCAGCAATATTCCCAACATTAGTAACTACCACATTGATTGTTGCTTTTGCTCCTGGTTGTGATAAATCTGGTACTGCAATTGTTAAAGTATTCTTATCAGCTGAAATAGTAGCAGTTGGATTACAACCAATAGTGTCTGGTGATGCTGCTGGTGTAGCTGATGTGAACTCAATATCAAAAGTACCTGTTGTAGTAGCTGTACCACTAATATTTAAGACCTCTGAGAATAACGCATAACCTACTGTAAATGATAATAAAATAGCAATTAATACAAAGATAACATATTTTTTGTCTGACTTAGTTTTTCTTTTCATTTTTTCTACTCCTTTTTTTATTTTTTCTAGTTAAGATATCTAGACATCTTGTTCATAATTTAATGTTGCTTCAAAATATAAAGTTTTCTGCTCCTTAATCGTCGATTCTAAATCCCAAGCAATGTTGATATCAAATGAATGTGTTTCTTCAGCCTCAAGGATTATACCAGGTACTAATGACGAATATATAACTCGAATATCAGGATCATCATGACCAGTTAAATCAACACTTAGTAGTTTAGCAGCAATATTACCTTGATTTTTTACGACAACATTAATTGTTGTTGTTGCTCCTGGGTATTTTAAATTAGGAACTTCAAGCAAAAGACTTTTCTTATCACTAGAAATAGTCGTTGTTGGTGTACAACCAACTGCAGATATAATGGTGCTTTCCGATATTTGAATATCAAACTCACCAACGGTTCTAGCAGTACCATGAATATTTAGGACATCAGCAAACAATGCATATCCAATTGAGATTGTTGCTAATACAAACAATAAAATTATAATCCAATATTTTTTAATTTTATTTTCTTTCTTCATTTTACTCCTCAAATACCGCTATATCTTAATAAAAGTATAGCAATTAACCATTATAAATGCAAGTAATTACGCTGTAATTTACGATTTATTTACAACTTTTAAAATATAAAAGAAGGATAATTATCCTTCTTGATTAATTCCAGCTACTTTTTCAACATCTAAAACAAAACCAATCCCAATTCCACCTCTATTTAGTTTAACTTTCTCAACAATTTCATCTAACACTTGATCAACTTTTTGATGGTCAACAACAATCAAAATAATTTCTTTTTCTGGTTCATGCTTAATACCAAGGATTTGTTCATAAACTTTTTTTCAGCAGTTCCCTTACCAAACATAATCGTACTACCTACTAACCCATATTTTTTTAATTTTTTAATTAGATTAGAAGCTAAACCTTTTTTTAAGATGACAATAATTAATTTATAATTAGCTAAACGATGATTATTCATAATTAACGTCTCCTTTATTTTTTATTTTATAGATAATACTTAAAATCATAATTGATAAGATAGGCATTAAAGATACTAGGGCTAATAATCCAAAACCATATAATAATGGATTACTGGTTTCAATTACTTCTGACATTGAAAGCATGATAGAAAAAAGAACGGAAGCAATCATTGGGCCAGTTACAACCCCTCCCGCATCAAAAGCAATAGCTAAAAATTCTTTAGGGCTAATAAAAACTAGTATAAAAGCTAATGCATAACTAAAAATTAGTATTTTATTTAACGATATATCATAGACAAAACGAATGGCTGCTATAGCAAGAAATATTCCTACCCCTAATGATATCGTAATAATAAATAAATATTTATTAACAAAAGTACCATTCGATATCGTATCTAATTGATTAGATAAAACTTGAACTCCAGGTTCAGCAACTGTTACCGCAAAACCAATAGCTACACAAAAAGCTAAAATAAACCATATTTTAGCTTTAGTCATTATTTTTTTACCCGTTCATTCACCTAGCATGATTAAACTATTTTCAACACCTATCATAAATATAATAAAACCAATCATGGTAATAATAGATCCGAAAATTAGTATTAAAAAACTATTTAAATTTATACCAACAAAAATAAGTTGTAATAAAAACATAACAATCGTAAGAGGTAATACTGATTTAACAACATCAATTATAATATTTTTGATACTTATGTTTTCTCCCACCTTATTATCTATTTCTTTTTATATTATAACATATACGAGAATATAATTACCCATTTTATTATTTTAACTCTTATTATAAATTCAATTCCATTGTTTTAGACTTTTCACTCATTCCCATCTTTTCATAAAAACTAATCGCTCTATTATTTTTACTATCAACTTGTAGTTCAATAGCATCACAGTTTTCTTCTAGAGCTAACATTTTAATATAGTTCAGCATCTGCGTTCCAATCCCTAAACCAATATAAGTTTTGTCACTAGCAACTGATTTAATAAACATCATTTTTTTACTAATCATTAACGGATCATTTATTGTTTTTATATAACAAGTAGCATAAGCAATAACTCGTTTTTCGTGTTCCCCTACTAAAACAATGCCATCAGTTAATAGCTGATTAAGCCACTGTTCAGTCATTACTGTATCACTGTGTTTATATAAATCAGGTCTTAATTCAACATGAAGAGTTTGTTCTTGAACTGCAATCTTATTAACCGATTCTAAATCTTTAATTGTAGCTTTTCTAATTAAAATATCCATCATTACACCTCAACAACATTATACAATAATCTAACAAAAAAAGTCATCAATTTATATTTATGACTTTGATATGTTATATCAATATTGAATGATTTTTTCTATGTTGTTTTACTATTCTTAAAATTGATAAAATTATTATTGTTAAAAATATTATAATTGCTATAAAAGGAATTTCTTAACAATCATTAGCGTCATCATTAATAAGGTAAAAATAATTAAAAGGACTAAACCTATTTTATAATTTTTATAATACTTATTAATATATGATTGTAGTATTTTATACATAGAACCACCTTAAAAATATTATACCACATATGATAATAATTCTTTAAATAAAAAACTTGCACATTAATGCAAGTTACTTTTCTATTGGAGGGGCTGGACGGATTTGAACCAACGCTCGGGGAGTTGCAGTTATTGGTGCATCACTTTGAAAGCATATGATTCACGCAATAAGCCTATATAAAATAAGGTTTTTACCTAATTTTACTATTTGAAATAAAGTCAATCTTTATGAATGTTTTGATACACTTTTGATACACTATTTCATAAAGATAACTGAATCCGATTTATTAAATAAAGTTATTTTAGGTTAGTCATTCATAAGAAAAAAGTTAGATAAATTGTAATTTACTTCTTTTTTTGAATAATAACAATTCCAACTATTGAACTAATAAAAACAATTGGTGCAATTCTAACAAATATCCATTCAAAGGTATGAAAAGTAACACCTAAAACAGCATTTTCCGGATCACTATAATCCCAATTCAAATAAGGACTATCTAATAAAAATAGAATAACAAAAGTTATTATTATAATTATACTTAAAGCTATTAATAAGCATTGTGTTTTCTTTCTTTTTAGTTTTTGTTGTTGTGAAAGTTGATAATTTATTATTTCTAATTTTTCTGAAATAACTTTCAAATCATCGTCTTTGGTTTCAGAAATTGTTTCTCCAAGCAAAGTACTTACAGGAGTTTCAAATACTTCTGATATAGAAATTAACATTTCAGAATCAGGAACAGATAATCCCTGTTCCCATTTAGATATTGTTTGCCTTACAACATTCAACTTAATACTTAATTCTTCTTGTGAAAGTCCTTTTTGTTTTCTTAATGTCTTAATATTTTCCTTTAACATTTTGAAACTTTCCTCCTTTCTTTAAACTAATTTTATTAAAAATAAGGCGTTGCTACAAGCAATGCATATTAACATACGGAATTAATAGTTATTAAAAAGAGAAATTCATATTAACAAATTACTATTTATCTATTAGTTATATTATAACACCAATATATTCATTTTCATAATAATGATAAATACTTTTGAAAGAACGAAAATCTTAATAAAAAAACTTGCACATTAATGCAAGTTAATTTTCTATTGGAGGGGCTAGACGGATTTGAACCGACGCTCGGGGAGTTGCAGTCCCATGCCTTACCACTTGGCTATAGCCCCAGTAATATAGTATATGTATAATATATTGCTTTTTTAACCACAATGTAATTGTATAATATTTTTTTATTTAAGTCAATCAAAAACAACAAAAAGGCTTTTTATGAGCCTTTTTTGGACAGAACATAACGATATATAATGTTATCTCTAATGATTATGAACCATGATTCTTTTGTATCTTTTCTGGCCCAATATAGGATTGGTTCATAGGCTTCATTAGCTAAATCTACTAATTCATCAAATTCAGTAACATTAATTGTTTTAAATTTATTATCTTGGACAAAATTAGATATTGTTACAATGCGGTCACTATAGTCTTTTAGAATTTTATTTCTAATTAAAACAAATTTACTCTTATAGCGATTATAAGTACGTTGAATAATAAACATCCCAATATATATAATAGCTATAATACTACTTATATAAATAATAATAATTAAATAACTGATTTCTTTTTTAGGTAATTCTTTATTATAGATTGTTTCGACACTTACATAATTAGTTGATGTTTTAATATCGAATACTTGGACATCTAAAGGAATACTCATCAGCATATAATGATCTTTATTGATATTATTATCTAATTTTCCTTTAATACTTACCATCAATTTTACTTCTATGGTTGATGTAATAGGGATATTCAAAGTAGTTTTAAAAAGATTAACTAAGTCATTATAATAATCTAAGTCAATTCTTAAATTTTCTGAAATTGTTATTTTAGAATTATTGCTAGTACCTATTCGATGGTCAGTTAAAATAAATTCTTTATTCCAGACAGGTTTTAAAGTTTCAGTTGTTGCATCACTTTCAGTTTTACTTACAATATTTGCTTTTATATAATAATCAAAATTAAGAGGAATTTTTTTATCGATAGCAAATTGATAGGTAAAATTAGTATTAATATAATTAACTAATGAGGTTATATAAGAGAAACTACTATCTAGTTCATCATTTGTAAGAAAAGGATTAGCTTTTAAAATTACTTCATAATTATTACTATCTTCAATCCTCATTGTGTAAGCAATATCCTTAGGGTGACCTTCACGATACTTTAATATTTGAGTAATATTATAAATTAAAATAAGAGATGCGGTTATCATAACGATTATACTTAAAAAGATAATTATTTTATCCTTCCTTTTAATCTTCATCTTATCACCCTATTTCCCTATTTCAATATCGACCACTTTACTTCCTATTATTTGATGCAATAAATATGATGGATAACCTATGATGGGTATATGATATTTCATTTTACCTAATAGTTGGTCTTCTTTGACAGGTAATTGATCAATACTTAAGTTATTATCCCCTTTTGTTACTAAAAGAATACTATCGTTATCTTTTAATACTCTAACTACTCGATGAACAACATGATAGTCATTTGTCTTATATTGAATAATATCCCCTGCTTTTATCTCATTAATATTAATTGGTTGAATAATAATTAGATCACCTGGTTTGATACTTGGTTCCATGCTTTTCGTTAAAATAACTGATGGTTTGACCCCAAATGAACCTAATCCAAACATAATTATTATAATAGCTATAATAAAGGTTAGAATCCAATTTTTAGGATTAAATTCTTCAACCACATTAATAGGAACCTTTTTATTTCTTTTATTGATCATATATTCAATTACTAAATAAGTAAATAATGGGAATAAGACATTAAATAAGGCTGGAATAATCCAATCAACTTTAGGCATAATTGGAATTAGTAAACTTGGGAGGATGATTATAAGTCGATACAGACTAGATACAATATATCCCCCTTTTTGGCACAAATACATCATAAAGAGATTGATTGATAAGACTGGTATTACTGTTTCACCTAAGATATTAAAAGTGGTAACAGAGTTAATTAATTGTCTAATAATGAATAATATATTTAAATCAGATAAAAAAAATAAAAGATAAATAAATATTTTATAAACATAATTATATTTATTAGATGTCATTAATAAAACATACCTCAGATATTCTTTATAAAGAATAACAAAAAGAATACTAAAAGTATTAATAACAATACCACTTATGGTTATCAAATATGGATTATTAGTATAACCAGTTACTAAACCTAAAGCATAATAAGTAATAATATAGATAAATGAACTAGATATAACAATATAACTAATTGTTTTTCGATATTTAAAAGTATATCGTTCGTATAATAATAGATAACTAATTAAGGAAAGCCCTAACCAGACTAATGGATTAACAACATAGCTAATTAAATCACCATAATAGCGAAAAAACCATTGATATGCAAGGAGATAAATAAATATTATTATCATCATCAAAATAAATAATAGCTTTTTCATAACTTACCTAACACTTAATCTAACAATAGTTGGTATAAAATTAATAATGTCTGTATTTAATTGGAGTCCTAATGAAGTTGTTTCATTATTTTTTAATTTTCCATTATTTTCAGCATTACTTATAATAAGTTTATTTCCAGCTGCCTGATATCTAGCATTCCATCCACTAACATACGATGTATTACTACTTAATAGGACTTCTATCTCCCAAGCATTAATTGGTTTTCCTCTTTTATTAGTTACTTTAATATCATATTGATAAGTATAATTTCCCCAACTACTAGTTATATTAAAAACAACACCTAATTCATTTAATGTTACTTCATCCCTACTCATTTGAACCTCTAATTTTATAGTTAGTATTTTAGTATTCATAGAAATAGCTTCAGTCACAAAATCAACTAAAACTGATTTACTCTTTTTTAACCCATTACTATTTATGATAGTAACAATATTATTATTTAAGGTATATTCATAACCCACAAGATTAATGTTTTGTAATATATTGTTAAAAGTAATCGTTAATTTGAAGTTATTGATTGTTTCATTACCTAAATTAAAAACATTAAAGTGATAATTAGTTCTTTCAATATTACCTACTTGAGTAGTATTAGAAGTAAATGATCTGATATCTAAGTTAGGATTACTATCTGAGGTAATAACATAATCTTTAGTAACATCATGTCCAGTGACATTACCTTTAATGTTTAATGATGCAAATAATTGTGAATAGCTAATACCAATCGTCATTGTTGATAAGATAACCAGAAGAAAAAGTTTTGTTATAAGTTGTTTTTTTTTAAGTCTTTTTCTCATATTTTTCCCTCTTATTTTATTATAACCTGGATATGTTTGACTATACGGTAGCAATTTAAACTGAATGTGTATTTTTTGATTAGATTGTATTCATAATATAGATAGGAGTGAAAAAGATGAGAGATAGAAAAGTAAAATATTTAGTTATTGGGTTAATTGTATTTGCGATTGCCTTAACTGGTGTTTATGCACTATTAGCAGCCAATTTAAGAATTACCGGTACAGCAACTGGAGTTGGAGATTTTAAAATTGAGTTTTCAAGTTTTTCAGTATCTAATCCTGCTAAAGCTACTGCAACCCTTGATGATAATAGAGTTTCAATGACGATTGATGCTAATCTTAGTTTTCCTGGTGATACTGTTACCATCGATTTTACGATTAAAAACACTGGTAGTTTAGCTGCAACTGTTGATAATTTAATTATTAATGAAAATAATACTGAAGACTTTACCATTATTATTATTGGACTGAATGAAATTGAAGGTTCAACTTTAAATGTTGGCGATGTGACTGTTGGTTCCATTGTTGTAACATGGAATACAACTTCAACTATTCCGAATCCAGCCCCAGTTAATTTTGATGTTACCATTGATTATATCCAAGCAACAACATAAAAAAACCTTCTTTTAGAAGGTTTTATTTAGCTTGTTTTAAGACACTTTCAGATTCTTGGGTTTTACGAATTAAATCATGGACAATAATCGCATCTGATAAATCGATTATTCTCGTTGCATAATCATTGTATTTATCAATATAATCCCTGCTTACTGGCTCGTCTGGTTGAAGTAGTAATCCCTCTTCTTTTTGATTATTATAATACATCTTATTAGTTAACCAATTACCATCAGGAAATACTACCACATTTTCATTGATACTAAAGATATCATGACCTAAAGCATAAGGATTATTAAATCCAAACATATTACCTAAAGTAGGTCCCACATCATACATTCCCATGACTTTCGTTACTTCGGTTTTAAATTTTTTGTTTTTAGTCCATATAATAAATGGTACTTTACGATTTAATTCATAGGTATAAAAGTTTATGTCTTGATAGTTTTCATCATCTTTCGTTAAGATGTTATCAGTATAAGGATCATAGTTATAATAGCGATTGAACTCTGACCTTTTAATTTTAGCATCATGATCACCATAGATAACAATAACAGTATTATCTAATAAACCTGAAGCATCTAAACCATTAATAAATTCTCCAATAGCAGCATCCGCATAATTAACTGATTTAATATAACTACCTATTTTAGTTCCTTCTAAATAAGGAGCACTAACGATTTCTTTCTCACCTGTTATCTCATTAATCTTTTCGTATTTATAATCGACTTCATAATCACTAATAGCTTCAATGTCTGTAAAAGGAGTATGATTAGAAAGCATAATTAAAGTTCCTATAAAATTTTTATAGTTTTCACTAATATCTTTGATAATGGGAACACTTTGTTTAAAGAATGATTTATCACTCAATCCTAAACCAAGCATCTCATCTAATTCATAAGCTTCGTTATAAGCATAATACTTTTCAAATCCCAATAAGGGGTGCATGATATTACGGTTCCAGAAAGCAGCTTTATTACCATGCATGGTGAATGTATAATAACCCTTTTCTTTTAATAATTGAGGGGTAGCAACATATTGACGGTCCCAATAACTAACAAAGACCGTTCCACTAGAAGCTGGCATTAATGAAGTATTAATCGTAAATTCACTATCACTACTAGTACCAACACTTTCTTGTGAATAAAAATTAGAAAAATATATTCCTTCATTAGCTAATTTATTTAAATTAGGTGTAGCTGGGATATCATTAAAACTTTTATTAATCAAAAAACTTTGAATACTTTCAGCATGAATTAAAATCACATTTTTTCCTTTAAAAATATTAGTATAGTCATTAGTTGGTGCTTCTTTTGGTTTTTCATCATAAAACTCTCTAAACAATTTAGCCGCATTATCGTAACCAAATAAAGGACTTATCTGAGGTTGAATACTAGCTATCGCATCATTTAATTGATAGACATAAATACCAAATTGCATAACAACAAATTCACGATTCCACTGTTTACCTAGACGACTTAAATCAACACCTGTAACCATTGACATAAAAAAACCTAGAGTTATTAAAGCCACTACTAAAGTATTTAAAGCTCTAACTTTACCCTTTTCAATTGTCGAAACATAATCAAAATATTTTTTTTTCTTTAGACTATTATTAACCATAAACAATGTGATTGGGCCATATATATAGATAAGGTCTTTAAATTCGAATACTTCTCCAATAACGGCATCCGCCACATCGACTAATTGTAATGAGGTAGCTAATAAGGAAAAAGAAGTAAACGATAAGTAATTTGTATAATAAATTGAATTAATTAAACAAATAGCTGTTAGAATAATTGAAAAAATAAAGTAATATCTAAATTGTTTTTTAGGTTTGATAAAATAACCTAAAGCACCAATAATTAAAATAATTACTAAATCGGCCAAAATAGGTTTTATCGCAAAATAATTTTTAACTGTAAAAAATCTTACTAACCATCCATTAATTAAGGAGGTTATTACAAAAGTAAAGAATAACACACTTGTTCTCATATATGTTGTCATATTTAAAATGAATTGATCAATTGCTTTCTTCACATTATCACCTCAAACCAGAAATAATTATAGCATTTTTTATCTTTAATGACAAATCAGCTTCTTTGAATAAACCAGTTCGCACTTATATCAGAACTATTACTTGATGGAGCGGGATCTGGCATTGCTAGTTTAATTATAATAGGAACTTTAAAAGCTAATCCAAAAGCAACACAAGTACCTGGTTGTAAAACTTTTAATTTTTTAGTTGTATCATCAGTTATATTAGGTGTCATTTCTCTAATATAATTGATATCTTTAGGATGAAGCATCTTGAAAATTAAGAAGTTACTACATTGAGAAATTGCTGTTTCAGATAATTCTGATGGTCTTTGAGAAATTAAACCTAAAAGAATACCATATTTACGACCTTCTTTAGTAATTCTTTCAAAAATATTATAACCTAATAAATTAATGTCATTATCATTTTGAACATAGCGATGGGCTTCCTCTAAAATAATATGAATAGGCATCGTTCCTCTTTCATTTCGTTCCTTCGTATAATCGAATAGTAATTTAGAATATATTTTAACAACGACTTTGGCAAAACGATCATCAACATAGTTAATATTAAAATTAATGATTTGAGCTTTTTTTCCATCGATTGAGGTCATCAATTGTTTAATATATTGCTCCTTTGAAACATATTTTGGATAATTAAAATAGACATTATAAGAACTATTAATTAAACTGTGTAATCTAACCTTTAAAACATTTGTATCATCATATACTTTATCACTCTTTAAAATACCTTCCGAGATTAAAGCAAAATCCATTGCATGTTTTAAATCTTCTAAACTATAAGTAAATGTTCCATCTGGTAATACTAATTCTAAATTATCTGCTAAAAATGATTCAATAAAAGTTGTTAAAAGTTCCATATCCCTAATTTTTCCACTAGCATCAATCAATAGACATTGTTTTAATGGTCTAGTATATCCTGGTTGATATACTGGTGTATCAAGATTTAATTCTGTCGTGTTATAGTATGTTAAAACAGAAAAGACTTGATCTCTAATTTGAGCAGGAGGTCGACCACTAGATAAAATATCTAATAATGCACGAGCAATAATATCATTTTTATGAGCAATAACGTTATCTTCTTCACGAGCAAAAATAGTTACTAGTTTTAAAGCCTTTTCGATAATCGGGATTTGAGATGGACTTTCAGCACCTAATAACAATGCAATATCGTCAACCCCTAATAACCATAAAGGTATTTTCATTAAATCCGTATTATTAAAATAAGTATTAGTTGTATAGGTTTTCATACTAATTTCTGGTACTTTTTTACCTAAATCTTTAAAAGCATTATGATATTCACCATAAGCATCAAAAATAAAAATACTGGCTTTGTATGGAACACTACTACTCTTTTCAAAAAGGTTTTGAAAAATACGGGCAACACTACAGGATTTACCACTACCTGTTGAACCAAAGATAGCAAAATGATTACTAAAAAAATCATTGACATCAACCCCTAGTTTAACCCCTTGATAAAGAGGGCTTTCACCTAGATATAAATGTTTATCTTCTCTATAATTGTCAATACCAATAATCATTGGTATTTTTTCTTTAGATATAATTTTAACACTTGAAGAGAATGATGGTTTTCTAATCACCCCAAAAACAAAACGATCATCAATTATTTCTCCTAACAGATTAGCCTTAGCTATTCCATCAGTAACATTTGTGATTTCAGCTACAATTTTTTTGTCCTCATCTTCCATAATGATGTGATAATTAACTAAATTAGGTACTTCATTTAAACTAACATTTATTCTAATTAAAACATCATTTTCTTCTGTACCAATAATTGTTCCTAACATATTACACCTCTATCTTATATATTATTATACCTAATTTATTGATAAAAAAAAAGAGTAATTACGAAATTAATGCTTTCCTAGTAAAAACCTTTACTCCTTTTAATGTATAAATAGTGATTTGACAAGCTTTTTTAATTCTAATAAAACCTAACCCACTAATAACTATATCACTATTATTTTGAACATCAATCACATGCTTTTCTAAATTTTTCAAATGAGTGTTTTCTTTGTAAAGTCGTTCCATTTTTAAACTATTATTGATATAAAAAGTAATATTATTATCACGATCAATATCTAATCTTACTAAATCATTAATTAAAAAAGTTTGTTTAACCTTAATTTGATAAGTAAGAGGTTTAATTTCCTTTTGAGGTAAAACAGTTTTTATTAAATCAAAATTATTTTCGATATTGCCTTCATCTAATAAACCTGGAGTATCAATCATAACTAAATCATCATCTAACTTTATTTCAATGTTGTTTAAGGTTGTCGAAGGAAGATGACTAGTCGTAATAGTTGGTAGTGTATCAGAATAGTTATAAATCAATTTATTGATTAAAGTTGATTTACCATCATTCGTATAACCAACCACATAAACTTGTTTATCGGTTTGATACTTTCTTATTTTCTCAATCAATGAATCAAAGTTATAATTTTTTTTACTACTAACAATAACCTTATCAACACATTTTAAATCAAGATAACTTAATAGTTTTGTATCACTATAAGATCTAGGTAATAAATCTCTTTTGGTCATTACTAAAAGAATAGGATTTTGGAGATGATTTATAAATAAATCATAATTTTCTTTTAAATCAAATAGATCAACAACCAAGACAACTAACGATTTAGTTTGATTTATTTGATTTAAGATATTTATAAAATCACTATTGTTTTTAGTGCTTACTTGATAATCACCATAATTCTTAAGACGATGACATCGCTCACATATATCATGTTCTCCTATAACATATCCTTCTCTATTTTTAGAGTCTGTCTGAAGATTAATTCCACACCCTAAACATTTTTTATTCATAGTATTTTCCTTTATAAAATAAATCTCTTTTACTTAATTTATTAATAATTTTCTTTTCAAATAATCGGTTAATTTTCGTAAACCAAAAATCTTTGGTACTTACAGGATTAATAAGAATAGTTGTAATACCAACATTATTTCCGCCAACTACATCAGTAAGTATTTGATCACCAATAATTGCTACTTCACTAACATCTAAATCATATTCATTTAAAACTTTTAAAAATTTACCACTTAAAGGTTTTAAAGCTGATGCACAGCAATCAACATCTAATATTTCTTTAAATGGTTTTAAACGTTTTTTATTACTATTTGAGAAAATAACTAATTTAAAACCTTTTTCTTTTAACTTTTTAAATAATTCTTTGGTTTTTTTTGTTGGTTCTACTATACCAATGGGAGCAATTGTATTATCTAAATCAAATAATAAGCAGGTAATCCCACATTTCAAAAGATTATCATAATCAATTGTATAAATACTTTTTTGATACCTATCAGGAATATATTTTTCCATCTTTATGCCTCCCTAATATAATATTATTCTATCATATATATGAATGTTTATCAATTTTTCTAATGCCT
>JAQUFI010000003.1 GCA_028684735.1 Bacilli bacterium | reverse complement strand
AGAACCAATCATCTTATCTTCTTTTTCTTTTCGTTTATTATTGACAAAGCCTTTTAAATCAAACACTTCGACTTCCTTTTTATCACGTGATGGATAATTAGCTTTCTCATATTTTCTTCCACATGAATTGCGATTTTCTAATTCAAAATTAGGTGTTAAGACTGTTTTATAAGGCATCATTCTTGTACGTAAAATAATAACAGTCCATAACTTTAATCTCTGCAAATCACTAACGGTTATAAGTGGTGTTGAAACGGTTTTGTCTTTTTCTTTTGATTTTTCTTCCCCACTCATTTTACTAATTTCCTCTAAAGCAGCCATCTCGCTACTAATTAAATAAATAATATTACCACAGTTACCTTTAATGGTTTCACCATTTTCTTTGCCATAAACTTGATATAATTGAGCAAAGTTTTGAATAATAAAAGTAAAACGAATACTTCTACTACGAGCTGCTGTAACCATAGTTGTAACATCTTTTAATGGTGGCATATTAGCAAACTCATCTAAAATAAAGTTTGTTCTAAATGGTAATTTACCTCCACATTCTTGAGCTACATCAATCAAAGTTTCATAACATTGTTTAATAAAAATCGTAACTAAAGAGTGATATGTTTTCTTTTCATCTTGAACAACAATAAAGACGGCTGTCTTATGTCTACCAATATCTTTCATATCAAAGTCACTAGTTGAAAGCATTTCCGATAAGTTTTCACGAGATGAAAATAATTTTATTTTCTGTTTAAAAACTGATAGAATACTTGTTCTAGTTTCATTTGGCGCTATAATTGTACTAGCTACATTGATATAAGCAGGTGAAGTTTGATCTTTATCGCTAAAGTATTGTTGCATATAATTTATATTACCAAACTTTTCTTCACCCACTGTTGACATTAAGTTAATACTATTTAAATTTATTTCATTCTCTTTAGCATCATCAAAGAGAGATAAGGCTAATCCTGAAAAATAATCAGCTGATGTTCTTTCCCAAAATGGATCTTGTCCTTGTGTAGACTCATCATAAAGGATATTCATTGCCAAGTCATCTAATAATTCATTAGCTTTATCTTGATTACCTTCTTTATATAATGAATAAGGAAGTGCTAATGGGTTCCATGAATTACCCTTTTGAGGATCACGAAAGTTCAATAAGACAATATTGTATCCTTTTTCACGTAATTCATTAGCATTTTTTTCATAAATTTCACCTTTAGGGTCAGTAATAATCATCGATTCACCCTTTTTGGCTAATATTTTAACCATTGGTTGAACAAGCATTTCTGTTTTCCCTGAACCAGTGGCACCTATAACTAAACTATGAAAGAAACTATCATCAACCCAAATTTCTTTGCCATTATTAATTAAAGGTATCCCTGCTACATTGGATTCTGCTTGTGAAGGATAAACCCTCTTTAATTCCCTTTTCATTTCACGGTCAGTTGACCAACGTGAATAACCTTTTTCATTTTTACTAGCTGTTGATATCCCAATACCTTTTTCTCTTTCAAAGAAATATGATGTTACACTTGTCATAATAACAACAAAAGCTAAGATATAAAAAACTATCGTTTGTTTAATAAGTTCCGGTTGAAAAGCAGGAAAGGGGTTAAATCCATGCAATAATCCATATTGTGCAAAAGAAGATATATTTAAAACTGCAATCGCCACTAAATATAGTAAAACGATACAAAACACAAGGAATATTAGCCAATCTTTAGGTTCTGCTCTTAATTTAAGTTTCATCTTTTCCCTCCTACTTTATATTCTATTGTTTAATAAATGCTTACCAGCAAGAATTGCTGCAATAACTAGAATAATTATTATTATAGAACTAACTAATACAATTGCAACAATATTATTCATGAAAAAGTCCTTAATTACGACATCATACCTTACTTCTTTGCCATATTTCAAATATAGATATTTTTGTTTATCATTAGGAGTTATTTTCCATGTATATATGTTATTATCTTCATCTAGTTCATCAGCATTAGTTTCAATTAATTTATTATGTAATTTAATCGTTATTTCAACATCATCAACGGTCTGCTGAGTTGGAGCACCTTTATCAGATTCATAATAAGACGGATCAGTTGGGTCCCCACCATATAAATACTCATAATAAAAGCGTCCAACAGTTTTAAAAATAGTATGCCGTTCATTTTCAATAACAACTAATTCTTCAAATAAATTATTCAATAATTGAGAATTAGCATAAGTCTCTAAATCCTTATGTATTTTACTCATTATAATATAAGATTCGTCTTTACCTATCTTCTTTTTATAATGATAATCTTTATATGTTGCTACATTTTTATATGATTTAATACGATTATCTAAAAAGGTTTCGATATCCTCGTTATCAGCTAAGATAATTTCATTAGGAATGGTGACTTTTAATGTTTCTGATACTTTATTATGACGATCAATTACCAAATCATATTTAACATTACACCCACTTAATAAGACACTAATAATTGCTAATGTTAATAATCCCAATAATGGTTTCAATTTCATTCAACTACCTCCTTATTAGCATCGTTATTGTAATAATCATCCATTAAAATGATATTTGAGAAAGTACTACCAGTACAATCATAACGATTGACAACTAATCCTGCAGTTACAGCTTCAGCTACTGAATATATACAATTAGCTTTATCTATACCTAAGATAATTCCAATATGACCATATCGCCATGCTAAGTCACCAATTTTAACAGAGTCCATTGTTTCTGGATCTCTCCATGGTTTTTTATCATCAGTAAATCTATATTGATTAGATGTTCCTTCTAAAATTGTACTAGCTTTATAACCACCATTACGAATTGCCCATGATACATAACCACTACAATCTAATCCAAGAGGCCATAATTCACCTGCTGCTTGTCTAACAGAACCCCCAGCTATAATTGGTTTTTTACATCCCCATTCACTATTAAGACCAACCTGAGTATACTTTCCACCCCACCAATATGGGATTTTAACACCAAGATCATTTACTAAATATCTAGCAGCTGCAACAACACCTGATCTCGTACTCATGCCTGCTGTTTCAACCCTACTTTTTAGGGCATTATTCATTGCTTGAAGTTCTACATTATCAAACATGCCACAAGTTATTGCCCCTTCTAACACGTTACCTGTACCAGAGACAATTCCATTAAGAATTGGCGTTGGATCAATTTTATTATTATTTTTATCTCTTATTTCAAAATGAAGATGTGGTCCTGACGAATTACCAGTATTTCCTAGCAATCCAATTTGCTGTCCAGCAACAACAGAGTCACCAACTTCAACATCAACTCTATTTAAATGAGCATACAAACTATAATATTCATACTTATCATCATTATTGATGTCATGACCAATAATAATGTAATTACCATAACCAGAAGGTCCTGGTTTATTACCAATTGCAACAGTAACAACTCCGTTAGCAATCGCTATAACAGGAGTATTTTCACATCCTGCCCATGAAAAGTCAATAGCTAGGTGATTACAATTATCTCTACCTGTATATTTCCCATTAACATAACAAGATGCGGTACCTAATTGATAGCCTCGGGAAGTATATTTCATCCAATCTTCCCCTGAACCAATCATAACCGGTAATGAGGTCATTCCAGATACTTTTAAAACAGAATCTCTGATATCTTTCATTAAATATAAATATGAGTCCCGCATCGCAAAAATCTCATTAACCATATTATCAATGGCTTGCTGTTGAGGTTTAGTGAGTCCATCATAAAATTTCATATTATACCATTCGTTGGGATCAACAGTTGGATCAATCTTTAATAAATGAGATTGAAAACGAAGTGGAAGATAAACATTTTTCAAATATTCTTTATATCGATCATAGTCAATATATTTAACCATCATCGGAACTTTAGCCCATTTAAACCCTTCTGGAGCTGGTTCTTCCATTTCGTTGCAATCAATATCAAGATTGGATTCTTTTTTAATATGGTCAATTGTTTCAATGATATTATCAAAGTATAATTCATAACCTGCATTTTTTAATTGAGTTTCAATGAAGCTAGCTTCACCTTCAGATGCATACGCCCAAATTGCTGTCGCAAATTTCACTGGATTAATTGAAGCAATTAAATCATCAAGTGTGCCATCAAGTGTATATATTACCTCATTAACAATGGAACCAAGTAAATCACCAACAGAACCTGCATATGCATCCCAACTAGATGGTTGTAGTATGTTCCACCCTATTGGAACATGTACACAACGAGCATTAAATTTAGTACTAACCAAATGGCCAACTAATTTTTTTTGTCCTGGCCAAAAGGTAAAAGCACTACCAAGATTATCTTCTGCTACTTTATAAAAACTTCGTGTTTGATTTTTATCAATAGGTGGTGGATCATTAGGTGTATAATCATCACTAGAACATTCTGGATCCCCTTCGCATTCCTCTTTAGTAAAAATATCTGTTCCTATCATTTTTGAATAATGAGTTGTAGCAGCTATAATCGCTACATCGAATTCACCTTCCGCAGTTGGAAAACTATTGAATTTTTCATATTGTTCTTTTAATTTATCATAATATACTTTTTCATTAGTTAACCAACCATTACCTGAAGTAAGATTAATTAATTTTTCAGAAGTGGTGACAACAAAGTCCCCAACTCCTGAGAAAAAACCTTCTATTCGCTCACCAATATACATAATTGGGAACATAACAATAAAAGAAACAACTAGCACAATTAATATATTAAAAAGAATTGGCAATATACCCCCAGCTGCCATGGCTAATTTTATTTTTCGTGCTTTTTTAAGTTTATCCTTAAGCGGATTTTTTTCTTTCATCGTTATCACCACCAATTACAACAGCTTTTTGATTATAATCCTCCACCGCTACCAAATGAATCTAATTCTTGTTCAGTAACAATTACATTAATACGCATCCTTCGACTACCACATACAAACAAGGCTTCACCTTGATTATATTTTTTAATACTTTCTTTTTCATTATCGTTTAAATCAATTAATTTAGATAAATCCTCAACTGCTTGCTTTTTAAGCCCCATGACAAGGTAGTATGAAGCATTATCAAAAATAGCCTTACCCTGAGTAATAACAGCTGGATCACTAAAGTCAGTTGGTTGTTGAGTAATAATAATGGTTCCCGTATTATATTTTCTAGCACGTCGTTGAACTTGAGCTAGGAAATCAGCACCTAAAGTATTATTACCGGATAATAAGACATGGGCTTCATCAATCATTAAGACAGTATTTTGACTTTTATTCAATGTTAATCCCCATGCATATTTTAAAACGTTGAAAAATAAAGCATTTTTAATGTTTGTTTCAGCATTCATTAACTCTCTAATATTGAAAACAATAAATTCACTTTTAGGACTAATTGTTGTATGACCGTCAAAGTAATATTTTAATTCTTTTATAATTGGTCTTACTTTTAATTCCAATTGCTCTAAAATATCTTTTTCATGACTCTTTTCTGGCATTGATAAAAGTTTACCTTTAATTGTCGCATAAACATCCTTCATCGTTGGATAATCTTTAGATGAGAATTTTGAAAAATCTGATTCAAAACTTATATTAAAACGACGATAAGTTTCTTGAACAATCTCACTAAAAATATTGATGACATCATCGGTTGCTGATGGATCATAATATTTAAAGAAAGCTTTAATTGTTTGAAGGGTTCTAGTTAAAACCGTATATCCTAATCCTTGTTCTATTTCCTCTTCATCAGCATCTAATAGAACTTCCAGAGGATTAATCATCCCATATTGTCCACCCTTACCTAAATCAATGAAATCTCCCCCGTACATTCTAGCCATATCTTCTAATTCACCTTCAGGATCAATTGCCACGATTTGGTAATCATTTCGAATATGACTTCTTAACATTAATTTGGCTGCAGTTGATTTACCACTACCAGAAGTCCCTAAAATAATTAAATTCGCATTATTTCGATTATGTTCCTTTTTAATTTGATATAAGAATTGATTAAAGAGAATAACACCCCCAGAGAAATCAACCCCCAAAAGAGTTGCTAAACCAGGATCTTTAATACTATCAAAAATAAATGGATACATGGCTGCCAAAGTTGGAGCAGGAATTGGAGTTCCAATTCTATCTTCAATTGGTTGCTTTGGATAAATAGGAATAATTGATTTTAAGACACTCTCTTGTTCAAAACGAAGTGGAAAAGCTTTCATTTCCATCGCTTCTAAATAGTTTTTAACTTGCATTTTTTTACTAATTAATTGATCATATGAGTCTGCAGTAATCATGATATGCATTTGAAAATCATATATCTTCGATTGGCTACTAGCTAGCATTGAAATAAAATATTCTAATGATTCATAATCTTGACGAATTCTCTCTTGAATAGTACGATCATTTTCTGTTTGATACCTTTGCTTTAAATCAGCAATTTCTTTATTTAACATCTTACTAATAACACTAAAAGGTAATGGGATATGTTTGATAACAATTTTTATTCCCGACATACTGGTGAGCGATGATAAATAACCTGGACTAATAATTCTTGGATAAGAAACAACAGTTAAGATTGTCGCATGTTTATCACTAATAATAAAGTCTGCACTTTTAAACTCTAATCCTTTTGGAGCTATTTGACTTTTAATATCCATTAAACCATCACCGTCCCAAAATTAGTTGTCTGACCACCATTTAAGAAATTATCCAAAATCATTCTTAAATCATCATTTGTAACCTGATGAGAAGATAATCCAGCATTCGCGAAATTATTAATTAAAGTTCTTATTCTTTTATTAATTAATTCATTATCTTTTTCTTTAAATAATAAGAAATACTCGGTATCAACAACATTGTTATTCATAAACATATTAGCTTTATTAATATCTTCCATAATCAATTTTCGCTTAGAAGGATGTTGTACATTATTATATAGTAATTCTAAAGATGATAAGTATAAATTGATATCAACAGGTCGATCAGCTACAATAAGCCAAAATTCATAATCAATTACATTATAAACATTTTTTAAATTACTAATAATACTTTCTTGCATTTCCTTTTCAAGGATAAAAATATTCCTTGGTAAAATTTTAATACCTGTAACTTTTTGGTTATTATCAAGAATAATAACGCCATTAGTGATACTCTTAATTGGAATATCATCAACTGTATACTTACCTTTGATTTGTTTCTTGTTCGTCGCCATCTAACATACACCAACCTTTCCATTTAAACCTTTGTCTTTCAGTTAAAAAAGTAATTGCTGAACTAATTAATACTCTCATATTATGATAATTAGGTACTGGTAATACTAGAAAACCAGCTATCAAACCAGGTGATATAGCTGCAATAGCCCATGCCAAATTCTCTATTGGTAAGGCTATTAGCAATATCATCGTCACTCCCAACCCAATCCCAAAAATCATTAAATCTAATTGAGTAAATAACCCAAATATTAACATTGATTTTTTTGAGTTTGCTGGAATTAAATAATCATTCCCCATTTATTTTCAACTCCCTTTTTAATTTTTATATCTTTATTTTTTTGTTTTTTGTTTTGGTTTTTCTTTTGTTACACCGATGCCATATGATTCTTGAAGTTTCTTTTGCTTTTCTGCCGAAATCTTCATCTTAGCTAATTCATTTTCTTTGTCATGTGCATCTTGTTTTTTAGTTCTATAGTCATTAATTGCTGCTTCTTTAGCTTCTTTTACCTTAATTTTTTGCTCATAAATTTTGAACTCTGATTCGGATACGCCTGTCACTTCTGCTAGTCTACCTGCAGCATATTCAATTTTTTCTTTTTGTTCCTGTTGAGGTGTTACCCCAGGACTTGCTTTATATTCATTCATATAAGAATTTCTCAAGTTGTCAATGTCAGTTGTTGTATCAAGTGTTTGAGTAACAGTACCATATTGATCTGTAAGATGAAGTCTTTGACCATCATCAGAAAATCCAGTGTAACTATTAAGTTCTTGTTCTGATTTGAACAATGCTTCTTTAGCAGCAAATACTTCACCTTTTTCAAAATCTTTAGCCGCATCTTCCATTTGTTGAGCTCTAGTTGCTCCACCTTTTGCTATTGCAAGTCTATCTTTATTTCTAGCTGAAACACCATAATCAGCGTCTTGGGCTTTCATACCTCTTTCTTGTTCACTACGAGTAGTTTGAATAGCTTGATGAATTCCTGCACGTCCACCAGTAGCACCACCAACCATTCCTCTGACTCCTCCAGCCCCAAGACCTCGAACAGCTGATAATCCAGATTTAACTACCGAACCGCCTTCTGCTCTCATCGCATCCCAGTTACCTTTAGCCGCAAGAGCACCACCAGCTGCTAAACCTCCAACTCCAAGACCTGCACCTAATGCCACTTTTGCCGCTCCTAAAACTGGACTTTTCTTTAAACTCATATTTCCTCCATCTAATTTCATACCTGTTAAATCTTCTAACATTTTTGGTAATTCTTTAGCAAAATACAAAGCTCCAAAAATTAAAAATACTTTTACCAGAATATTATCTCCGGGATTAGTTGCTTGATTTGTAATACTAACTATTTCACCATCACTATTAGCAATAATTGTGCAAAGATAAATAGCAAAGTAAATAGCAATCAATCTAACAAATAATCCTAAATAGGTAGAAATACATGATTTAACCCAATTATTAAATGAATTATTGCCCTTTTGTCGTGGGTCTAATAATGATACAATTGGTATTGGCGCAATGATTTGTAAAAAACCAAGCTTAACAGAACGAATGGCTAAATCAAAACAAAATACCAATAAAACATATGCTAATGCTAATCCTGCAACTGCAGAAATAATAAAGATATAATCAATCGCATATACTTCTATCTCTTCTGAAGGATTGTCAGGATCATTAACAATTACCTTTTCATTGACAATACCATCATCAATTAAATTTACAACATCTTTTTTACTATCAGTTCCTATTCTTGTCTTTATCATATTTGGAATATCTTTGACATCATCTTCCGAACCTGTACCGCCATTTAAATGACAATCGTAATCAGGAAATTGGCACTCTGGACCATAGGCATCTTCATTTGGTTTATAGAAAGCCGCAAAGACAACCGATGAAATAGTCTTTCCACCATCAGTAATTTCATTACCATCAGGATTTGAAAGATTATCAGCTCCATTACCAATAATAATTTTCCCAATTATATTTTCAGATAAAACAACCCCTTGTAATTCAAAAGCCAATTTGAAAACGGTAGGTACTGCTACAATTGTAATTAAAACAATAAAGAAATTAGTTAATAACTTTCCTACCCCTTTTTGAGAATCTAAAAAATCATCTGGATTAATAATATATTTTATCAACGAAAAAGAAACAATAAAAATCATTATTATTGCTAATAAAATATATATGCGGTTACCAAATTCTTGAATTGTTTCAGGTGATAAAACACCAGTATCCGCAATCAATATAAATAATCTATATATTTGGTCTACTAACCAATATACTATCCTATCGAGAAATAAGAATATGTTTCTAAATATATCATAAAACCATCCAAGTACATTCATGTTATCTCACCTAAACTCCCTATCTACATTTTACAGTAAGTTATACCATTTATTTTTACTACATCCAACAACATTTGAATTAGTAGTGGAAATATAAATAATAATGCTGCTGCTGCTAACCTTTTTAAAGCTTTAGCACTCGCTTTTTTAAGGGCATCAGAATCTTGAGAAACAGTAGCTTTTAAGAAGTCAACTGATGCTAGAACAACAACAAGGATTGGACCAAATATTTTGATATAACCCAATATTTTATTTAAAAAGGCTTTCACTTTAGGCGTCATAAGAACTTCACAAGTAACTTCGGATTCTTTAACTGTCGTTGATCCATCTTCTTCAATAGTAGTCCTTTCAATAGGGATTAATATTTGTGGCGACATTTCAACTAACATATTATTATCCACATCATGTTTATTATTTGCTTCTTTCAAATCCATAGCACTAACTGTTTTTAAACTAATAAAAAGCATCATAAAAACAAACAATGCTCTAAAAAGATTATTTTTTGTCAATTTCAACATAAGTATCTCTCCTAAATAACTATAATTATACACATACATTATAGCACAAATAAAAACAATAATAAATATTTATTATTGTTTTTGTTAATTAATTAATACTATTCTTAATTATTACCCGTTAATTATAGCAGTCCAACAACTTTGGTCAACATCTCCACCAACAAGACTAACTACAAACTGAACAATAACAACTACAAAGAATACAATTGCAGCAGCAATTAATCTTTTAATAAATGTTTTTTGTCCCGCTTTGATTTCATCATCTTTTTGAGCAATAACTGCTTTGCCTAAATCAAGCATTCCCCAAATAACCAAAAGAATAGGAACACCAATTTGAATGATTAATATGATGTTGTGGACAAGTGTTGTAATTTTTGAATCAATTGTAGCAGTACCAATTGTACACGCTGGCGCTAATATTTGAAAAAACATATTATACCTCCCTTAATTAAATTAATTATATATGAAAACCCTTGGGTTGTCAATATAACTTTGCTTCTTTTTAGCGTTTATCATTTATTTTATCAAAACCTAATCGCTGTAAAAATTTGTTTATGGCGATTGGATTTTTTTCACGATCATCTAATGGTGGTAAATTGTAAAATATTTTCAAACGAGATTCATATTCAAAATCTAATACATCTTTGGAACTAAGTAAACTTTGATTAAGAACAACCAATTTGCCTTGATATTTTTCAAGTGCTTTACTATTTAACATCATTATCTTATTTAACTTTATAATTGATGGTTCAATTAAATATATAACTTCTGTTGCCATTTGTTCAGCTGTTGTATTATTGTTAACATCTAATAATATAACATCAACATCCTGAGCCTTACTAATAATATTATTTAATTCATTATTTGAAGCAGTGACTAAGTCTTTATCTCTAAAATAAACAAAGTCTCTTTTATCGACTTCAACGCATAATACATTATAGTACTTTTGTAACTGCTTTTTCAACATATAAATTAGAGTTGTTGCTCCTGATTGCTTTGTATTATTCTTAATAGCAATAATGCGAGTCCCAACACTAGAAGCTGCTGATCCTGATGTCTCACCTTGTTTTGGTGCTACTTCAGGATTTTGAAATTCTAATTGATGAATATGGGCAACATCACGATAAGAATTAGGATGTTCATATAAATATTTGATGCCTTCAATATTTTTAGTAAAATTATAAATTCCCATCGATATTAACTTAGATAAATATTGACCAGAAGCACTCTCCATTGAGTCATCTAATAATAAGATTACTTTGTCCATATCTAAAGCCATCGATAGTTTTTGTAAATTTTTAATATCTTTATAATTTTTTACAGCTGTAATATCAAGAATAATTCTTTGAAAATAAAAATTTTGAAATGATGAAATAATTTCTTCAATTTCAAATTCACCATCCATTGCTTTTATTATCTCAATATCCAATGTTTGTAACATTGATTTATAACGATTTGAAATGATAACATTCATTAATTCACCTTCTTTTTTCTATAAATCAAATATCATTTTGGTTTCTCCACTTAAAGGGAATTCAAGAATATTTCCTATAACTGGGATTTCAAATGATATAAAAACAACTACATGGTAATAATAACCTCTAGCTATATCATATCGATAAATACACACATTAAAATCAGTATTTCTCCAACCTTCAGAAAACCCATCACGATCGGGGCAATTAGGGTTTCTTCTTGTTACATAGCCAGCTTTTTGTAAATAACCAGCTACCTCCATTTGTGCATCACGATCAAAACCTCTATGATCCTCAATAATAGAAACTATGCGGTTTTTAATTTTAAAAGTTTTAGAATAACTTAATGAGCCAACTAAAACAACAATAATTATTCCTATAAAAAGAATTATTAAGTTGAATATATAAGTATTAGCTATTGATTCTCTCATTGATTATCATCTCCACTAAAAACGAAAAATACGGTTAGTTTTATTATAAATTGGTATTTTTAAAAACATATTAAAGAAAGGAAAGTCAAAAGTAATATATGTCATGACTCCATAACTATAATGCATAGCATTTCCATCGTTATTGAAAAAATATATACAATATGGATAATTAGCATCAGGAAGAACTAAAACTCCACCATCTTTTCTACTTTTACAATAAATACCTTGCCCTTTAGCATATGTTTTATAACCAATGGTTCTTAAATTATCTCGAATTTCATCTTTAACACTTGGATTATAACCTTCATTACGTTCGATAATATTAACTATTTGTTTATTAACTTTAAAAGCCTTATAGTAACTAAGAGTAGCTGCCAAAAACGAAAAAATCAAGACAATAAAAACAATGATTAAATTGTATAAAAAAACGCTTCCGACTCCTTCTCTCATTTAAATCACTCCTATGATCATAACTTTTTAAGTTCTACAACAAATAATGGTCATAGAGAAAATAATTATTCAATAAACATTGCATAATATTTTCTCTATACCTTTTTAATTATCTTATAACTATCGGTTAACTTCTGATGTTCGTAAACATTCATCGTATTCTGCTTGTGCATTGGCTCCTCCAACGTTAGATACGTCGCAATCACCGCCAGTCCATACACCACCAACGTTTGTACAACATGCTTTTTCAGAAGTATTTTTCATCATGCTTGTAATAATAGGGGTAACTACAGCTGCAATAACACCAATAAGAATAATTGCTACGATAGTTAAATTCGCTTCTCCTGAGGCTTCTTTCATTTTATCACCACCTTCATATTAATCTAATTTAATTATAACATTTTAAAATGACTTTTTCAATATTTAAATTTGAGTCATCATCATCATTGACAGTAACATCAAGAAAATGATTCCCCCACCAGTTCCACCTAACATAAGCATTGTTTTACTTTCCATTTTTTCTAGACGTTCTTTATACTTTTGTTCACGTGTTTTGTTCTGTAATGATGACACCGTTCTCGAGAACATCATTAATTGTTCTTGTTTGTTTTCTTGAGAACCTAGACCTAAACGGTAAAGAAGTCGCATCATTCTCATTGAATCTCGAACAGGATATTCTTTAGCAAAATCCATATATGGTTCAACTGTAGAATCACCAGCTTCAATTTTAGCAATTAATTTTCTAAGACCTGGTTTGAAAATGTCTGGTGCCGTTTCAATTGAACGACTCAAAGCTACAGGAACTGTATAATGTTGAATCAAAATTTCTAAACTTTTTAAATAATACGGCAACATTAAGTTAATATTGTACAAATTGTTACGATAATACTTCTTTAAAGCAGAATATGGTTGTTTAAATACAATAAAACCTATAATGATTGAAAGTAAAAGATATAAGAAACTCATTTTTGATATAAAGAAGAAAAACATTGCTACAATTGCTATTAAACCGTTTCGAACTCTTTGTCCAAATAATTTATCAACATCGATTTCTCCATTATATTTAACACTTAATAAAAACTTATAATCTTCTTCCATTAAAAAGTGAAAATATGGTTCTGAATCATAAATAAATTTTTTTGTATCAATAACCTTGTTATATTCAAAGATAATAATTAAAATAACTCCTATAATCAAAAATGTCATTACTCAGCACCTACATTCTCATTATAATATTTCGTACCGTTTAATAAGAAGTATGTATTAATAAAAATTATACCATGAAGTAATAATTGGACTTTCCAATCATCTAACATCTTAATATATGTTTCGATACCAAGTAAAAACTGAATAAGCATAACCATCAAATATAATACAAGTCCAAATTGGACAAACTTCTTATAGAATGCACTACGATCAATTCGATCTCGATAAACATTTTCAACAAGCATATCGATATCTAATGACATATTTTCTAAAGAATCACCCGCATCTTTTGAACCTTCATTGGTAATTTGAAGGAATAATTGGTGCATATTCTTTACAATATAATAATCATACTTACTGTTCATATAATCTAAGGATTGATCGATTGTTCCATTTTCATAAGCTAAGTCAATCATTGTTTTAACATCTGATTTAACTGGGTCTTCTAACACTCCTGAATCATATACACCTTCAACAGCCTTAACAAATGATTGAGTAGTAGCAAATTCCATAATGGTATTAGTAGTATAAACTTGAATTTGTTCAAAGATATATTCACTATATAATCGTTTACATCTTAAATAAGTTAAATAAGGAATAACGGTTACTGCTAATACCATATAAAGCAAGCAGATGATTAAACTATAAAAATATAGGTATGATACTGTTGCAGCACCAGCTGCAAACATTATTATTTGAAATATATATTGTCTAGTTGTATACTCCTGACCTAAATCTTTAACTTTTTCTCTTACTAATTTAAATGAGTAAGGAGCGTATTTTTCATATGCATTGGTTGCACCAGTAATAATATATTTATATACATTATCACCAGAATTTTTTCTATATATAAAGATATATAAAGTAATAATCGTTATGATTATAAAAATAGTTGTTGATGTCATATGATACCTCCTTAACTAAGATATTATTTCAACATTTGGTTGGACTATATTATTAGGATTTTGATTCGTTTGAGGTGGCAAATTGTTTACGACCCCAGTATAATTAGGATTTTGATTAAAATTGTTAGTTATAGGCGTTGGATTAACATTTATTGAATTTGATGGTATTGGTTCAACCGCAGGATTAACTACTTCTGATGGTTGATCCCCAACAGAAGGTTTGTTTTCTTCTGTTTTTATCAAATCTTTAGACAAAATAACACCTTGTCCCTCTAAATAATCTATTAAATTATCACTAGGTTTATTTCGAACAATATCACCAACAACACTTTTTTTATAAATAGTATTGTAAATAGCATCGTTATCTTTAGTTACATAAAACTCCGTAACTTCAGCAATTTCACGATGAAAACGCTTAGTTTCTTTATTTTGATAACCTCTAATATAGATACCTAATTGAACATATCGATAAATTGATTTTAAAAATTGATCAATTTCTTGATTAGTTTCAAGTAAACTGTACATACGATTTGGTATTGAAACTGCTTTATCAGCATGAATAGTTGAAAGAATATAATGTCCTGATGAAATAGAGTTTCTAACAGCCATAACTGCTTCAGCACTACGAACTTCCGATAGTAAAATCCATTTAGGGTTTTGACGCATACAAGTAACCAACACATCTGAATATGAAGCAATGTTATTAGTTTTCATAGCTACAATATCCCGATGTGGGAAAATCTTGTCTAAGTGGAGTTCTAGTGTATCCTCAATTGTAATAATTTTTTCATTTTCTTTTATTTTTGAAGCAAGATATTTTACAAATTCTGTTTTACCAGAACCGGTCTCCCCACAGACAATAATGTTGCAGTGACCCTCAATACACTTAACTAAAAAGTCATGAATATCAATTGTAATATATTCGTCCTCAATAATTTTTTCTTTTTGCAAACGAATTTTAGCAGGAGTTTTACGCATAACGACTGCTATTCCGTTTCGGGCAACTGAGTCATGAATAAAATTAAGACGCAATTCAGAACTTTCAGCATCTAGAAAGGGATGAGCCATATTAAATGTTTTCCCCATAACGTTAGAACATTGAAATGCTAATTTTTCCATAAAAGAATTATTAATGGCAGGGTTTTCAATTCGATAAATACCCTGTGATAAACTCTTTAACCATATTTGACCGCCATTACTATAAGAAATATCGGTGATGTCATCATTCTCTAAAAACTCTTTAACCGGACCAAAATCAATTTGGGAAAACATGTTATCATGCATGTCTTATTCGCCCTCGTCCGGTAACAAATCTTCATCAGTTGGGATTTGTGACTCTTGCCCTTCAAGCACAACAGTATTAGCATTAATATAGTCTTTCAAGTATTGAGTACTAACACGAGTATCCCCTTCACTTTCGATAAGACCACCATGAGGAACTGGGAATAATTCAACCCCAAATCGAGTCATATAACCTGCTTTTCTAAGCAAAATATGAATTTCTTCTTCAATACCAAAGATTATATTAGTAGGAGTTCTTTCTTGTTCTGTGTTTTCAAAAACGTGTTTTCCTGAACTATCTTTTACAGCTAACACTTCAACATTCTCTAACAATTTCCCTACCATAATTTTTCCATCATCATCGTTAGCTTTCATATAAATATCAATCTTATTCCCAGGGAAAATTGAATTCCCATAAGTAGAGTTTATGTCAACTCGGAATTGATAAGGTATTTGCCCCTCTTTTACTTCGACAAACGCTGAATCAGGAAGCTTATTTTTATCAACTAAAACATTAATATAAAACATACTTCCTTCTGGAATTACAGCATTAACATTTGTCCACTTACCGACAATACTAGCGCGGCTTCGAACAACATTTTCTGGTACAGCTACTGCAGGCATTTCAATTAATTTTAACATATGGTCCTTAATTTCAATTCTAGGTTGAATTGAAATTGCAGCTACCGGTACTTGAACTGGATTAACAGCAGCCTTAATTTGTGAATCGTAACCCCAGTATAAGATACCAAGAATTACGAAAACACCAATGATAGTTATGGTGTTTTTGTTTTTAATAAATCTTTTTAATGAATTTAATATATTATTCATTCCTTTTCATCCCTTTCTTTCTTTTTTGTAATTAATATGAATGTGGAGCTTCCAATATTGCATTAATACGATTAACAATATCAAAGTTCATAACTTGGTTGACAACATTTCCTTCCTCTGAACTTGAAACCTTTAAACTTACTTTGGGTGGCATTTCATTAACATCATATATTTCAATAACATAAGTACGAGCTAAACTTGCATTTTCAGCGAATCGACGAATAAAATTCTCCACAAATTTTTCGCGATCAATTCTGATGACCCCACTACGTCGATAAGCAGCTAAATCAAAAGCATCGTACATAGCTCCTTCAGTCGTTTCTCTTAATAAAACCATATTATGTTCATCTGTGTTAGTAATAGTTTGAAATAAATAGACAAAGAGAATTGCAATTATTCCAATACTTACTACTAATACTGCCCAAAAAGACTCTTTCATATACTACCACCCTTCCTCATCTAAACAGCGACCGTAATTTTTACCCATTATACCACAGCCATCAATTATTCGAGAAAACTCACTGGTTCTAAGAAAGGCACTTAAACATTTTTACCCATCTAGAATACATTGCATTCCGAAATCAGCATAGCCATCTTCATAAGTAGTTTTTACATCATTATATCTTCTTATTTCTTTAATAACTGCTGGTGTTAATGTAATACGATATAACGGATCAAGATCTGTATAAACTCGTTCTGTTTCAACTCCACGGTTATTAGTAATGTATGTATCTATTATAGAACTCCTATCCCAATTCTTTCCGGGTTTTCGACCATATCCTGATAATCCAGGAAATGGATTTGAAAGATCAATCGGTCTAAAGATTGGGCTTAAGCCTACATATTCACATCTCTCACCAGGTGGACAAACAATTTCATTTAACACATAATATTCACAAGCAAAACGAGTATTTCCAGTGAAAGCATCAGTTGGTGCAGTATTGCTATCACTTCCTGTTAAACAACTTTGTAATTTTGCATAAACATTAGGACCATCAAAATTAGAAGGACTTACTTTTCCATCAAGATTACTTCCTGTCGGTGCATAGAAGCTATCTTGGTATGTACACCCACCACTACTGGTGCAAAAATATTTTTCATAATTATCACCACTACGATAATATCGATCATATGAAGTAGTTCTTGATAAATAATCCCAAACATTAGTACCTGGGTGTTTAATCCACCATCTACGACCATCATTCCAAACTTCTACTCTAACACTAAAAGTCCAATATCTAGTTGAAGTGACATATAGTCTTGTTCCTGCATTTAAATAACCGCGATAACTAAATGTGTTATTAATACCACAAGCAATTCTAGAACCTTCAACTCGACAAAAACTATTTTTAGCACAACTAGAATCTAAGAAGTTATTTAATTGGCCACCATTTCTCAATAAAGTATAAAATCTTGAATTCAATGTACTACAATTAGCAGCTGGGCTAGCACATTGAGATATATATTGCATTAAACTATTATCTTGGATAAATTGGTAAAGTTCACTATTAGAACCATAACCAACGCCAATTTTACTGTTACCAAAAATATATTTATCAAACTTATGATTATGTCCGAAAGAAGTATAATCTAACTCATAATCATACCAACCTTGCACTCTAGAATAATGAACTGGTAAATTACTATATCCTAAATCATAATAATTTCCTCCAGGATTATAATCGAATGACTCTCCAGATGGTTTTGCAACATACTGATATACACCATTTGGTAAACCATAATCATACTCTTTGGTTGTAATTTGTGCTAACCAGTCATTAGTAGGATAAACATATCTACTTCCAGATACACTAGCTCCTTTTCGACAAGTCACACCAGTAGTATTACATATATTTCGATAAGTTGTTTTAGTTCGTTTATATCTATCAACACTAGCAAGACTAACATTATTAATATAATAATCAGTTTGTTCATCAGTAGTAACATCTCCAACTAATTTATAAGTTTCTCCACCATAATATTCTTCTGCATATTTGAAATAAACATCTGGTTGAAACTCAGTATAATCTCTTTTCCAATCATTACATTCAGTGATAGCGTTTTCTAAATCAGTTCTATGATTTAAAGCATCATAATATCTAGTACGATTAGTTGATGTCCCATAATCTGGACGACTACAATATGAAGCAGGCGTTACATTTCTACTACCGGTTCCATCATCATAATATACAGTTGCTGGGAAATATTTGTAATGATAAGTATTATTCACAGTAACACAAGGATAAGTATAATAAGAACAATCGTATGGACAGCTGTCACAAGTTCTGACTCCCTCAGCATTTGTCGAACAATTACACCTTCGGTAACAAGTTCTTGAGTGATATACCCTAGTTTCTCTCGTACAACAATCATTATGTGAGGTACTATATACACAACCACATTCTTGTCTTCTCTCTCTAGTAGCACGATTAGCTGCATCATCTTTCTTTAAAGATATTTGATAAGCATCCCATGTTGTTTTAACATTTGCATCAGCTGCTATCCAATCTTTTTCAAAAGTTGGCCAGTCAATACCGCCATTATCGCTTGTTGGTCGGCATTCGCTTGTCCCAATAAAACGAATTGGTCTTAGATTTGGGAAATGTCCTAAGTCACCTAATGTAAAATGATTTCCTGCTAAAACTTCTAAACTTCTACCTGGATATATATATTTAACTTCTTCTCTACAATAATAAGAACAGTATTGATTTTCCCAAGAAAAGAAATGGGTTTTAATATCATTTTCAGAAGATTGACGACTATTGAAAATACATTCCCAATCTTCGATGTCTTTAATCGTTCCTTCACTGCGAACATCGCAACTATTAGGAATATTAATTTCTAAATCAAAGATACAAGTTGGTTCTGCTGGTGTTGCAACCACCTCAGTACGCATATCACAAGCAGGATACATAAAATATAAGTCATCTAAAGATATATCATATTTATCTAAATCATTTGCAACTGTTTCACAACACTTACGATCAGTCTCATGTATTGAAGTAGGAAAATGCTCTGGGTTATTTAAATCACATATTTCTTCTTTTGGAGGAAGCCATGGTAACCAGATATGCCCGGCAGCAACACCATTCCTCGTTGCAAGTTCAGCAGAATAATTTGTTAACTGCATATTATCAACCCATCTTTGAATTGATATTAGACCAGCAGTCGATTGAGAACCATCGATAGGATTATCTCTTGTATAAATTGCTAACGGCATTACAGTTGCAAAAAAACCTTGATATAGTGTAATATTATCAGCAACCATCATTTTAGCAATATCCGTTACTGTTCCAAAATAATGATTCGCAGAGTTCGATTTCATAAAAGTTACCCTCATATAAGTAAGTGGTTCAACTAACATAAAATGGGTTTTTATAGAACCATCCGCATAGTGGGTATCATAATTATAACCAGTAGCTTCGTAATAAGTTCTCGCGCCTGGGGTATTACCTGTTGGTTCATAGGCAGGCAAATCAATTGTAAAATAGTTAAGAACTATATTATTAGCACCTTTTTCAAAATAATCTTTTATAGCGATATCTTTAATTTCATGAGGATATTTACCAACTATTGGTTGTTCACTACTGCTTAGTCGAGCATTTTTATGTAATTGTGTTGGATAAAATTTTAAGTTAAGAGTCAATAATTTATTCTTTTGTTGGGTGTTATTCACATAATCCACGCTTTTAGTGCCAGGGATTTTATTTCCTGATCGATCAACGATGGTAATCCTTATTCCATCAACATAACTTAAACTTCTTAAACCAGAAAGAAACTCAGTATAGCAAACACCAGATGCACTTGTACAGGGTTGCCCTGTATATACACCACCACCGCCAATATTACCTTCAGTGGCATTGATACTACCAGGGAATATTGCTACACATAATAAAATTAAAAAGGGAATAATTGTTTTTTTCATAAAATCACATCCGTTTTCTAAAAATAATATTTTAATTTGATGCCAACCTAGAGATTATTACTTGTTAATACGATTTACAATCTCTTAATTATGTATTCTTATCATTAATATAACTCCATTATACATGATTATTTTAAAAATTACTATATTTTTTCGTTTTCTTTATCGACTTAATGTAAAATATTGGCAAGAAAAAATACATTCAGTTAAAACGAATGTATTTTTAAATAATACTATTTTAAATCAAAGTTGTTCTTCTTATTTAAATAATACATCAATAGTGAACTCACAACGATAATACTAATCATAATTATAAAGTAATACTTTGAAGTAAAAAAATAAATTAAATTGTCAATTAGTGATTTTTCGCCTTCGTCATCTATTTCTGGTTTTTCCATTAAACTTTCTCTATATTGCTCAATTCTTTTAGTGAATTGATTATAGTTTAAATTAACCTTTGACCATTTTTGACACAATTCATATGTTTCAATTCCTTTACACATAGGATCATGATGATATATATTGTAACTAGGTATATTAACATAACTACTCATTAATAACTCACCCTTACAATTCTCTGTATTACCATATATTTTATAAATGATATTTATACCACTTAGGTATTCTGTTTTTGTTGCTATTGAAGAGTTATTTTCAAAGGTATAAGTATCACCATGCAATGTATCTTTAACATAGATATCTGGGTGAATATTAGAAATTGTAATCGTAAACTCTATTCCTTCTTTATTAATATTTATATTGCTGTCATTATGCTCATAAGAAAAACTAACATTACCTGCTATCTTTTGTAATCTAACTTTTTCAGTATAGCCACATTGAGCTTCAATCGTTAATGGATTTATAAATAACAATCCCAAAAAGATTAAGTACTTAAAATATTTATTCAGATATCATTCACCTCCGTTATCCCTTCTAATTAATATATTTACTGTTGTTTCATCATATCTATAGCATATTTATAAGTTCTGTTTCTTATATTAAATTGTAAGATAATGTTTTGTGCTCGTCCTATTTCTTCAGCTATTTCGACATAATAAGTATTTGTTTGTTTTACTTTTTGAGGCCTAATTTCATTAAGTCCAATTTTTTGAACTTTGATTTTACCACCAAATTCATAAGATATCGTCCCAAAATAATCTACTAAATTATATAAGTCATATAATCCACTTACATTAGCATCTTCATCAATTGTGAGATTACCAACTATTTTTAATAAGGCCTTATCATAATTAGTATTTAACTTAGGATGAACAAACTCAGTCGATTCAAAACAATCATCTTTTTTAACACAAAAATTATAATCGATTTTAAATTTCTTAGCTATTTCAAATCTGTCTATTTTTAAGGTTGACTCTTTTAATACTTCGTTATTAAAAGTAATTATTTCTCCTAATTTAGCTGTTACTATTTTACGATTTTCATCAAAATTAAACGGTTTAAGTTTAGTACTAATATACTTAGGACTTAATTTATCATAATTGCCATCAACTTTATCAATAAATTTTAAGATCATTGGCTTTTTAATTGCCTCTTTAGGAATCTCATAAACTAATAAAACCTTTGTGAATTCAGTTGGAATAATAGTATTTTGATAAACGACTCCTAAATCAAGTAACATCGAACGAAATTTATTATTATGATAATAAATTTCATTGCCAATTAGTAGTTCAGCGTTTGCTGTTACTAATTTATTTTTACCAAAAAATTTGGAACGGATTTCCAACTCTAATACAACTAGGTATTTATCTTCTGATATTTCCTTTAATTTATAATCTTGGTTTGTTAAATAAGTATTCTTAACGGTAATAATAAAATTGTTGGTAGGAAAAGTAACACCTTGATCATATAATTTGTTATAAACACCTAAGTTTAAATAGGCAACAAAGCATATAATTGATATTGCAATTAACGATATAATATTAATTAAAAATTTATTTTCAAGATAGACATATTTGGAAAAACGAAAATTTCTCCTAACCCCTCTTTTTAATTTATTTGCATCTACTGAAACTGAAAACTCAAATTCTTCATTATCTTCAACCGTTATTTCTAGTTCTTGAAGATCATGCCCAAAATCAAATTTTTTAATATCAAAGCCTGTCGCTCTAATAAATGTAATAACAATACTAAAACATTGTAAAGCAAAAATTAGAAAGAGAAAATCCCTCACCAAGCGAATAGTTCGAGCATCTACTAATTCAAATTGAAAAGTTGTTATAATTGAATGAGAAAAGTTATAAATAATTAATAACCCTAGATAAATTGCAATATTAGCAATATAAAAGACAAGGGGTTTTTTCTTTATATACATAACTGACAAGATAATCATCGAAAAAATGATTATTAAAAAAGGAACAATATACATATATATATTAAATAGTTCAGAAGCAAAATCTTGTTTAGTAATTAATTGGGTTGATGCCAAGTACTCCGTTAAAAAATTAATAATATTGTTAGTTTTATATGTAAGGAATAACATAAAAAAGAGTAATATTAAATGCAATAATTTAAAACGTTTAATTAAAAATGCATACGGTTTTTTTAATACCATGTCATCACCCTTTTCTATCCTTTAACATATTATACAACAAATTATCATAAAAAAAAAGATTAACTTTGAATAAAGTTAATTTGTTGTCAATTGGTGCTCGTGGTCGGAGTCGAACCGACACGGTGTTTTATCACCACTGGATTTTGAGTCCAGCACGTCTACCTATTTCATCACACGAGCAAGCAATATAATTATAACATAAAGTAATAACCTATATCAATTTTTATGTTAATTATATTTTTTATTCACTATATTTAGAAGAATATAAATCAATTTCATTATCGATTATTTCTTGTTGTTCTAATTTAGGTAATTGATCAATTGATGATAAACCTAAACAATCTAAGAAAGTTGGAGTTATTCCATATAAAATAGGTCTCCCTGGTAATTCTGAACGTCCTATTTCTTTAATCAGATTACGAAGCAATAGTTTTCGAATAATATGACTGCTATCAACACCTCTTATATTTTCTACATAACTTCGGGTAATTGGTTCATTATAAGCAATAATTGCTAAGGTTTCTAAAGCAGCTTGGCTTAAAGGTCCTTTTTTTTCGATTTCAACTAAATTCTCATAGTATTCTTTATGTTCTTTTTTAGTAACTAGTTTTAAGGCATCACCCAGTAATTCAATTTGGATACCCCTCTTTTCATGGTTATAAACTTCTTTTAATTCTTCTACTATCACAGCGACTTCTGAAGCATCTATTTCTAATATTTCTTCGATTCTTTCATAAGTTAGTCCTTCATCGCCTACTAGGAAAAGTAGTCCTTCTAATACTCCAGTCAAATTCACTCTATTCACATCCTTTAGCCATGACATATATTTTTTTAAAGTTATCATCTTGATTAATGTGTACTTCTTTTCTTTTCGTTAATTCTAAAATTGATAAGAAAGTAATAATTATATAATCTTTATTAAACACATCAAATAACTCCATAAATTCAATTTTTTTATGTTTTTTGACAATTTCTTTAATTTCAGCACTTCTTACAGCAACTGAAAATTCTTTCGTTGTAACTTTCGTAGTAAGTGGTCGTTCTGCATCTTTCCTCGATAAAAATTGCATAACTGCATCAAGCAATTCATCTAAATTAATTTGCAAGCCATCTTGTTCTTGATTATCATCTGATATATATTCATCAAGATTGCTTGGAGCCTTTGTCAATAATAAGTTGCGTTCATCTTCATAGTTTTTAAAAACAGAAGCCACATTTTTATAAGTTTGATACTCTAATAATCGATTAATTAATTGTTCTCTTGGATCTTCTTCGTATTCGTCTTCATCTTGTAATTCTTGTTTTGGAAGAAGTAATGCTGATTTCATTTCAATTAATTCAGCAGCCATAACTAAATATTCACTAGCAACATTTAGATTTAATTCTTCCATTTGATTAATATAATCAAGATATTGTTTAGTAATAGTTTCAATACTTATATCATAGATACTTATATCCGATTGTTTTATTAAATGAAGTAATAAATCCAACGGTCCTTCAAATTCATCTATTTCAACTTTATACAGCATTCTATCACATCCAAGCATCAATATTATAACACAATTTAACTATATATGGTATAATTTTATGAGGTGATAATGTGAAAAAGTTTACAATGCGAGATGAAGCATTTATTTGTGAAAACTGTTCTGAATCTGTTGAACCTTTAAAATATAGTGCTAGGGATCATTGCCCTCATTGTTTATATTCAAAACATGTTGATATTAACCCAGGGGATCGAAATAATAATTGTCATGGATTATTAATCCCTATTGGGATTGAAAAATTTAAAGATACTTATAAAATAATATATAAGTGTAATAAATGTAATGAAACTCACAAGAATATAATAGCTAATGATGATCAGATGGATTTAATCATTGAATTATCAGTTATCAAAAAAAATAATACCAATTAGGTATTATTTTTAAAATCCCAGTATTTCAACTATCTTTGGTAAAAAAACAGTAAATAATATTAAAATAATAAATATTACTAAGATAAAAGCTAATCCACCTTTACCTTTTTTATCAATATTGGATTTACCTGTAGAAGCTGTAACCTCTTGATTATTAGTTGGGACTGCTTGTTTAATTATTTCTGGTTGTAAACCTTCATTAACTAATGGTTGAATATCTGGCACACTAGTTGGTTGCACTGGCATAACAGCCATTGGATCTGGTTGTGCTTGCATACCCATCATAGGTTCTGGTTGTGCTTGCATATCAGCCATCGGATCTGATTGTACTGGCACATCCATCATTGGTTCTGGTTGTGCTTGCATACCCATCATAGGTTCTGGTTGTGCTTGCATATCCATCATTGGATCTGGTTGCACTGGCATATCCATCATTGGATTTGGTTGTACTGGCACATCCATCATTGGTTCTGGTTGTGCTTGCATACCCATCATAGGTTCTGGTTGTGCTTGCATATCAGCCATCGGATCTGATTGTACTGGCACATCCATCATTGGTTCTGGTTGTGCTTGCATACCCATCATTGGATCTGGTTGTGCTTGCATATCAGCCATCGGATCTGATTGCACTGGCACATCCATCATTGGTTCTGGTTGTGTAACCACCGTTTCTTGTCCACCAAAATCAGGATTTTCAAAAATAGACAATGGTTCTGGTGTATTGTTGACCGGTGTATCAAGGTTGTCGGGTTGGTTATTAATTACATCATTATTTTCTTGGCTCATTTTACTCCTCCTTAATTACATACATAGCCGTCTTTAGTATATATTTGCTTTATTTCTTCTGCTTTTTGATTAAAACTATATTTTAATTCCAACGGTTGAAATGAAGCAGCTTTATTCATAGCTTTAATATCTAATAACGATAAATCTAACTCTAATTTAATAGTGGTTTTCTCTTCACTATATTTATTTGTTAAGGTGAATCCCCTATAATTTCTAAAATCAGCATTTAGTTCTGAATAATAGATATTATCAGTTTCTAATTTTTCCATAGTCTTCCCTTCATCTATAGTATATTCAGTAGTTTCGATAACAGACTTTAATTTACCATTAGGATGCGAAAAGACAACTTTATATAATATTTTGCCACCTTCATTGGTTTCGGATCTAGTACAAGTTGTCGTTACTGATACTTCTTCTATTGGTTCTGGAGTATCGTCTGGTTCTTTTTCTATTTCTTCTGGATTCTTTGGGAACAATCCATTATATTTTATGTCGCGAACTTTATCATATAATGATGGCAAAGAAAAGATAAAAGACGCCACAATAAGAACCCCCACAAAGAAAATAAATTTTTCGCTAGTAATTCGCATGTTGTTTTTCAAACTATCACCCCTATTCTTATTATCTTTATTATAACAAACAATTTTAAAAAAGAAAAGTTATTTTAAATATTAAATTGATTATTATACAAATTATAGTAAAAGGCTTTCTTCTTTAATAGTTCTTCATGGCTCCCACTTTCAATTATTTCACCATTATTAATTACTAAAATGGTATCAGCTTTTTGAATGGTTGAAAGACGATGGGCAATTACAAAAGTTGTTCTTCCTTTAGATAACTCTTTCATACCTTGGTTGATAGCTTGTTCCGTACGAGTATCGACACTACTAGTGGCTTCATCTAGGATGAGGATTTCAGGATCAGCTAATATAGCCCTAGCAATTGATATTAATTGACGTTCGCCTTGAGATAGATTACTACCCTCTTCATCGATTATCGATTCATATCCTTCTGGTAAGCGACGAATAAAAGAATGTGCTTCTGCTTTCATAGCAGCAAGGGTTACTTCTTCATCAGTTGCATCCATCTTTCCATATTTAATGTTTTCTTTAACAGTTCCACGAAACAAATAGGTATCTTGCAAAACAATCCCTATTTTACTTCTCAAATCATCTTGATGGACATTACTAATATCTATCCCATCAATCGTAATCATTCCACTATCGATATCATAAAAACGAGTTAATAAATTGATAATAGTAGTTTTGCCAGCGCCTGTTGGTCCAACTAAAGCAATGTTTTCACCTTTTTTAACTTTAATACTAATATTTTTTAATACCCGTTTCCCTTTTATATAACTAAAATTAACATTTTCTAAAACAACATTGCCTTTTATATTATCAAAAGGTAAAGGTTTATCAACATTCTTAACTTCAATTTCTGTATCCATTACCTCAAAAACTCTTTCAGCTCCAGCTAACGCTCCTTGAATTGAAGCATATAAGAAACCTAATTGATTAATTGGACGTCTAAACATATTTGAATAGTTTAAAAACGCAAGAATGCTTCCTACTGTAGCCATACCTTTAACTGTCATAATGGCTCCAACAAGAAATAGTAAGATATGACTTAAATTAGTTATTGCCATATTAGTTGGCATAATTAAATTAGAAACAATTTGAGCATTTATTGAAGTATCAATTAAATCGCGATTATATTTGTCAAATTCTTCAATTGTTTTATCCTCTTTTACATAACTCTTAATAACTTTCATACCAGATATCATTTCTTCCGTATAACTGTTTAATTCTCCTAACTGTTTTTGTTGCTTAGCAAATAATTCACCTGACTTATTTCCAATTTTAAAAACTAAAACAAAAAACAAAGGAATTGTTAGAATCGTTGTGAAAGCTAAAATAGGATTAATAATAAATATAATGGTCGTAACACCAATTAAGGTTATTACACTATTAATCAAACTCACAATAGTCTCCGATAAGGCTTCATCAATAATACTAATATCATTAGTAAAACGACTCATTAAATCACCTTTTTTATTTCGATCAAAAAAGCTAAGAGATAATTGTTGCAAGTGATTAAATAAATCCTTACGAAGATTATATAATGTTTTCTCAGTTACTTTTACCATTGTGAAATTAGATATCCTTGTAAAGACCGAACGAATTATATATAAAATAGCTAAGATAATTACAATGATTAATAGTCCATCCAAACTCTTTTTAGCAATATAATTATCGATTCCTTTAGCCACAAGTAAAGGAGCAATAACTACAGCTAGGGTTGAACATAAAACCATAAACGTAACAAAAAGGATTCTTATTTTATCTTTTTTTAAGTAACTCCATAAACGTAACATCGTTTCTTTGGGTTTTAATGGTTTATCAGTGTCATTATGAATCGTTTTTCTTCTGTTCATTTTTTATTCCCCCCTTTAGACATTTGCGAATAGTAAATATCCTTATATATTGAATTGTTTTTTAAGAGTTGAGAGTGGGAATCAAAACCAACTATTTTCCCATCATCTAAGACTATTATTTTATCAGCATCAATTACTGAAGCAATTCTTGAAGAAACAATAAATGTTGTCGTATTTTTTAAATGTTTTTTCATGGAAATTCTGATTTTTTGATCTGTTGTAACATCAATTGAACTAGTAGTATCATCAAAAATAATGATTGAGGGTTTGGTTAAAATTGTTCTAGCAATAACAATCCTTTGTTTTTGGCCACCAGATAGATTAGTTCCTCTTTGTTCTAATACCTCATCATAATCCTTTTTCTTTTCTTTAATAAAAGTATCAGCCTGTGCTATTTTTGCAGCCTCTATCACTTCTACATCAGTAGCATCATCATTACCATATTTAATATTATTTTTAATGGTATCAGAAAAAATAAAGGCTTGTTGCAAGGCAATACCTATCTTTTTTCGAAGAAAGGAAATTTGATATTTTTTAATATTGGTATCATCAATTAAAACCTCTCCATGCTCAACATCATAAAACCTCGGAATTAAATTAACTAATGTTGACTTACCACTACCAGTTGAACCAACAATCCCAATTGTTTCACCGGCTTGGACGACAAAATTTAGATCTTTTAAAACCATATCTCCAGTACCTTCTTGATAGGAAAAACTAACATTTTTAAATTCTATCTTGCCTTTTATCTCTGATACCTTTATGGGCTTTTTAATATCAGTTAAATCATTCTCTAATTCAAATATTTCATTAATTCTAAAAGCACTAACTTCACTTCGAGATAACATTGTAACAACCATTGATGAAATCATTACTGTCGTTAGAATATTGGTTAAGTATTGAACAAAAGCAATGATGTCACCAACTAATAAACTTCCACCAACAACTTCAAATCCTCCATACCATAACACTAATAATGTAGCCATATTAATAAACAGCATCGATGTTGGCATCACAAATGAAATAATACGAAAACCTTTAATTGTAATATCCATTAATTTTTGATTAACTTGATCAAACTTATGAATTTCATGTTCTTCATTTACAAAAGCTTTAACTACTCTAATTCCTCCAAGATTTTCTCTAACAGTTGTGTTAACATCATCGACACTATCCTGCATTATTTTAAAATACGGAAAAGCCCTTTTTATCAATATCCCAACAACAATAGACATTATGGGAATAAGAAAAACAAGGATTAATGATAACTTAGGGCTAATCATGATAGCCATAAAAATACTGCCAAGCAATATAATTGGTAAGCGAAAGAGAATACGCAAACTCATCATAAAAACATTACCAATTAAAGTTATATCATTCGTAATAACAGTTAATA
>JAQUFI010000060.1 GCA_028684735.1 Bacilli bacterium | reverse complement strand
GGTAAGTAATAATTTCTTTATATCTATTTAAATCATTTAAAGCACTTCTTAAATCAGATATATCACTATCATCTTCAGCATCAATAAGACTAATGATATATTGTAAATAAACTTCCAATTTTCTTTTAATTTTTTTCTTTAACACTTTTTCAATAAAAGATGGCTTTATCAAAATCATTTCATTAACCATAACACCTTCATATTTTACTTTGTTTAAAGGTTTAAATTTAAAACCATCAAAATCTTCATTATTAAACGATGACGCTTCAACACTAAATTTTTCTTTGACGAGTAAATAGCTTTTTGACATATAATCATCCCTTCTTTAATAAATCAGGTCGGCGTTCTTTAGTTCTTTCTAGTTGTTGCTCATAACGCCATTTTCGAATATTTTCATGATGTCCCGATAATAATACTTCAGGTACTTTCATTCCTCTAAAATCTTGAGGTTTGGTATAAACCGGATAATCTAATAAATTATTATTAAATGAGTCATTTAAATGGGATTCCTCTTCAATGACACCATCGATTAATCGAACAACACTATCAGTAATTACCATACTAGCAATTTCGCCTCCAGTAAGGATATAATCACCAATACTAAGTTCTAAATCAACAATGCTTCTAATTCGTTCATCGAAGCCCTCGTAATGACCACATATTATAATGAGATGTTTCTCTTTTGTCAAGGCATAAGCAATTTTTTGCTCAAAAGTTTTGCCTTGCGGAGTCATCATAATCACCAGTGAATTTTCTTCTTTTAAATCTTCTACTGCATCAAAGATAGGTTCAGGCATTAAAACCATCCCTTGACCACCACCAAAGCCATAGTCATCAACTTTTTTATGAGGATCTTTCGAATATTTTCGAATATCATGAATTTGAATTTTTACTAAACCTTTGTCGATAGCTCTTTTGATAATTGATTCACTTAACAATCCCTCAAACATGCCTGGAAATAAGGTTAAAATATCAATCTTCATTTAATAATCCCTCAATTACTTTAATATCCATTCGTCTCTTTTCTAAATCAATATTAATAATAAATTCATCGACATAAGGAATATAACTCTTCTTTTGGTTATGATTAATAACTAAGATATCATGAGCTTCACTTTTTAAAAGCCCATCCACAACACCTATTTTTTTATCTTCATTATAAACATCTAATCCAATTAAATCTTCATCAATTAAACCAGGAAAATCAAAATCTTCACGATTAATATAGACTTCATCACCTTTATATATAATTACTTCTTCAATACTATTAATACCTTCTAAAGTAACCATATCATATATTTTATGAAAACGATAACTATTAATAACTTTCTTATCTTGTTGATACCCAATATATAAACTATTACCTTTTTTAAAAATTAAATCCTTATATTTAAAATTAGAAATAATTCTTATTTCGCCCTTTAAACCATGTGTATTAACAACATCACCAATATATATATATTCCATAATCCACCTACTTATCCATCTCATATAAGATGATACTAGCTGCAACCCCAACATTTAAACTCTCACATGCCTCATTCATCTCAATATATAAATACTTATCACATAAAGTAAGTATTTCATTCTTAACCCCATTGCCTTCGTTACCCATTATAATAACACTTTTCTCATTAAAGTTAAACTCTTTTAAGGCAATACCATTAGTCATTTGTGTACCAACTATTTCATAACCTTGATTCTTTAACTCAGGTATTTCTGTTAATAGATTACGACTTATGATATTAACATAAAACATCATTCCTTGGCTAGCTCTAATTACTTTTGAATTATATAAATCAACTGTCTTATCACTAAGAATAATCGTATCAACATTAAAAGCAACGGCACTTCTAATAATCGAACCCAAATTACCAGGATCTTGGATATCATCGATCATTAAAATGCGATTACCATATCCTTTATTACTTTTTTTATGACATACACCTATCATCTTCGATGGACTTTCTAATTCACTTAAATGTCTCATTACTTTACTATTAACATACATCACATCGATATCTAAATCAGAGGCTTCATTTTCTTCTAAAATAAGTTCTTTTAAATAACCCGTTTTATAGGCTTCAAGGATTAGGTGCTCACCTTCTACTAAAAAAACCTCTTCTAAATCCCGATACTTTTTAGTTTGTAACTTCTTTAATTTTTTTATTTTTAGATTATCGATTGAGGTATAAATCATATTATCACCTCTTTCATTTTATCAAAAAAAAACATTTAAGTCTATTATCTTTATATGCCTTCTTTTATATCCAAACTATCTAAAATATATTCCAGCATAAAAAAACTTGATATTAGCATACCAAGTATTAAAATTTAATAATTTTTCTTCTACCTATCGAAGTATAATTAATCTTATATTTATCAACCATATCTAATGAATAACAATTTCTACCATCATAGATAACTGGTTTTCTCATATATTTAATATATTTATTTAAATCATACTCGACAATTTCATGATGTTCCGTAATAATTAAAGCAAGGTCTACATCTTTAATACATTCATCGATATTATTATAATAATTAATTTGATTTGAGAATGTTTGTTTTAAATTATTAAGAGCTAAAACAAAAGGATCATAAGCTGAAACCCGGCATCCTTCTTCTAATAACAATTTAATATTATCAATACTTGGACTTTCCCTTAAATCTTCTGTTTTAGGTTTAAAAGAACATCCTAAAACAGCTACTTTCAATCCCTTAAGATTTTTATAATCTTCTTTTATTTTTTTAAATAACTTAATTTTTTGATTTTTATTAACTTCAATAGCACTTCTAACGGTAATTATTTCTTCATTATTTATTTTAGAAATATAGTGTAAGGCTTTAGTATCTTTAGGGAAACAACTTCCACCATAGCCTATACCAGCCCTTAAAAAATGTTTACCAATTCTTTCATCATATTTCATTCCATTAGTTACATCATCAATATCCGCATTTATAGTTTCACAAAAATTAGCTATTTCATTAATAAAAGATATTTTAAGTGCTAAAAAGTTATTTGATGCATATTTAACCATTTCAGCACTTCTTCTACTCATTGATAAATAAGGAATATTATATGGTTCTTTAGTAAATGGTTTATATAGTTCATACATCATTTCATTAGTTTCCATACAATCTGAACCAACAATTATTCTTGGTGCTTTGAGGGTATCTTTAATAGCTGATCCTTGAGATAAGAATTCAGGATTACTAACAACCTTTATTTCAATATCATTAACTAAATTCTTTCTAAAGTATTCCTCAACTAAATCATTTGTACCAATTGGAACAGTTGACTTTATAACAACTGTACAATTATTTTTTAAAGACTCACATAAATTATCACAAACACTATAAATATATTCTAAATTAGCTGAACCATCTTCTTTTTCTGGAGTCCCAACACAAATAAAGACTATTTCAGCATTATCAAAGACATCTTTATAATTAGTGGTAAAAAATAATTTATTTTTATTTTTATAAAGTAATTCCTTTAGTTCAGGTTCGAAAAATGGACAATCACCATTACTTAGTTTGTCAATTTTATCATTATCTATGTCTAAACACCAAATGTTATAACCTATTTCTGCCAAACAAACACCAGTTACTAAACCTACATACCCAGTTCCCACGATTACAATTTTTTTCATACTAACTCCTTTAATACACAATTACATCATTCTGCTTTTATAATACTCTATTGTTTTTGATAATCCCTCTTCAAATGTAACTTTAGGTTTCCAATTCAATATTTTTTCTGCTTTTTCAATATTTGGTCGTCTTTTTTGAGGGTCATCTTGCATCGACTCACAAAAGACAATTGGCGAATTAGAATTTAAAACCCTTTTTACTATTTCTGCCACCTCTAAAACAGATAATTCATAAGTCGTTCCAACATTGATTGGAGAAGTAATTTTCTTACCATTCATCATTAAAAGAATTGCATCTAAAGTATCTGTTATAAAACAAAAACTTCTTCTCTGCTCCCCCGTTCCATACACGGTAATATCATTATTATTTAAGGCTTGATTTACAAAATTTGAAATAATTCTTCCATCTTGTTCATTCATTTTTGGACCATATGTATTAAAAATTCTTCCAATTCTAACATCTAATTGATAGCTATCTATATAATTAAAAATCAATGCTTCAGCAGCACGTTTCCCTTCATCATAACAAGCTCTAACACCATAAGGATTGACATTCCCCCAATAATCTTCTGATTGAGGATGGATAGTTGCATCACCATATACTTCTGATGTAGATGAATGAAATAATTTTGTTTTTGTTCCCTTAATACTCTCAAGTAAATTTCGAACACCTAAGACACTGCATTCCCATGTTTCAATAGAGTTTTTTAAATAGTATTTAGGAGAAGCCGGACATGCAAAATTATAGATGACATCAAACTTTTGTTTTCTTATTTTATTAATAATACTTGAATCCCTGATATCATCCTTGATAAATTTCACTCTTGAACTATCGATATACTCTTGTATATTTTCCATTTTCCCAGTAGATAAATTATCAATAATAAAAATTTCATCGTCTGTTTCATTATGTAGTTTTTCGACTAAATTGCTACCTATAAATCCACATCCACCAGTAATTAAAATTCTCACAACTTCACCCCCTTGAATCTTTATCAAGTATAAATAAAAGTGATTGATAATTTCTATATAACTATTATTAAACTACTTCTTAATTAAATATATCAATTTTTAATGTTTTTTTCAATCTTTTAAAGATTTTTAAACTTTTATTTATATATTTCTTATATTAACTGAAAAAATAAAGAGTTATAACTCTTTATTTTCATATCCACTAATATTAATTAATATTCCCATGCTTATCATTAGTATTAATAAACTACTTCCTCCATAACTAAGAAAAGGTAGTGTTACTCCGGTTACTGGTATTAATCCTATGACTACCATGAGATTAAGAATGGCTTGAAAAGCAATCCAGAAGGTTATTCCAAAAGCTAGATACTTCCCGAATAAATCATGACAATTTCTGGCTATTCTAAAACCAGTAATAATAATTAAAAAAAATAAACCAACTACTAATAAACATCCCATAAAACCAAATTCTTCACTGATAATTGAGAAGATAAAGTCAGTTTGAGGTTCTGGTAGATAAAAATGCTTTTGTCTTGAATTACCAAATCCAAAGCCAAATAAACCACCTGGTCCAATCGCATATAAAGATTGAATTATTTGAAATCCACTACCTAATGGATCTTGCCAAGGGTTTAAGAAGGATAAGATTCTTTCTAAGCGGTATGGTGCCATAATAATTAAGATAACAATTCCCACTAATCCAATTATACCCATTTTAACAAAGATTGATAGATTAGCTCCACTAATAAAAATCATCCCAATAACAATCATCATTAAAATAACTCCTGTCCCAAAATCAGGTTGAAGCATAATTAATCCAAATATTAAAGTAGCGACTCCTAAAATAGGAAGAATATTGGTTTTTTCTTGATTGTTGGTTAAATACTTAGCTGTAAAGATGATAATAATTAATTTGGCAGCTTCACTTGGTTGAATTCCAAAACTACCTATCCCAAACCAACTACGACTACCGTTTCTAATCATTCCAATTCCTGGTATTAAAACTAAAATTAAAAGAATAACGCCAATTAATAGTAAAAGATTAGCCTTTTCATAATAAATTCGGTAATTAATTTTACTGATTATAATCATTAGGATAATTCCTAAGATTAAAAACAATAATTGATTTTTAAAATATTTATATGGATCATCAAATTTATATTCAGCCCATATATACGAAGAAGATGTTATCATGATTAGTCCAAAAAGACTAATGATAACAACACTAATCAGGATGATTTGTTTATTCATATCCAAACTCCAAAGGTGATGGCTAACATCGAACCTAATAATCCAATAATCCAAAATAGTTTAACAATATCGCTTTCTTCCCAACCCATTTTCTCAAAAGTATGATGAATTGGTGTCATAGGGAAAAGTCGTTTGTGGGTTAATTTATAATAGATAATTTGAATAATACAGGTCATCGTTTCCACCACAAAAACAATCCCAATTACAACTAATAATAATTCATGACGAGTTAAGATAGCTAAGGTTCCTAGCAATGCTCCTAGCGCTAAAGAACCAGTATCACCCATAAATACTTTAGCTGGTTTGACATTAAAGATAAGGAATCCTAGTAAAGAACCAAGTAAGATAAAACAAAATAAAGCAATATCTTGATATCCTTCTAACCAACCTGTATTCCAACTAATCAAACCAAAAGTGAAAATGGCAATAACTGATAAACCACCGGCTAATCCATCTAATCCATCTGTAATATTAACTGCATTACTACTAGCTACTAAAATAAAGAGAATTAATAGTCCATATAACCAACCTATTTCCCATTTTATACCTAAGGTATGAATCCAAAGTAATAATTCATGTCCCCCTTTAACAAAAAGATAAAAGAAGATAATTGCAATAATAATTTGCATCAACATTTTAGCCCCTTCAGTTAATCCTTTATTATGATGCCTCCTAATAATCAAATAATCATCGATAAAACCAATTAAACTATATCCAATAAAAGTGAAAATAACGATTATTAAGTTATAACTAAAACTTATTTTATCCATATAAAATAAAATGAAAACAGTAAGAATTGTCGGTATGATAAAAATTAAACCACCCATTGTTGGGGTCCCAGATTTTGATTGATGTCTTTCAATCAAATATTTACTTATACTTTGACTAGCTTTTAATTTTTTTAACATCGGAATAATGATAATGGCTGTTACAATCGACATAATAAAGCCAATCATCATCGCTAAAACAGACTTTGTCATAATTAACATATTTCACCTCATTCTGTTAAAAATAAACGGACAATTTCGCCTTGAAATATTTTAGTATTAAATAGTGGTGATTGATATACAACTCTATTACCACTCCCCGAAAACTCTACTTTAAAACTTTTTAATTGTTTCATTGCATCACTAACATTTAAACCAACAACATTTGGAACATCAGCGTATTTGCGGTCATAGTAATTATATGTTTTATCTAATCCATCTTGTCTTTTTTTTATATCTAAAGCACTAATTGAATCTAGTAAAACTTGTCTCGCAATAGGAGCTGCAATGGTTCCTCCATATTGGGTTACTCCTTTGGCATTATCAACTGCGATATAGACAATAACTTCTGGATCATCAGCTGGTAGAAAACCAATAAAGGAAGTAATATAATTCCCTACCATATATCTTCCATTAGACACTTTTTGAGCAGTACCGGTTTTCCCTCCAACTCGGTAACCACTAATATAAGCATTTCTCCCTGTTCCCCAAGCTACTACTTTTTCTAAAGCGGCTCTTACCATTTCACTAGTCTCATCACTAATTACTTTTCGAACAACCGTTCTTTTATTTTCTTGAATGACACTATTGGTTTCTGGTTCATTTAAACTTTTAACGATATATGGTTTATATAAAATACCACCATTAATAGCTGCACTAACAGCTGTGATTTGTTGAATGTGGGTAACCGATACTCCTTGACCAAATGAAGTCGTAGCCAGTTCAACAGGACCAACATCTTCAACATCAAAAATAATACCCGAGATC
>JAQUFI010000002.1 GCA_028684735.1 Bacilli bacterium | reverse complement strand
ATATAGGTCAATAACTCTGCTTGTTCATTAATAGGTTCTATTTCAAAAGGTTTAGATGTCTTATAACTGTTGTATAAAGCAGGGAACATATTACCTCTAATAAAACCGTTATAAGGGTCATATAATTTCATCTTTTCATTAGGTTCAGGATCATAATGGGGAATATTATAGTTATTGTTCGCATAATTATAATAATCATTTGCTATATTATAGTTATTCATAATTACCTCCTCAACCTATTTTATGGAATTAGTATTTTTGTGTATAGGTATTAGCCTTATTAAATAATTAAAAAAGACTTGTCAAAATTAAAAAGACTTGATATAATAATATACATCAATGGCGGGTATGGTGAAGTGGTTAACACGGCGGATTGTGGTTCCGTTATGCGTGGGTTCGATCCCCACTATTCGCCCCATTAAGAAAATACTGCTCATAAGAGCAGATAAATAATAACCTCATTAATCTGAAAGGATTGGTGAGGTTTTATTGACAGAAAAAACAATCGTTCGACAAAGATAAGAAAAATGTTGACAGAGTAAAGGAAGGTGATATAATTTAGGTACTATTAAATATTTTCATCTAGAATTTTTAAGCTTTTTACAAATTAATAAGGGAGGTGTTGATATTTGAAAAAGCGTTTATTATTATTTCTTTTTGTAATAGGCATATTAATGCAACCAATGGTTATTAATGCTTACTCGGTTGAAAACAAATTAAATGATTCCCATAAGAATGTATATGCAGGTAGTAATTTTACTAGTATGGATACCTTTTATTTAAATAACCCACTAAATATTACTAATTTAAATCTTAGTGATCCAACTGCCGATTTCTCATTCTGGCATTTTATTGATTCTGGTAAACAGAGTGAATATGCAATAGTTACATTTAGAACTGAAGATGGAGTAGAGAAAAGTTATACTATTACTCCAGACCCTAAATCATTTGGACAACATTATGCAGTTATTACCCCTTCATCATGGAAGTTACTAGATGGAATTAGTTATGCTAATAAAAGTGGTAATTTCAATTTAAGTCACTCAGGAAGACATGAAGCAACCATGGGAAAAATCAGAGCATTAGCGTATCTGAATCCGTTTTATTATGAGGTAATTCCTCATAAATATTATGAAAGAACAGTAGACAAGTTTTATGAAAGAACAGTAGACAAGTTTTATGAAAGAACTGTAGTTGATTACTATCAAAGGACTGTAGATGAGTTCTATGAACGAAAAGTAGATGAATATTATTTTAGAGATGTAATTGAATATTATCATCGATATGCTCAACAATATGCAGTTCCTGTATTTAGTAAAAAGGTAAATTCTATAGATAATACTTTAGTAACTAGATTAACTTATAATAATGATACTAATAAAGCAGAGGCTATTAATGGTGGAGTGTTTAAAAATGGTCACACTTATGTAGAAATTGATGTCAATGATGCTGAAAGTGAAGAAGGTATATGGTTTACTATTGCTGATTCAAGTAAAAACAATGGCAAAAAAACACCAGATAAGTATAATAGACCAATTGATTATAAGTATAACGTACGTATATATGGTAATAAATTAATTATCTCCTTTGATGATGATTTAGTATCAGCAAGTGTAGGTGCATATGTTGTTAATAATCCAAAGGATTTTCCAGGTAATGCTCCTAAACACTATAAAAATACAGCAGTTATAAGTTTACCTAAAGATTATAAAAGCACTGTATATCTTTATACCCATATCGAATCATTAAATTGGTATGATAATGAAGGTGCATATGAATTTGTTGAGTGGAGAATGGATGAAAGTAAAACTAAATATTTTGATTATGAATTAGATAGAACAGAAAAAGGTTCTTATGAATTATATGATAAGGTTGAACATGACTATGATTTAGTAAAAACCGAATATGGTGACTACGTTTATGTTAAAACCGAATATGGTGACTATAAACTAGTAGATACTAAGTATGGTGATTTCAAATTAGTAAAAACTGAATATGGAGAGTATGAACTAGTAAAATCTAGTGAAGTTAGAAATAAAAAGTTTGTATCATATGAAGGAACACTTACTTTAACAGTAAATGGTGAAGTAATGCCTCTTAATCAAGATTTAATTCTTGCTCCAGGAATATATACTTTCACATTAAGTGGTACAGGCAATGTGTTTGAAACAGTTTCAAAAATTGTTACTATCAGAACTGGTATTAATGATGATGTTCTGTTTGATGATTTTATTTATACATTAGCAGATGATATAAAAAATCCTGTAATACATGAAGAAGATCTAGAAGCAACAATACATGAAGAAAATTTAGAAGCTACGATACATGAAAAAGATCTAGAAGCAACTAGAAATGATAGTGACCAAGAAGCTAAAAAGCATTATAAAGATATTGAAGGGGAAAAATTTTGGCTTGATAAAGAAACTATAAAAGAATATAAGGAATTGTATATTTTCAGACCTGTTATAAACTTAGGTAATGAAATAGATCCTTATAACATTTATGCTATCAGATTAAATTAATTAATTTTTTCATCAAAGAAAATAATATTTAATAGTGTAGTTCCCATCCAATTATAGTTGGATGGTTTTTTATTTATATAGTACTAGTCAAATCTTGTTAAAATGTTTATTTTTTCCTTGAATAATGTATAATTAAATTGAGATAATGTGATGAATAAGAAAACTCTTTATAAAGAACTATTTGATTTTGTTATTCGTAAAATAAATATGAATATATAATTATATAAGGCGATAAAAATGAAAATCGGTATTATAGTTTATTTACAAAAAAGTCATACTTATTTAGCTGTTTTAAAGTTGTATGAAAAATTAAAAAAGAAGGTTATGATGTTGAAGGACAACCAAAACCCTGTTTTTTAATAAGGACGAAAATCATAATGAAAGATAGACATTAGGTAAATGTTACACTAACTCAATTAATTCAGCCGAAGAATATCGAAAATAAAATAATGAAATTAAAAAACCAAAGTGATATGCTGTTGTTATGAAGTAACAGATTATCAAATTTATATTAAAAAGGTACATGGGATAAAGATTTAATAACTTATGTAGTGCAATATGATATAAGATATGATATAGTAAAAGTAATTAATATAAGATGAGGTATAAGTATGAATTGTGAGAAGTGTGGAAAGCAAATTCCAAAAAACTTAAATTATTGTCCGTCTTGTAGTCTTGCGGAAAATTCTAATTATCAGCAATATTTAAAAGAACAAAATAAAAAAGATAATAATGGTGAAATTAAACCTGAGCAAGCTGTTGCTTCAACAGTTGTTGTGACATGCCAATGTGGTCAGAAGTTAGAGGCAAACAGTAAAGTTTGTCCACAATGTAATGCACCAATTAATGTTTCAACAAATTCAAATGATAATAAAAAAGGGGTCCGTATTCATCTTGCTATATTTTTTATAAGCATTGGAGTAGGTCTGATTATCGAAAACATTATCCCATTTATTGCTGCTTTAATGACAATGATCAATGCTTTAATTGAGTTTCCAGAAAGTAAAGTAATAAAACTAATTTTTTGGTTATATATAATCATAAATGTTTTATTCACATTATATATAATACTTATAGTAGCAATGTGTGTTGGTGGAGGTGGAGCTATAATTGCGACTTGTACCAGTTGTGCTTAGTGGAGGTTGATTGTTATGTTTGATACAAATATTCCGCTTTATTCAATTATGATATTATTGTCATTAATAGTTAATATCATAGTTGTATTATTAATTTATAAAAAATATAATTTCAAAAAAAATGAAATTATAGGCGCTTTAATATATGAAAATATGGGGATTATCATTGGTGCTAAATTATTAACTTATATCCAGCATTATAAGGAATATGGGGAATTTAATTTTTATCGTTTAGGTCTTTCAGCTTATGGAGGGGTTATAGGAGCGATAATGTGTTTAATTATTTTTGGAATAAAGTATAAAAAATCATTTAAAGATATGTTTTTTACTTTCATGCCATCTATACCGATAATGTATGCGATTGGGAAAATAGGGTGTTTTCTTGTTGGATGCTGTCATGGAATAGAATATAGTGGATTTGGAAGTGTTGTTTATAACCACTCACTAGTTGCACCTGCTGGAGTTTCTTTATTCCCTATTCAAATAGTAGAAACGTTGGTTTTTACTTTAATCTTTATTTATATGTTTAATCGAACAATAAAAAATAGATTTAATTGGCAAACTTTAGGTATAAGTTTTATATTATGTGGATTAGCAAAGTTTAGTTTAGATTTTTTAAGAATAAGTCATGTTGATAAAATACTATCTTTAAATCAAATAATAAGTATCGTGTTTATAATTATTGGTGCTTTATTGATTATTAAGAATAAAAAAACGTTATAATTAACGTTTTTTTATCTTTTTCATCGTTTTAGTAATTGGTGATTTATCTAATAGATCAAGATGATCAAATTGTTTAGAAATAGGTTTGTTACTATTCATAAATATTTCTGATAGTTTTAATTCTAAATCAGTATAGATTACTTTATAAGCTGGGTTACTTAGTTTCTTTAAATCAAACCCTAAATCAAACTTAATAAGTATTTTAATAGCTTCTTCTCGTCCTATAAAAGTACTTAATTTATTTATAAAACTTACTAAATCATTGTTGAAGTAATATTTTTGTAATTCATCTTTATCAAATAGTAATTCAAAGAATTCAGCTAAACGGACTTCGCCATCGTAGAAAGTTGTCTTTTTATTGAAGATTCTACGAGCCATAAGATCAGTATATCCTTCATTTAGTGCTTTACATAAGGTAAAACCCTTATCGTAATTAACAAATCCACTTTGGCATAAATCATTTTCTTTATCATAATGAGAACTAGCTAAATGAAGTAGTTCATGTTCTAATGAACTATTTAAGGAATAATTTAAAGTATTCTTTAGACTACTATATTGACCTTTGATTCCTAAGAATAATAGGGATAATTTTTTATTGATTTTAACGTTACTTAAATTAGTATATAAGTTATTCAAATAATCATGATCAATATTTTCTTCAATCTTCTTTACTAAATCCTTTATTTCAACAGGTACAATTGGTTTAGTAGTGATTGGGGTAGCTTTAATTATTTTTAAATTATCAAATTTAGAAATTGTCTTTTTTTCATTCATCTTTGATATTGTATAAGCAGTAGCGCCATTAGCTACCATAAATGGTGCGATGTAAGTTAAAGTTCCTAGCATAGTATTCCTCCTTTTTATGTCTAATTATTATATATATATTTTATAAATTGTCAAATTTTATTAAGATGAAAGGTAAATAATTGAAAAAACATCTTTTTTTAAGAAATATAAGGGCAAATTAGATTATGTGTAGTATGCACACTAAAATCAAAAAGGTGTTAAAATAAAAGGGATAAGGAATTTCGTAAGAAGGTAAATGCAGTAAATCTTATTATTCATTATGAAATGATGAATGAACTCTTAAAATTAGAAATGTAATGAAATCAGATAAGGTAAATTTGTTTTTATTTGAATTAAGATAAATAATGCTTGTAAGTTGGGTTAAGATATAATATAATGAGTGCTTAGGAAGAGGTTTATAATGAATAATAAGAATTTTAGTGAACTTGGTTTATCAGATAAGGTATTAAAAGCAATTGATAAATTAGGTTTCAATGCACCTAGTAAAATACAAGAGGAAATTATCCCTTTAATTATGGAAGGGAATGATGTGATTGGTCAAGCCCAAACAGGAACAGGTAAGACACTAGCATTTGCCGCTTGTGTACTTTCTAAAATAAATGTTAAGACTAATTTTGTAAAAGCAATTGTATTAACGCCAACGAGGGAATTAGCACTTCAAGTTAGTAAAGAATTTAGTAATTTAAATGATTCAAGTAAGTTTGATATTATTGCGGTTTATGGTGGTTCTAATATCAATGAACAAATAAAAGCCCTAAAAAAAAGGGTTGATATTGTTGTTGGGACACCAGGAAGAGTTATGGATCTAATTGAAAGACGAGTTTTAAATATGCAGGATTTAGAGTTTTTTATTTTAGATGAAGCTGATGAGATGTTGAATATGGGGTTTTTAGAAGATATTGAATTTATCTTTAAGAAAACTAATCAAAATAAGCAAGTATTATTGTTTTCAGCGACCATGCCTAGTACGATTATTAAATTAGCCGAAAAATATATGAAGAAAGATTATCGTAATATTAAGATTGAAGCAATTAGTAAGACATCGGTGAATGTTAAGCAATATTATGCTATTGTTACAGAAAAAACAAGATTAGAAGCATTATGCCGCGTTTTAGATTTAAAAGCTTCTGAGAGATGCCTTATTTTTTGTCAAACAAAAAGAGAAGTTGATAAATTAGTTGTCGAACTATCTAAACGTAATTACAGTGTTGAAGCGATGCATGGTGATATTGCTCAAAGTATGAGGATTAAAACACTTGATCGTTTTAAAGAAGGTGCTTTTAATTATTTAATTGCGACAGATGTGGCGGCTCGTGGTATTCATATTGATAATATTGAATGTGTTATTAACTATAATCTACCACAAGATATTGAATCATATATTCATCGTATTGGACGTACGGGTAGGGTTAAACAACAAGGAGAAGCAATTACTTTAATTAGTCCTAGGGAAGTTAAATTTTTAAATGAAATTGAAAAGGCAGCTAATTGTACAATTGAACTAATTGAATTACCTGATAGTGATATCATTCATGAGACTAAATATCAAAATATCTTAACTAATATCCAAAAAACGGTAGAAAACAATGATCATGAACCATATATAAAATATGTTCGTGATATGAATAAAGATGAATTAATCAAGTTTTCAGCTGGATTATTAAAACATATTTTTAGTAAAGAACTAGGATCTGACTTTAAGAAGGATTTAAAAGACGTTGAACAAAAAGCTCGTATTAGTGCTAATTCAACAAGAGTTTTTTTAACGATTGGGAAAATGGATAATTTAAAAAGAGGAACACTACTAGACTTTTTAAAAGCTGAAACGAAAGTTGATAAAGATAATTTTAATAATATAGAAATACTGACAAAGTTTACTTTTATGGATGTTAATAATAATGTCGTTGACGAAGTAATCAGTAAAGTTTATAATAAAAAATTAAATGATCGTGTTATAAGAATTGAAAAGGCTAAAAAAAGATAACGCAATTTTTGTCGGTTTATGTCGATTAGTATTTATTGATATTGTTAAAGAAATATAATATAGTAATAAATCAAGGAGGGGGATTTATTTGTCAACATATATTATAAAAGATAAGAATATTATTAAAAAACTAACGGGAAAAGAAATATATAATAGAATTTTATTGCATATCGATTTAGTGGAAAAAACTGCTAAATATGAATCTGATTATACTCTATACGAGTTAACTGAGCGATTAAAATATAATAGTGCGATTAAAATATTAAAAGATGAAAACATTATAATTTAATAAAAAGTATATTTCATGTGTTAAAAGAAGGTTTATTATGATAATCTTCTTTTTTGATTACTAGATACAATGATTTGCTGTAATTTTAATTAAATGATATTATATATAGTATTAATGCAGTTTTGAACAAAAAACAATCAGACTTATAAATGAATAAACAGGTATGGGAGATGAAAGAATGAGGATTAGTATTAAAAAACAATTAAGGAGAAAAAGAAGTATTAAAAAATTTCAAAAGTTTGATTTTGATTTTGCAAAATATGTTAAGGACTTTTTTGTAGAAGATGGGAAAGCTTATATATCGGTAAAGATTGATTCATTAGATGAGATTATTTCTGATTATTCGATTAAAGATTATGAATGGATAAATAGTGAATTTGCGGCATATGTTGAAGAGAATGCTTATTACATACCAGTTTATTATCCAATTGTTTTAGATATTTATGGTTTTTCATTTACTGAAGAAGAACAGGAAATGATTAGAAAAATTATTAAAGATTATTATGGTTTAAAATTAGGTGATAAAGTAATCGATTTGAAAAATAATATGAGAAAAGCTTTTACATTACTTTGTTTTGGTTTAATTACTATTGTAATTACAATTTTCTTATCATCTTTTAGTAAAATCTCTATGCTTTTTGAAGTAATGGCAGTTATTATGTGGTTTGCATTATGGGAGTTTATTGAATATGGTTGGTTAGAGAGAAAAGAATTAAAGAAACAAAAAATTGAGGCAGGACAACTAGCATCAATAACAGTTAAATTTAATTAATTAAATATTTTTTTACAACTTATAGACAAATAAAAAAAGTAGTATATTTTTGGAATATATTACTTTTTTTGTTTAATTAGTTATTAATAAGGCATTTCAAATTCTGATGCATACCAGTGATTGTCAATCTTTTCGACTGAAAAATAGTGTTCTTTGTAGATATCTTTACAGTCAGTTTTACAATCTGTATCGTTATATGCACTCTTTACATAATAAGTTATGTAGTTATCACTATCTAAAATAACTTGATAAGAGTCATAATTTTTATAAGCAGCATTGGTTGTTTTGTTTGTAGGTAGATAATATAGTTCGCCATCAATGTCTTTATAATTATTTTCTTCTAAGAAGGTTTTTGTAAAGTTTGGTGTGAATATCGTATTTAAATAAGTTGTTACTTTTTCATATGTGTTATAATTTTCGTCACAACTTTTTATGTAAGTTTTACCATCAATTACTTTTTTTTCATCGTTAAGGCATTTTTGACTATTATTTAACCAGTCTGTTCCGATCATTATTTTTGAAGCCATCTCTAAAGTTAAATTATAAGTTTTGTCAAAAACATCTTCATTTGATTTCTCATCAGTTGTGTCGATGACTTGACCTGATGGTAAAGTATTTTTATCCAGTATTTTTTTAAGTTTATCGTCTTCTTTGTTGGCAATATAAAAAATGATTCCACCGCATAATAATGTAAAGACTGATATTATAATTATTTTCTTTTTCATCTAATCACCCTAAATTAATTATATCATATTTTTTAAATTATTATTAATTATTTGTGATGTCTTGACATTTTCTTGATTAAAATAACAATTATGATAAAAAATGATTAACTTGTGAAATTATTACTTTTATGGTATAATTTTGTTGGGTGGTATTATGGATACGAAAAAAGAATTGGCTGTTGATTTAATCCAAAAAAAATTAAATAATGAGTCATATTTGACATATTTAGAAATTGCTGAAATAACAGGATATCATCCTAAGTATGTATCGAAGTTAAAAAAGGAAGTTATGAATGGGACGATTTCACTAGAACATGGTAATAAAAATCGTCAACCATCGAATACGATTAGTAAAGAAGAAAAAGATTATATTATTAAATTATATAGTAAATCAAATGCGAGTATTAGAAGGTTTTGTAAGTTCTATGGGCGTCGTAGTTATTCATGTATTTATAATATTGTGAAAGATGTTAAGAAAGATAAATAATAGTTTATCTTTTTTTATGGCCTTTTGTCATAAATATCATATATTAGTTATAGCATAGGAGGATGTTTATGACACTTAATGATTTGAAATTAGGATCGAAAGGAAGAATTGAGAAAATTAAGGTTGATGGTAAAACTAGGCAACGATTAATTGATATGGGTCTTACAGAAGGTGTAATTGTTGAAAGTGCGCTTAGGAGTCCTAGTGGTGATCCCATTGCTTATTATATTAGAGGTACTTTGATAGCTATTAGAAATGAAGATAGTAGTAAAGTTATTTGTGAGGCTATATAGATGCGTAAGATTGTTTTAATTGGTAATCCTAATGTTGGAAAGAGTACAGTTTTTAATGCTTTAACTGGTATGAAACAGCATACTGGTAATTGGACAGGGAAAACGGTGAATAGTACTGTTGGTGAATACCAATATAATAATTATAAATATCAAATTTATGATTTGCCAGGAACATATTCTTTAATTCCTACTTCTTTTGAAGAAGAGGTAGTGCGTGACTTCGTTTATAGTGGTGATTATGATGTTATCGTCATTGTTTGTGATGCGGTATGTTTAGAGCGTAATCTGAACTTAGTTTTACAAATAAAGGAAGTTACAGATAATCTAGTGGTGTGTGTTAATTTGATGGATGAAGCTAAAAAGAAAAAAATAATAATTGATTTAGATAAGCTATCTAAAGAATTAAATGTTAGGGTAGTTGGAACTAGCGCTAGAAGTAAAACTGGTTTAGGAGAATTAAAGGAAGTTATTGAAGATATATATAATAATAAAGATAGTGTGGATATTAATAAGATCGATTTTTCAGAAGATAAAGTAGAGTTAAATTTTATGGAAGCTGAAAGGATTAGTAATAAGGTAATTACTTATGAAAAGAAGGACTATCATTATAAAGACCGAGTTATCGATAAAATCTTGACGAGTCGATTAACTGGTATACCTGTTATGATTATACTAGTCTTAATTATTTTTTGGATTACTATTAGAGGAGCTAATTATCCCTCGATGTTATTGTTTCGTCTATTTGAATTCTTAGAGGGTTATCTTACAATGTTTTTTAACTATTTTAATGCTCCTGATTGGTTATATGGTGTTTTAGTATTAGGTGTTTATCGAGTTGTGACATCGGTAATATCAGTGATGTTGCCGCCAATGGCTATTTTTTTCCCGCTGTTTACTTTATTAGAGGATGTGGGTTATTTACCTAGAATTGCTTTTAATCTTGATCGTTGCTTTCAAAGATGTAAAACTTGTGGGAAACAAGCACTAACTATGTGTATGGGTTTTGGTTGTAATGCTGTTGCTGTTGTAGGAAGTAAAATTATTGATTCACCACGAGAACGATTAATAGCTATAATTACTAATAGTTTTATACCTTGTAATGGTAAATTTCCAACTATTATTGCTTTGATTTCAATCTTTTTTGTGGGTTCTGGTTTTGGTAGTCTATTAATGTTAACGGGAATTATTATCTTTAGTGTTTTATTGACTTTTCTTGTTTCTAAGTTATTATCACTTACAATTTTAAAAGGTACATCGTCTTCTTTTGTCTTAGAGTTACCTCCTTACCGAAAGCCACAAATAATAAAAGTTATTATTCGTTCAATTTTTGATCGTACTCTTGTTGTATTGGGTAGGGCTTTAGTTATTGCTGCACCAGCTGGTTTAATCATTTGGTTATTATCCAATATTCATCTAAATAATATAAGTTTGTTAACTTCTTTTGCGAATTTCTTAGATCCTGCTGCTAAGTTAATTGGTTTAGATGGAATGATTTTGGCGGCATTTATTTTAGGATTTCCAGCTAATGAGATAGTTATTCCAATAATGATCATGGGATATATTAAAATGGGTAGTATTGGTGATTTTAATAGTTTACTTGATTTAAGAGAAATTTTAATTAATAATGGTTGGACTTGGTTAACGGCTTTATGTGTTATGTTATTTTCATTAGCCCATTGGCCATGTTCAACAACTTGTTTAACTATAAAAAAAGAAACTCAAAGTATTAAATGGGCTGTAGTATCATTTCTTGTTCCAACTATTACTGGAATTACCCTTTGTTTTTTAGTTAATAATATTGTTCAATTATTGGGTTTGATTTAAAAAGAGTACTGAGATTAATCTCAATACTCTTTTTTATAATTTATTCTGCTTCAAAACTTAAACTATAATATCCAACTAAACCAATATCAAATGGTAAAAATTCATTGTTTAAGTTATCCATTTCAAACTCCATCGTAGTTAAGGAATTACCAATAATATTATTGCGGTTAACTTCAAATGTTTTAAGTAATTGATGGAAACTATCATAAATGGTAATTATAGCTTTCATATTTCTTTGAGAGTCATTTAAATTACGAACATTAAATTTAAAGTTAATCTTTTTACTATTTGGGGTAATTGCTGAAGGTTCAATAATTATTCTCCAACCATTATTATAGATAAATAGTGATTGTTTGATATCGGTTTTACTATCAACTCCGGTACCATCTTTAACTTCTTTGACATTACCATTACATGAGTAACCAAGTTTTAAATAATAATCATTAAGATAATCATAAAGATTGCTTTCCTCGTCTAATATTATATGATTGAAAGTATTTTCACTTGCTGTTCTAGTAAGTGTCAAAATTAGATTTTCATCATCGGTTTTAATTACGGTATCAGTTGGGTTAGACGCAAGTAAGTCTTTATGTTCATTATATTCAAGTTCGGTATAAAACTTAATCTTTTCGGTGATGACATTTTTATTTAAATGTTTCTTATCCTCAGAGAAGGTTAAAACTATTTCTTCATTTTTAATAGCTTTGAAATCAGTTTTATTATAAATCATTGCACAAGCTAATATTTGGTCACTTGTTTTAATTGTTTGTTCAGTCTTATCATCGTCCTTTTTAAAAAGGGAATCTTTGTAATAATAAACTCCATAAGCAACTGCTGCTAAGACTAAGATTAAAATAATAATGGTTACAAAATGATTTCCTTCTTTTTTAGGTTCTTGTTCTATATTAGATGAAGCTGATGCCTCTTTTTTTTTAGATTTAAGGATATTTAAATCCAGTGAAAGAGTTATTTCTTCAGCTTGTTTTTCTTCAAGGCTCTTAACATTAAAGAAATTATTAAAGTGATAAGTTTTTTTATCTAATACTTGATATGAAACAACATCTACTTTATCAATATTATCAACCTCATAAGTGATGAAATCATCACTTGTACCTTCAGTAAATAATTTTTCCAAAATATCTTTTATTTTTTCAACTTGCATTTGATTTTTAATTCTAAAGATAATTAATTTATCACTGACAGTTGATACTTCTCCAATATTAATACTTTCAAGATCTAGTTTTCTACCAAGATGATTAATAAAACAAATATATCTAACTTTGTCATTGTCTTTTAATGAAAAATAACGAATAATTTTGATCTTATTTTCGGTATTGGCCATTTTTACAATTTTACTTTCCATTTTATCATTCCATTCTATATGAAATTGTATCATATTTTAGATTGATAGTAAATAAAGGAAAATCATTTTTAGAATTATTATTTTTTTTATGATATAATTGAAAATAAGGTAGGTAATAAAAATGGAATCAATAACTAAATTTGTAACTAGCGCGAAAGACATCGAAGTATATTACGATATGTTTACTGATCAAAATCCACCCGAGGAAGCACTCGATTATTTTCGCTTTCATTATGAGCGAAATTTTACTAGTGGAACTAACGTCTTAGATGATATTAGAACAACATTAGGCAAAATGGGATATGAGAATCTTGTTAAACGAGCTGATATGGAATTTTCGGAATATATGGAAGATAGTTTATTTGGAGATGAAAGAGGTATGCGATAACCTCTTTTTTTGTCGATTATTTATAAGTCTAATTACATTTAAACTTAATATATTTTTTTAGGAGGGGAATATGCTAGGTTTAAATGATAAGGAAGTAGTTGAAAGTAAAAAAAAACATGGTTCAAATGAAATAACAAAGAGGCATAAAAATAGTTTTATTGGGTTATTAATTGAATCCTTAGGTGACCCCATTATCCGTATTTTATTAATTGCCTTAGGCATTAAAGTTGTTTTTCTGATTAAAGACTTTGATTGGTATGAAACGGTTGGGATTGTGATAGCCATTTTTTTAGCATCTTTTATATCTAGTGTTTCAGAATATGGAAGTGAGAAGGCTTTTGATAAATTGCAATTGGAAGCATCAAAAATAAAGTGTCGGGTTAAAAGAAACAATAAAATAAGTGAGATAAGTATTGATGATGTAGTTGTGAATGATATTGTTATTTTAGAAGCTGGTGATAAAGTGCCAGCAGATGGGATAATTGTTGAAGGTAATGTTAGTGTCGATGAATCTTCATTAAATGGAGAGTCCAAGGAAGTATATAAAGATCTTAATGAAATAATTTATAGAGGAACAGTAATCTATAGTAATCGTGCTTTAATGAAGGTAACTAAAGTGGGTAGTGAAACCTTTTTTGGTAAATTAGCAGAAGAAATACAAGAAAAAAAGGTAGATAGTCCCCTTAAAATCAGATTGAGAAAACTAGCAGAATTTATTAGTAAAGTGGGTTACCTTGGAGCTTTTTTAGTTAGTTTATCGTACTTATTCTCAGTTGTTTTCATTAATAATTCTTTTAGGTTTGATTTAATTATGGAAACCATTACAAATGGGCCCTTAATGATTGGCCATATTTTATATGCTTTAACTTTAAGTGTAACCATTATTGTGGTAGCTGTTCCAGAGGGTTTACCGATGATGATTAACTTAGTTTTATCTTCTAATATGAAGAAGATGCTCAAGCAAAATATCTTAGTTCGTAAATTAGTAGGAATTGAAACAGCCGGTAGTTTAAATATTTTATTTACTGATAAAACAGGCACTTTAACAAAAGGGAAGTTAGAAGTGGCAGAATTTGTTAATAGTAATTTAGATAGTTTTAAGTCAATTGATGAATTAAAGAAACTAAAACTATATGAGATAGCTAAATTATCGATGATTGGAAATAATGCTAGTAGTTTAGAAAATGGGATAGCTATTGGAGGAAATATAACTGATCAAGCCATTTTAAATTTTATTAAGGAGAGTATTTATGTTAATAAAGTAAAGGAAGTTCCTTTTAATAGTAAAAATAAGTATGCTATTACCACAACCAATGAGATTAATTTGATTAAGGGTGCTCCTGAAAAAATATTGCCTTTTTGTACTAGTTATTATGATAATGATGGTCAGATTAAAACTTTATTTAGTAAAAAAAGAATCAGTAATTTTATTGAACAAAAAACAAAAGAGGGAATAAGAGTTTTAGTTATGGGAACCTATACTAATCATCAAATTATCACATTGGTAGGAATGGTTTTAATTAAAGATGATTTAAGAGAGGATGCCTTAGAAGCTGTAGAAATGGTTAAAGAAGCTCATATTCAAATTGTCATGATAACAGGTGATAATAAGAATACGGCTTATAGTATTGGTCGTGAAGTTGGGATTGTGACTAGTGTTAATGATGTTGTTTTAACAAGTGATGAACTAGATATGATGACAGATGAGGAAATAAGTGTTATTTTACCTAACTTACGGATTGTAGCCAGATCTTTACCTTCTGATAAAAGCCGTTTAGTGAGGATCTGTCAGTCCATGGACTTAGTAGTGGGAATGACAGGCGATGGAGTTAACGATGCTCCTGCTATTAAGAAAGCTGATGTTGGTTTTTCAATGGGAAGTGGAACAGAAGTGGCTAAAGAAGCAAGTGATATTGTTATTTTAGATAATAATTTTATGTCAATTGCTCACTCTATTTTATTTGGTAGAACAATCTTTAAAAGCATTCGTAAATTTATTATTTTTCAGTTAACAGTTAATCTTTGTGCTGTTAGTCTATCGATTATTGGACCATTTATTGGGATTGATACACCTGTTACAGTTATTCAAATGCTATGGATAAATATGGTTATGGATACTTTAGCTGGTTTGGCTTTCTCATTTGAACCACCATTAAAAGAATATATGTCTGAATATCCTAAAGCAAAAAATGAATCGATCGTTAATCAATATATGATGGAAGAAATATTGTTTACTGGTATTTATTCATTCTTACTATGTATCTTCTTTTTAAAAATTCCTTTCCTTCATTCTTTTGTTAGAAATGAAGAAATCTATCTTATGACAACTTTTTTTGGATTATTTATCTTTGTAAGTATTTTTAATAGTTTTAATGCAAGGACTCATCGCTTAAATATCTTTGCTAATCTTCAGAAAAATAAAGTTTTTATCTTAGTTATATCCTTTATTGTAATTGTTCAATTGAATTTGATCTATTACGGAGGTTCTTTATTTAGGACAGCTGGGTTAAGTATTAAAGAATTATTGATGACGATAATATTAGCAGGAACAGTTATCCCTATTGATTTTATTCGAAAGATATTACTTCGAAAAAAAGGAGAATATGGTGGTGTATAAAAATAATGTTAATCATTATTTTTTTGCATATAATTTACTACGAGAAGGGGTCGTAATATGAAGTTAATAATTAAAGGTTTGATTATTGGTTTGGGTAAAATTATACCAGGTGTTAGTGGTGGGATGTTAGCTATTACCTTAGGTGTATATGATTGTGGAATTGATGCTATAAGTAATTTTTTTCAACACCCTAAAAAGAATAGTCTTTTTTTGGGTAAACTCGGTATTGGAATCGGACTTTCCATTGTCATCTTTAGTAACCTAATTGTATTTTCATTAGAAAAGTATTATCTTGCGACTATGTTACTTTTTATTGGTTTGATTATTGGTGGTGTTGATAGTGTCCAAAAGGTAATTAAGGGGTCATATACCTTGAAAAATGTCGTTATTATGTCTATTCCTTGTCTAATTCTATTGCTTTTAAATACTTGTGATTGGAAATTGAATGTAACTGATCCATCGTTTCTTTCTTTAGTCTTTATTGGAATGATTGAAGCTTTTACAATGATTGTACCAGGGGTTAGTGGGACAGCTATTTTAATGATGCTAGGATGCTATGAATTAATCATCAATACTTTTAGTACAATTTATCAAATTGAAAGTTTAAAAATATTATTGCCTTTTTTTATTGGAATTATTATTGGGTCTTTAGTGATGATTAAAGTGATGAGTTATCTATTAAATAGATTTCGAATTGAGACTTATTTTATGATATATGGATTAGTCATAACTTCGATAGTTATGTTATTTTTTGAAACTTTCAATTATAATTACACATTAGGTGAAGTTATCATTGCATTAATATTATTGGTTGGAGGAATCATTATTTCTCGTGGTTTAGAGAACAATTAAAATATATAAGTCAAAATGATAAAAACATGTTATAATATAACATATAAAGTGGAGGAATATTATGGCTAAAAGGAAAAAAAAGATAAAGATTAAAAATGTTAGTATTTTATTTATCATAATTTTAATCATTATCTTTATTATTAGTTCACTATTAAATAATAATGATTTTGAAGTTCAAATGAAGAATCGAGTAATGAATGTTGGTGATGTCTATCAAGATAATTTTACAGCAACTTTCAAAGGTAACGATATAACCGATAAAGTAATTGTAACCAATAATATTTATAATACAAAAATTGGTAAGTATCAGGTAACTTTCACTTATAAAGTTGATGGTAAAGAATATGAAGTTATTAAAGATATTGAGATAAAAGATACGAAAAAACCAGAAATTGTTTTAACTAAAGGGAATAGTGTAACTATTATCTTAAACAATAAATATATTGAACCAGGATATGCAGCTTTTGATAACTATGATGGTGAAATTACTAATAAGGTCAAAGTAACAGGGAAAGTTGATGTTTCTAAAGAAGGAGAATATGAACTCGTCTATACAGTTACTGATAGTAGTGGTAATAAAACAAAGAATACTAGAAAAGTTATTGTATCTGCTAAATCACCACTGACAATGAGCATTAAAGATTTTGATTTGGATGGTTTATTTGTCGATGTTTTAATCCCTGAAACAGAAGATTTGGGTAGTTAATATACTGATGATATAATCTTTGCAGGAGATTCAATGGCCTTATATTATGTTATCAATAAGATGATACCAGGTCAAAGATTATGGCATAAAGAAGGTATCAATCCAGAAGATGCTTTATCAATTCCCATCTATATAAATCATATTGATACGGGGAAAACATTTATTGAAAACTTTAAAGAACATCAACCTTCTAAAGTTATTATGACCTTAGGTACTAATAGTGTATCTTATATGGAAAAGGATTTCTTTATTAAGAATTATAAAAAATTGATTATGGGGATTAAAGAAGTTAGTCCTAAGACGACTTTAATCATTCAAGCAATTTCTCCGGTAGCTGAATTTGTTGATGAAAATGGTAAAATAACCAATGATAAAATAAATAAGTTTAATTACTATATCTTAGAGATGTGTAGTGAATTAAAGGTGCCTTTTTTAAACTCAGCCGAAGTTTTAAAAGATGAAGAAGGTCATTTAAAAGAAGGTTATTATGAAACAAAGGGTGGTCAAGCGGGTATTCACCTATCTAGAGAAGGTCAAAGATTGATCTTTGAATATGCACAAAATCATGCTGTAATTGAATAATAAAAAAGTATTAGCATAAAATATATCGAGGTGAAATATGGAAAAAAAGTTACCTAGTGTATATGCTAATCGAAATATGAATAATTCAAAAAATAATGAACGGGTATATTATTCCCATAAAGAAGAACCAAGAACGATTCAAAAATCACTTGATAATAAATTACCAAGTTTAATTGGTCAAAATGTCGAACAAAAAATAAATACGATATTTGCTTCATCAAATTATATTTACAAGGCAGATGTTGAAATAACTTTGGATACGGGGAAAGTTATTAAAAGAGTAATTGGCAGGAATAATAATAATTTAGTTACAATGGATAATGAATTGATTCCAATTAATAAAATTATTGATATTGAGTATAAAAAATAAGCATTGCTGCTTATTTTTTGTATTTAAACTTATAGGTAACTTCTAATTTAATGGTTGGATCCTTAATTATTTCTTCAATTGATAGATTTAATTTCTTTAGAAGATCTTCCTTAGTAACGGGTGTGTTACCAAAGATAGCTTTAGAGATAATATTATAATTAATGCGATAACGATAGTGAATATTGGTTTTTTCTTCACGATAACTAGCATTACTAGTATTACGGTATGAACGGTCACTGAAGTTTGACCAATTACTATAAATAGTTAAACCTTCATCCTTATATTTATAGTAATTATCAGGGGTTGAACGATAACTACCATAACCTCTTAACTGTTCACCATAACTCCATCGCCATTTAGAATCAACATAGGAATAGACATTAATACTATCTGAAAGATCTTTTCGGTATTTTTCACCAGGGCTATCAGGTGTATATTCACCATTGTTCCAATACTTTTTTTCATTGTTTTCTTCATAATACCAACGGTAACCTGTTTTAGTATAGATGTTGCGATATTCGTAGGTGTCAGGGTAGTTTGGTGACCACTCTGTTTGCTCGGTTATTATCAAAGTACTGGTATCTTTCTTAGGGTAACCAGTAGGTGCAGTTGAAGAAAAATCACTATAAGTATTTATATTATATCGGTAAAACTTCCACATTTTATCGCGATAACTATAATAATTTTTAGTTTCCACATCATATTTTACGATTTCTACATTGTCATTTAATTTGGGTAAAATATTTAAGTTTTTAGGTAATTTTACTTTGTATTTTTCATCTTCTTTAGGATTGATTTCCTCTTCTGGTGTCCAACCTGTCCAAGCAGTATTACTGTTTTCTACTGTATAATAATTATAATATGGAATCACATCAACAATTACTTCTTTGTCGTTGTATTTGTCAGTTTCATTACTCCATTTAGGATACCTTTTACTAGTGGTACAGTAATTACAATCAGTTAAATCAATAGTGGGAATATATTTATCTTGGTATTTAGTGATTTTTACAGTTCCGCCACACTCTTTATCATTAAACATAATTGGGTCGTCTATTTGGCTTAAGTCAATGATAATGTGCTCTCCTTCAATCATTGGGAGAAGGGCTTCTTTTTCAGCGTAATTTAAAACGATTTCTTTGGTTATTTTTTCTATATTTGTACAATAATTACCACGAACTCCAAAAAAAGCAATGAGACCAATAATAAGAGCAATCACAATAACAATGATTGTTAAATAAAAAAACTTCTTTTTTTGTTGTTGAATTTTAATAGGGTTGATGATCGATGATTCAGGAACACCTAATAATTGTTTTTTTTGAAAGGGGTTACTAGGCTCCGTTGTTTTATCTTGTCTAAGATTGTCTTTTTTAAAACTACCTAACATAGCATTTATAAAATCTTTGATATAATCCATTTATATTCCTCCATATATTATTTATAATATATCATAGATAGTCCTCTATTTCAAGAAAAAAAGAGATGATAAACATCTCTTAACTAAACACAATCAACATAAGTATCAGGTAAACATCTGATGCTGCAAACACATTCTAAATTCATTGTAAAGAAAGAATTTGTTTCCACATATGGTCTAGTTGTTGCTTCACAACTGTCTGGATTTGGAGCTAATACTCTAAAAGTTGCACAGCATTCATCTAATTTTTCAATTCTAAAGACACAAGATTTAGGACCTTGGTTTTGACAGTTATCATCTGCTTTATTGATTGGCATTGACCAAGGTTCACCATTTCCGCAACTTGTAAATAGCATAATTGGTCTTGTATTACATTTTACAGAAGCAACATTGCAACCTAAAAAGCCACGATCACAAGTTTCTAAGCATGCTTCATCTGGGCAAGCATTTTGTTGTAAGATTAAGATAACTTTAAGAATTTCAGCAATGCAGTTGCAATCTTTTTTTTCGTTGATACACATATAATCCACCCCTTCATTTATTTTCATTAATAAGATATTCCTATTATAAAAAATAGTGTGAATAATTAACCTATTTATACTTAAAAAGTCGTATTATCATTTTTAAATTAGACAATTTAACCTTGTTTTTATATCACCCCTATGACACTCGCATATATTATAATGAGGTGATAAAATGTATCAAATATATCAAATAATGCCTGGTGAAACGATTGAAACGATTGCTCAAAAGTTAGGGACAACAGTTGAAGAATTAAGACGAATAAATGGTAATGTTATGGTCATGCCAGGGATGAATATTATTGTTCCAGATATGGGTAATAATGGAGTTATTGTATATAACGTTGAACGTGGTGACAATCTATATGCGATTGCTAGAAGATTTAATGTTAATTTTGATAACTTAGTAAGATTAAATGGTTTAAATCCAGATGATTATATTTATCCAGGACAGGAGATTTTAATTCCTAATGATGATATGTATATAACAAGTGAAGGTGATACAATCCAAGGTATCGCATCAAAACTGAATATTGATTTAAATAAATTATTGACTTTAAATGAAGAAGTTTATGTTAGTCCTGATCAAATTATTGTTTACAAAAAAGAGAATACTAATTAAAACTCTTTTTTTTTTACTTATTTTAGTATATAATTAGTATAATATGGAGGATAAAATGAAAAAATACATTATTATTGTGATATCCATCTTTCTAGTTTTCATTTTATTAATGAATTATACTAAAGGTGACATAAAAAATATTAATTTTCAGGAATATGAACAACTTATTAGTGATCAAGAAGACTTTATTTTGGTTTTAGGTCAAGAAAATTGTAATTATTGTAAGGATTATTTAAGTAAATTAAATAGAGTTATCCGTCAATATAAAGTGACTTTTAATTATTTAGATATTGAATTATTAAATAAAAATGAAAAAACCAAATTAGAATCTAAAATTAATTTTGAAGCTACCCCAACTACTATCTTTATATTTGATGGTGAGGAAAAAACTAAATATGATCGGATTACAGGGACAGCTGATTATGATTATATTATAAAAAGATTAATTAAAACTGAATATATAAAGGAGGCATAGTATGAATAACGATATTGAAATAATTGATTTTGATAGTGGTAATTCTAAAGTTAATAATCAAAATGGTTTAATCATTCCAGCACCATTGCCTTCTAATTTAACGGTTTTAAGAATGTATGCTGAAGATTTAACCGCTAAAGATTATATTACTAATCCAGCTATTGCTAGAGAATCAGAAATAAAGAAATTAATTATTGTCTTACTTACTCCTGAAAAATCGGGATTATTGATTGGTAAAGCAGGGATTGGTAAAACAGCAATTGTTGAAGGATTAGCTTATTTAATTCAAAGAGATATGGTACCTAATGCATTAAAAGGATATCGCATTATTAAAGTTGGTTCCAATTCTTTGCTTGGGAAAATAACAGTTGATGGTAAGGAAGAAATGGTTATTACAGCTTTAGTTGATGAACTTAAAACGTTAGATAAAACCATTATTTTTATTGATGAAGTTCATACTTTAATTGGTGGTGTTGGTGAAGGACCAATGGATTTAGCAAATATCTTGAAACCAGCTTTAGACCGCGGTGATGTTAAAGCCATTGGAGCTACGACGACGATGGAATATGAAACCTATATTGTAAGGGATCGTGCTTTTCTAAGAAGATTTGATCGAATTGATGTTGAAGAACCAGATGAACCAACAACAGTTAAGATTTTAATGGAGTCATTACCTAAAATTGAAAAGAAAACAGGTATTAAATTCAAGTATAATGACTATGTCACTAAAAAGATAATGGGTTCAATTGTCAGTGCAACTTCTGAATTTAAGCGTGTTTATGGGTTAGCGGCAATGTATCCTGATGTCTCCTTTTCGGTATTAACTCAAGCTTTCTCGCATGCTTTATTTAATAATAAAAATGAAGTTAATGTGGAAGATGTATATGAAGCTATTCGAAATAGTAAAAGAATATATCCAGATAGTATCGTTAAGGAATTAAATAAGTTTCGTGAAGATTTTAAAGATGAGTGTGAAGAAGAAAACATTGTTTTACCAATTGTAAATGTCGAAGATATTAAAAATAATGCAGAGAACTATTAAAGTTCTCTTTTGCTAAAAAAAAGCATATCTTTTATTGAAAACAAATAATATGTATGATAAAATGATATTAGAAAAGGTATGGGTGATATTGTGAGCAAAAAAGAAATACCAGCAAAAAATTATATAATCTTATTATTTGTTATGGCGCTTACAGTTGCTCTTGTTTTGTATTTAATTTCTTGGTATAACGTGACTAAAGAATATAATAAAAACAATTCCGTTATGACAGAGTTTTTAGGAGAAATAAAATTAGAAGAAATTGATAGTTATTTAATTGATAATCCAGATATTGTAATCTATATTGGTTCTTCTAGAGACGCAGATATTAAAAGTTTTGAAAAATCATTGAAAAAATTAATTATGGCAGAAGAAATTGAAGATAATGTTATTTATTTAGATACTTTTGATATAATTGATACTAAAGATTTTGAAAAGTTTATAGACAAATATTTGTCTAAGAAATTAAAAGATAAAAAGATAGATATAGTAACTAAAGCTAATCTTATTATAATTGAAGATAAAGAAATAATTGATGTTTTGTATCATGGTGAAAATCCTGTTATGAGAGTTAGAGATGCTAATAATTTATTTATAAAACACGGGATAATTCATTATGATTAATGTTGTCTTGTTTGAACCAGAGATTCCTCAAAATACAGGTAATATTATGCGTACTTGTGCGGGAACTAATACCAAATTACATCTTATTCGTCCAATTGGTTTTAGTATGAATGAAAAAAGTTTGATTCGATCAGGGGTTAATTATATTGAGTATTGTGATTATCAATTATATGATGACTTCACTGATTTTTTATCAAAAAATAAAGGTACATATTACTTTTTAACAAGATATGGACATAAACCACATACGTCTTTTGATTATAGTAATAAAGAGGAAAATATTTATTTGATTTTTGGTAAGGAAAGTACAGGAATACCTAAAGAAATTTTAAAAGATTATTTAGATTACTGTATGCGAATACCAATGAACGATCATATTCGTTCGCTTAATTTAGCTAATACTGTAGCTATTATGGTATATGAAGTATTAAGACAGCAAGACTATAATGATTTACTTAGAAATGAACCATTTAAGGGTGAAAAATATTTAGAAGAATAAATAATTGTAAAAAAAGTTGAAAAAGTATTTTATAAATGGTAATATGTATATATAAGAATAAGGAGGATATCTATGGAATTTATCACAGAGAATCTCGTGTGGGTAATTGTGATTGGTATAGTAATATTGATGACTATTATTGGTTATTTAGCTGAAAAGACGGATTTTGGACGTAAGAGTATTGAGAGAAGAGAGCTTCGAGCTAAAATAAAAGCTGAGCAAAGAGAAAAAGAAAGACAAGAAAATCTTGAAAAAGCTCTTCAAAAAGAAAAAGAACTTGCTGAAAAGAAAAGTCAAAGGGAAAACGTGGACAATAATGAAGTTCCTACTAATGAAGTGACTAGTCCAAAAGAAGAAGCAGTTATAGTTCAACCAGAACCAACCAATGAGAAACCTAAAAAAGAGAAAAAGAAAAAAGAAAAGAAAAAGAAAAAAGGTAAAAATGATGAGGCTGAATCTACAACTGTTGAAGCAATTGGGGAAATTACTCCTGAAGAACCACAAGTAACGCCTGATTTACCAACCGTTGAATCAGTGGCGCCAGTTGCAGTGGAACCTTCGATAGAAGCTACTAATCTAGTAGAAGTTAATCCGGAATTACCTGTGATGCCTAATATGCCAACTACCGATCCGGTAAATCCTGTAGTTAATGATACTCCTATTCAACCTGCTGTTGCTGAAGAAGTAGAAACATTAGTAATACATGATATTAATCCAAGTATTGATGTGGATAACCAACCTGAAGATATTGCTAATATTGTTCCCAACCCTGATACTTTACCTGATATTGAAAAACTTCAAAGCACAAAACCTAGTTCAGAAGCGGTTGAAGAAGATGATGATGTTTGGAAATTTTAGAATCGTTAAACGATTCTTTTTTTATCAATTTTATTAAAAATTAAATTTATATACTTAAATATGTGAAAATATGATATAATTTAATGTGTAATTAAAGATGGAGGAATACTATGACTTTTGATGGAATTGTATTATTTATAAAAAAATTAATTGATGTCTTAATCGTGTGGATGGTTCTTTATTATGTTTTAAAGAATTTAAGAAAAAATGTAAAGATGGTTTTATTATTCAAAGGGATCGTCTTTGTTATTATATTAAAACTAGTTAGTGATTTGTTGAGTTTAGTTACGATTAGTTTTTTATTGGACTATGTAATTGAATGGGGTCCAATTGCTTTAATTATTATTTTCCAACCAGAAATAAGAAATGTATTAGAGCAATTAGGTCGTAGTCAATTATTAGGAAGACATAAAACACTTACAGTTGATGAACGTGAAAAAGTAGTTTATGAAATTATGGGTGCTGTTGAATACTTAAAGAAAATGCGTATGGGCGCTTTAATTGTTATCGAAAGAGATAATAGTTTAAGTGATTATATTGAGAAATCAAAAAAGATATATGGGGATATATCTAGTGAATTATTAATTACTATTTTCTTCCCAAATAATCCTTTGCATGATGGTGGGTTAATTATTCAAGGAGATAAGATTACGAGTGCGGGTGCTGTTTTCCCAACTAGTGATAATTTAAGAATTAGTAAGCGATTAGGAACTCGTCACCGTGCAGCTTTAGGTATTTCAGAAGAAACCGATTGTATTGCTTTGATTGTGTCAGAGGAAACAGGAAGATTATCGATTGCTATAGCAGGTGAATTAAACTATAATTTAACCGTCGATGAATTTAAGTTAATGCTATTAGAAGAGTTACGTCCTAAAAAAGAAGTAGTTGTTGATGAAGAGGAGGAGGTAAGCGATGAAGAAAATAGCAAAGATAATTAAGAATCTTGTCATAAGTATTGGTAAATTAGTTGATACTAAGATAATTAATCCAATTACAAAATTAATTTTAACGATTACCAGTAAGTTTGAAAAATCAGGTAAAAAATTTGAGAATTGGCTATCTAAAGCTAATACATTATTATATATTTCATTATTTTTAGCGATTGTTATTTTTATAGCGATTGACCGAAAGGTTGTTACTTTCTTTGAAAATTCAGCTGAAGTTTTAAAGTCACAACCAGTCAATGTTATTTATAATGAAGAAGCGTATGTGATAGAAGGACTACCAGAAACAGTAGATATTACTTTAATTGGTAGTAAAACAAACTTGTTTATTGCGAAGCAATCACCATCATATGATATTAGGATTGATTTAACTGGTTTAAAACCAGGTACACATAAGGTCAATATCAAATATAGTCAAGTTCTAACTGATCTTGAATATATGGTTAATCCTTCAGTGGCGACCGTTATTATTTATGATAAAGTATCAAAATCAAGTAGTTTAGCAGTAGATGTTTTAAATCAAGATAAATTAGATGAAAAATTAGTTATTGAAGAAGTAAAACTGGATACTGATAAAGTTGTTATTAAGGGTGCTGAGTATCAATTAGATAGGGTAGCTAATGTTAAGGCCTTAGTTGATATCAATAATTTAGTTACGCAAGAAGTGGGAACTCATATCTTAAAAGATATCCCTTTAATGGCTTATGATCAAAAGGGTAATGTTGTTGATATTGAGATTGTTCCATCAGAAATAACGGCAGAGATTGTTATTACTTCACCTAGTAAGGAAATTCCAATTAAAGTTATTCCAATTGGTAATGTTGCTTTTGGTAAAGCGATTAGTTCAATTGAGGCTAGTTCGTCTAAAGTAACAGTTTATGGGTTAGAAGATGTTTTATCTAAATTAAATTATATCCCATTAGAAATTGATGTTACTAACTTAAAAGCTGATAAGCAATGGAAATTAGAACTTACTAAACCTGTTGGTGTTAAATCGATGTCTGTCAATAATATTACAGTTATGATTAAATTAGATGTTGTTACTGACCGTGATATTAAGAATGTAAAAATCGAACGTCGTAATTTAAATGATAACTATACAGTTAGTGCAGTTAGTCAAGATGATATTGCCGTTTCAGTTAATATTAAAGGAGTTGAATCGGTTATTCGCGATATCAAAGCTGAAGATATTGTGGCCTATGTTGATTTAAAGGGTCTTGGTGAAGGTACACATGAGGTTGAAGTTATGGTTGCAGGTACTGACCCACGAATTGAATACTTATCTAAAACCAAGAAGATAACTTTAAGAATAGTTAAAAAGTAGCATTTGCTACTTTTTTATTTTTCAATATGATTAAAAAGAATTCCTAAGTTTATTAATCCAGCGATACCTACTAAACTATAAACAAATCTAGTGATTGTTGTTGCTTCCCCAAATAGATAAGCCACCAGATTAAAATCAGCAATACCAATCAAACCCCAATTAACGGCTCCAATGATGGTGATTACTAAAGCTGTTTTTTGTAATGTCTCCATAAAATTCTCCTTTCATCTCTGTTTATATTTTTAACCGAAATTAGATAAATATTCATTCATAAAAGAAATAGTATATCCATATAATTAATTGAAATCTAAATGAGGTGAAAGAATGAGAAAAAATTTATTAGGTTTGGTAATCGCTCTTAGTTGTTTTTTGGTCATTGGATGTGGTGGTGATAGTGAAAAAGATGTTCTGAAGGATTTTGAAAAAAGTATTAATAACTCTAAATCATATCATTTAACTGGGGTTTTAGAGATGGTCAATAACGAGAATAGTTATATTTATGATGTGGAAGTCTCATATCGTAAGGATGATAATTTTCGAGTTAGCTTAACTAATCAAACAAACAATCACGAACAAATTATTTTAAAAAATGAAAATGGAGTTTATGTCTTAACGCCATCTTTAAACAAAAGTTTTAAATTCCAGAGTGAATGGCCTTATAACAATTCCCAAGCATATTTACTACAAACCATTCTAAAAGATATTAAAAATGATAAGAATCGTACCTTTAGTAAAACAGAAGATGAGTATATTTTTGTTAGTTCGGTTAATTATCCTAATAACAAAAAACTAGTTAAGCAAAAAGTTGTCTTAGATAAAAAAATTAATGTTAAAGAAATTCAAGTGTTAGATGAAAATGATAATATGCAAATGAAAATGACTTTCGATAAAATTGATTTAAAAGCAACTTACGATGAAAATTACTTTAGTTTAAAAGAAAATATGGACTCTGCTATTGCTTTAGATGAAACCGTTAGTAAGATTGATGATATTATCTATCCATTATATATTCCTGAAAACACTAAACTTACTAGTCAGAACAAGATTACCAAAGCTGATGGCGAACGCGTTATGTTAACTTTTAGTGGTGATAAAGCCTTTACTTTTGTTCAAGAGACGTTATCAATTACGAAAGATTTAGTAACTATTCCAATGTATGGTGAACCGACTGTTATTGGTGATACAATTGGTGCTTTATCAGATACATCGATTAATTGGATTAGTAATGGGATGGAATATTATATTATCTCTGATATTCTAACTGAAGAAGAATTAGTTATGGTAGCTGCATCAATTAGTTCCATTCCAGTTATGAAATAAATATGAAAAAATTATTTTTCATATTTTTTTAACTTTTATATGATATAATAAGAATGGTGATAAAATGAAGAAGGACAAAAACTTACCAAAATTAGTACCAGCTAAAAAGAAACGTAATACCGATCAAAAACCAGTTGATAATAGTAATGAAATTAAACGATTAATTCAAATAATATTAGTTATTGTTGTCATATTTTTTGTTGTTTATGGTTTAACCTTGTTAATAAAGGAAAAAAGAAGTAGTAATAACAACGAAGAAAATATTGTGGAAATTCAATATAAGGATATCTTATTAGGTAACTTATTTAATCAAAATTATAAAGAATATTATGTTTTAGTTACAACTGATGAAGATAATTATAAAGATTTATATAATGTTTATCTTAGTATTAACGATAAAAGTAAAAATAGTCAAAAAATATATACAAGTAATTTATCTAATTCTTTTAACCTAAAATATAAGGGTGAAGAAACAAATGTCAAGATAACTAATATCGAAGATTTAAAATTAAAAACGAGTACTTTAATAAAAGTTAAAGATAAAAAGATCAGCAATGTTTACGAAGGAAAAGAAAAAATAGTTGAACAATTAAAACTTATAACCAAATAAAATTGCTCAGCAATTTTTTTGTAAATAAATGTATATATTTTTATTGAAGATAGACTTTATTATAATAAGTATGATATATTTAAAGAGGTGATAAAATGGAAAAAGAAAACATCAAATCAGTTGAAAAAAAACAACCGAAAGGTGAAAAGATAAATAAGACAAGTCCTCTTAAAAAACCAAAACCTAAGGATGAGAAGGCAGAAGTTAAGACAAAAAAAACGACTTCTGTTGCTAAAAAAACTGTGTCTTCTAAAGTAAAAGAAGAAAAGGTTTTAAAACCTACTAATCCACCATTTAATATACTGGAAGTAGTCTGCCTATTGATTTTAACATTCTTAGTTACTTTAGGTATGAGTTATCTAATGTTTAATGAACCAGGAAAAAAGGATGCTGTAAAAGTTGATGATTCAGTTCAAAATTTTCTAAAAGAATATAACTATATTATAGAAAATTATTATGGTGAAGTTGATCAAGAAGAGTTACTTAGAGAAGCTTTAGAATCAGTTATTAATGCTTTGGATGATCCTTATTCAACGTTTATGGATGACGCCTCTAATTCTACCTCTATTTCATTAGAAGGAAGTTTTCAAGGGATTGGGGTTGAAATAGTTAATGATACTAGTGGCAATATTATTATTGTTCGTGTCTTAGAGAATTCACCGGCTGAAAAAGCAGGTATAAAAGTACTTGATATCATTAAGAAAATGAATGATATCACTTTAGAAGATACAACTACTAGTGATTTTGTTAAAATGGTATCCGATCAGAAAGATGCTAGTTTTAATCTAACTCTCCTAAGAGAAGAAAAGGAAATAACTGTCAAAGTTAATCGTCAATTAATAACGATTCAGTCAGTTAAATCGGATATATTTGAAAAAAATAATCAAAAAATTGGTTATTTAAGTGTTGATGTGTTTGCAGCTAATACTTTTAATCAATTTAAAAGGGAATTAAATAAGTTAGAAGAACAAAAAATTGATTCCTTAATTATTGATTTAAGGGATAATAGTGGGGGTCATCTATCAGTTGTAGCGAATATGATTAGTCAATTTTTAGATACAAGTCATGTTATTTATCAAACAGAGACAAAAGAAGAAACTAAAAAGTTTTATTCAACTGGTCTTATAACTAAAAAGTATCCAATTGTAATCCTATCAAGTGGTACTAGTGCTTCAGCATCAGAAGTCATGATGGGTGCATTAAAAGATGAATATCCTAATACAACAATTATTGGAGAAACTAGTTTTGGTAAAGGAACTGTTCAAGAGGTTTTAACTTTGCCTAGTGATGAAAAATATAAATTGACAACTAAAAAGTGGTTAACGCCTAAAGGCACTTGGGTTAATAAAGTAGGAATTAAACCAGATATTGAAATCAAATTAAGTGATGATTATTATAAAAATCCTAGTAAGGAAACAGATAATCAGTTGCAAGAAGCAATAAAATATTTAATTAAATAACGTTACTTAAAAAGTAATGTTTTTTGTCATTAAAATGTTATAATAAACAAGAAAGAAGTGATAAGATGATTAGGAATTGTATTGGCGATAAGTTTCAAATCCAATGTTATAAGCACAACGGTAAGATTCATCGGGCTTGGGATGAAGCTATTTTATTAGATGTTAAGAAAGATTATATGGTCTTTGGAAACAATCGAACAATGGTTACTGAATCGGAAGGTAATACATGGAAAACAAAAGAACCTGCGATCTTATATTTTTTTAAAGATAAGTGGTATAACATTATTGCCCAATTAAAAAAGGATGGCATATATTATTACTGTAATATTGCGACACCCTATATTATTGAAGAAGGTACCATTAAATATATAGATTATGATTTAGATCTAAGAATCTTTCCGGATGGTAAGCGTAAGGTTTTAGATAAATTAGAATATAATTACCATAAAAAGATAATGAACTATTCAGATGATTTAGACAGAGTGATTGTTCATGCATTAGATGAATTAATAGAGGATTATAAAAATGATACAATTATGTTTGATAAAAAAAATAATCAAATATATCACTTTCAATATAAAGAATTAAAAGAAGAAGCAAAAAAGTAATTAATATTTTATTTTGGAATATAATAATGATGGGAATAAATTTCTCTTATATATATAGAAAGAGTATAATTAATCTTTACTCTTTTTATGTAAAGTAAACAAAATATTATTTTTTGTCGTAAGATTTGCTTGACTTGTTTCTTTGGCTTTGATATATTAATTGTACATTTTGAAGCAAAAAGGTTGTAAAAACAACAAAATTGCAAAAAATGAAAAAAAGTGAAAAAAACGCTTGACTTGTTTGTTTCGCTTTGATATATTAGTTGTGCGTTTTGGGCAAATAGCATTAAAAACAAATGATTTGCAAAAAATGTAAAAAATTCTAAAAGTGCTTGACTTATGAGGCCGCATTTGATATATTGTTAATGCGCTTCAAAAAAGAAGCAATGAATGATCTTTGAAAACTGAGCAAAATGTCAATTTAAATACTAGTTAGGACAAATCAATTCAAACAAAAAAGATTATTTTTTTTTGGAGAGTTTGATCCTGGCTCAGGATGAACGCTGGCGGCATGCCTAAGACATGCAAGTCGAACGAAGTGGTCCACTGAAAATTAAGTGCTTGCACGAGATTGGATTTGGTTCGCCACTTAGTGGCAGACGGGTGAGTAACACGTGGGTAACCTACCTCAAAGACTGGGATAACAGTTAGAAATGACTGCTAATACCGGATAATTTGTAAACGGATAACTGTTTATACTAAAAGGAGCTTCGGCTTCACTTTGAGATGGGCTTGCGGAGCATTAGCTAGTTGGTAGGGTAATGGCCTA
>JAQUFI010000059.1 GCA_028684735.1 Bacilli bacterium | reverse complement strand
ATAAAATATCACGCGGGTATCCCTATGATTAAGATTATAGGGGTATCCAACCAAAACCCCCTGAAGGAGCCGAGAGGCTCCGTTTTTTGTCTCAATGTATAAAAGATAGAATTCTAATGCATAGGTATATTTGATAAGCTTTGTTAAGATTTTTTATTTAAATCAAAATCGTATGCTTTTAATGCAACTGCGAGTGATATTGTAGCACCTAAAACCCAAAAAATTGAGCCAAGAATACGCATTCTATCCATATTTAGAATCTCATTATTTTCCAATTTTATCACTCCTATATGTTGTCTTATTGTATAATATTGTTTTATATTATATTAGTTACAAATTATATTGATTAAAACTAAATGCTTATTTAAATTAAATAGTAATAAAAAACATAAATCAATATGATTTATGTTTTTATAAATATTTTTTTATATCTTCGACAATCTTTTCTTGATTATCAACAAATTTTTCTAACAGTTCTTTAACTTCTTGGTCTAATTTTTTATTATTGATTATTTTCTTGCCTTCAATAATACCCATATTGGTACCTTGTAATAGTATATCGGCAATTTTAGAATCAGTATGATCTCCCATCATTTTTATTGTAGTCATATAATCATTCATTGCTTTCATAACGGTTCCAATTTCATGAGGTTCTTTGTCACAATATTTATAGTAAATATCATGAATTTCATCTTCTATTTCATCATATTGAATTAATTGTTTTTCTAATATCTTTTTAAAATCTTTATCATCAACTTTATCTATTAAATTATTAATAGCTTCAATACCAATAGTACAACCCTTATTTATTTCATCTAAGGCATCTTTATTATCTTCCATTTTTCACTCTCCAATATTATTATGTAAGTTTTATTTGAAAATAACCATTTAATTTAATATAATGTGCTTATTAAATATATCCCAAGATAATCATTTGTAAAAAGATATTTGGTATGCTATAATTTTGTATAATGATAGAAAGGTGGAATGCATCTTTAGTAGACTATATTATGATAAGTATGTTGTTTAGTTTATATTAAAAAGGAGGATTTATATGAATGAAAAATTAAAAAAATTAGTTAGATTTAATAAGACAATGGGGTTTCTACATTTTATTCAAGCTGTTATCATGGTTTTCTTAGCAACTAGTGTTATTCAAAATATTAAAGAGTTTCAACCACCAATTATGCAAAGTTATTTAACCTATAATCCGGTAACACAGTCATTAGAACCGGCTACGAAAGAATTATTTACACTACCTTTTGGGATTTTAGTATCAAGTTTTTTATTTATCTCAGCATTGGCTCATTTCATCATTGTATTGAAAAAAGATAAATATATGGAAGATTTAAAAAAAGGTATTAATCGTTTTCGTTGGTATGAATATGCTTTATCATCATCAATTATGGTTGTTTTAATTGCTACTTTGTTTGGGGTATATGAATTATCAACATTACTGCTAATCTTCTTTATCAATGCCTTGATGAATATTTTTGGTTTGATTATGGAAGAAAAAAATATGAATAGTGACAAGGTTGACTGGACACCATTTATTTATGGTTCGATCGCTGGTATTTTACCATGGGTAGTGATCTTAATTTATATGTTTACTAATGGTAATTTTGATCTTGTACCATGGTTTGTTTGGGCAATTGTAGCTACTTATTTTATTTTCTTTAATACATTCCCAGTTAATATGATTTTACAATATAAAAAGACCGGTAAATGGAAAGATTATTTATATGGTGAAAGAGTATATATTATTTTAAGTTTAGTTGCTAAAACAACACTTGCTTGGTTAGTTTTATTTGGTGCAATGCAACCATGATTTTCTATAAAGATAGAATTAATTATTTAAATAATAAAACATTGATTAAGCGTCAATTTGTTTTATATTGGATGCAAGCTAGTCAAAGGGTGTGCTACAACCACGCCCTTTCATTTGCAATAGAAAAAGCTAATCATTTAGGACAACCCCTCATTGTCTTTTTTTCTTTAACTGATGATTATCCTGATGCTAACATAAGACATTATCAATTTATGTTGGAGGGTATTAAAGAAGTCGAATCAGATTTGAAAAAAATGGGGATTAAATTAGTCATTAGATTTGGTAATCCAGTGGTTGAGATTCAGGATATAGTGGATGATGTATCAGTAGTTATAACCGACAAAGGATATTTAAAAATAGAGCGATATTGGCGAGAACAAATCAGTCAATTGATTGATATTCCCTTGATTGAAATAGAGTCTAATGTCGTTGTCCCCGTAGAAGCAGCTTCTCTAAAAGAAGAATATTCAGCTTATACCTTAAGAAGAAAAATAGAACCTTTAATTGATTATTATGCTAAAGCGTTTAAAAATGAAGACATTATGATTAAGTCTTTAGATTTTCCTATTGTAACGGAAGACCTTGATTTAAATGATTTATCTTTCTTAAAGACGGATAAGACTATAAAACCTAGTCTTTTTAAAGGTGGACATAAACATGCTTTAGAGACTTTAAATGATTTTATTAATCATAAAATCGATCATTATTCTAAATATAAAAATCATCCTGAACTAGATTTTCAGTCTAACCTTAGTCCTTATCTTCATTTTGGGCAAATATCTCCAATTGAAATATATTTATTAGTTCGTAATCTAAATGCTGATTCATTCATTGAGGAACTAATTGTGAGAAGAGAGTTAGCTATTAATTTTGTTTATTATAATAAGGATTATGATAGTTATTTATCTTTACCAAGTTGGGCCATAGATACCTTAGAAAAACATAATATTGATGAAAAGGAATATTCTTATTCAGTTCAAGAGTTAGAAGAAGCTAAGACCCATGATCTTTATTGGAATGCTTGTCAAACAGAAATGGTCCTAACTGGTAAAATGCATGGTTATATGAGAATGTATTGGGGTAAAAAAGTATTAGAATGGACAAACAATTACCAACATGCTTACCAAATCTTAATCTATTTAAATAATAAATATAGTTTAGATGGTCGTGATCCAAATGGGTATGCTGGAATAGCTTGGTGTTTTGGAAAACATGATCGACCTTGGAAAGAAAGAAACATCTTTGGATATATTCGCTATATGAATCAAGAAGGTTTAAAAAGAAAATTTAATATGAATCTTTATCTTGATAAAATTAATAAGATGAAATGATAATTTGTGTTGTTGCAATATAGTTGAATTTAAAAAATAATAATGTTAATATATGGAATTAATAAGGGTATATTATGCCCTTTGAGGAGGAAAGTTATTATGACAAATGAAGGTTTAAATTATTGTTTTAGAATTATCTATGATGATGGCGAAATCTACACGCACGGCATAGGACTTTAACACCAGAACTTTTAATATCAATATTTGATAATGGTGGACCAATGGATGTACCAGAATATAAAAGTTTAGAAGAATTGACTACTTTATTTTATGAAAATTTAGATGATTTTCATTTAAATAAAGAAAAAGTAGTTGAGGTGCGAATAATTAATTTGTTTTAAACACTATGGTAAAATGTCTTTTAATGGTATAATAAATATGATACTGGAGGTAAATTATGAATAATTTATTATCTTTAACTGATTTATTTAGTAGGTGTATATTTAGAATACCTGATTATCAACGGGGTTATTCTTGGGGAGATTTACAACTAGAAGAATTTTGGAGTGATATATTAAATTTATTACAAGAAAGAGAACATTATACTGGAATGATTTCTTTGAAAAAATTGGATGGAGAATATACTGGTAATGAAAAATGGAATGATGAAAGATGGTTATTAGATAAGTGGCGTTATGAAGCTTATCATGTTGTTGATGGTCAACAAAGATTAACGACATTTATAATCTTAATTAATGAAATCGTAGAATTTTATGAAAAATTATATAAAGATAAAGGTTTATCTAATGATAAAATTTTTATAAATAGTATTCCTCTGAGTAAAATTAAAGAAGATTATTTATATATTAATCGACCAGATTCTGATGATATAATTAAAACTTATAAATTTGGATATGAAGTAGATAATCCTAGCTATGAATTTTTTAAGTGTAAGATTTTAGGTGCTGAGAGTAATGGACAAATTAATGAAACATTTTATACTTTGAATCTTGAAAATGCAAAAGAATTCTTTGAAACTAATTTAAGGATTCTTTATGATAATAAAGGACTAGCTGGAATTGAAGAAGTATTTGAAAAGGTTACTCAAAAGTTAATGTTTAATATGTACTATATTGATAATGATTTTAATGTTTTTATGGCATTTGAAACAATGAATAATCGTGGTAAAAGGTTATCAAATCTAGAATTGCTAAAAAACCGATTAATTTATTTATCAACAATATTTGATAAGGCCGAAGATATAAAGAATAGAGTTAGAAAAAATATAAATACCACATGGAAAAATGTGTATGGATATTTAGGTCAAAATAAATCAAAGCCATTAAATGATGATGATTTCTTACAAGATCATTGGATTATTTATTTTGGTTATTCTCGTTCTAATAAAGATAATTATTCAACTTTCTTATTAAATGAGTATTTTACTCAACAAAACATATCTGATAAATATATTGTAAGTGTAAAAACTAAGGAAGAAGAAATTGATGAAACACAAGAAAATATAGAATTAGATATATCAGAAGAGATTGAAGAACTTGAAACTGAAATTTCTGATAAAAAAGAAAAATTAACTCTTGCTGTTATTGATAATTATATCAATAGTATGAAGAATTTAATTCCTTATTGGTATGATATTCAAAATCCAGCAAAGAGCAAATTAAACAAAGATATAATTGAAATATTAAGTAAATTAAATAGATTAGGTTTTGTATATTTTAAACCTTTAATAGCAGTTTTGATTTCTCAAGAAAACATATCAAACGAAAAGAAGTTAGAATGTTTAAAGAAAATTGAAAGGTATATATTCTTACATTTTAGATTAGTAAATTACTCATCAACCTATAGAAATAGTTTCTTTTGGAATTTATCTCACAGATTATATGTTAATGAAGTAGATATTGATTATGTTATTGAAGAAGTTAGCAAAATTGATTATTTGAGTGATAATAAGGTTGCTAATATGAATGGTATTCTAAATAATATTAATAGGTGGTTTAAAAATTACAAGGGATATTATAGTTGGAATTCTATTAAATATTTTTTATATGAATACGAATTGTATTTAATGAATGATCAAGCAAATCAAAAAATATACCCAGAAAATTTATTTAAAAAAGATGAAAAAGATAAAATATCAGTTGAACATATTTATCCACAAACTGATACAGATGTGTATTGGATTAATAGATTTGATAATTACTCTGATGATGAAAGAAAAAATTTAAATGGTTCTTTAGGAAATTTGTTACCTTTATCTTTGAGCATTAACATCAAACTACAGAATTATTCTTTTGATGAGAAGAAAATGGGAAGAGATAGAGTTCGTGGTTATTCAAATGGTTCACATTCTGAAATGAAGGTTGCTAATAATCTACAATGGACACCTAATGAAATCCTCGATAGAGGGCTTGAAATGATTAAATTTATGGAAGAAGAATGGGATTTTATTGTTCCTAACAAAGCTGATAGAATAAAAATGCTAGGATTAGATTTTATGATTCAAAATGATGATCATGAAATTGATAAAACTGAATCTTACAATAAAGAAAAGGTAAATGAACAAAAAACGAAATTTTTTGACAAAGAAGGTTTTAAAAGATTGAGTTTAAATGCTGAGCAATGGCAATTGGATGTATATAATATTTTAGATGAATATTGTATGGATTTTTCCAGTAATATATTTAAAAATACGACAAAACATTATATTGCTTGGAGTAATGGAAAAGTATTTTTTGAATTTCATTTTATGTCTAATTTTATAAAGTGCTTTATAAGTGCCGGTGACTATGATGATCTATTGCATAAAGTTGTTAGATTAGGTGATAACTATAATTGGACTAATAACAATAGATTAGATATTTATTTAAATGATGATATAGAATATATTAAAAATATTGTAAAACAAAGTTATGAAAAAACTTTAAAATGATAAAAAAACTAGTTAATTTGAATCTCTAGTTTTTTCTTATAAATATATTTTAAAGATTATATTTAATAGTATAACTAGTATAATTATAATTAGAGGAGTGGTTTAATGAACATACCTTTAGAAGAATTAAGGAAGAACAATCCTGATGAGGAATATATTGATGGTTACAGAGCAGTGTATTTTTATGATAATCATTATTCAGTTGGAACTTATTGTAAAACAATCAACATCTTTGTTGATTGTTTATTTTTTTATTATAATGATTGTTCTTTATTACTATGTGTATTATTATTATCTCTAATTGAGTGAAAAACTATGCCAAACTTATTCTTTTTAACTTCTATAAAATAACTTATAATTATAATAATGCTACCTAGAAAGGTAACTAATAGATCAACCATTGTATCATCTACACATGTTTGTATCCAGCGTTGATGATTGGTATGAAGTATTTTATCAAGAGCATATTCGATAAATTCCCAACCGTTTGAAACTAATAAAGTAAAACCACTAATAAACAATATATTAAAAAATATTCTTTCTTTTAAATTTTTGTTATTATATTTTATAAATAATATAGCTACTAAAGACATTAAAAATCCAAAATATAAATGTGTAATTTTATCAAACCAAAGAGTATATTTTATTAAGTTAATCATATCTCCAAATAGTACTAAAATTATAACAAAAATATAATATAAAAACTTAAACAATTCGTTTAAATTTATTTTTAATATTTTCTTAGTTAAAAAAGGAATTAGTAACAGTAAAAATAGTATCCCATTATCCAGTAATTCTGTGAATTTACCATCTATAACATTGTTCCCAACCCCAAAAATATTAATGACAACCATAATAATTAAGATTAGAGTATTTATAATTTTAAATGTTCTCATAATCACCATTTTTATTATGAGCAATATTTAAATTTATATTATCTTTTATATAACTGTTATTCTGTTTATTATCCAGTTGGTAATGGTAGATTTAATATGAATAAGTCAATTGAAGACTTGAAATATATAATTACTCATAATGTAGATATTAATAAGCAATCAATTAGATGAATCAGATAGGAACTATCTAGAAAAAATGTCCTTTGTATTATGAGTGTACTATTGATTATGAGACCATGTTTAGAAAAAAGATATTGTTTACACACTTTTTCATTGAAGGTTTGCAAAAACTAGGTTCTAAAGATAAATTAAATTTCTAAGAGTAAATACTTGTAAACACTAAAGGATATAAGCAAATAAATGAGAATTTTAATAAATGCGTTTTAGCCTTTTTATTTTAAAAGTAAAAAATTGGTAACAATTCTTGTTTTTTTAAAAATTATTTGTTATCATTAATATAATTAAATAAGCAGTAAATTAATCATTGCTACCTGAAGCAAATTACTTTAATGCATTTATTGGGGCAAAAATTAATTTGCCCCTTTTTTAAACTTTAAATAGGAAGGATGTGGATTATATATAGAAAAAGATAATCTAAAACAAATGATAAGTTTATTAAATCATCTTTTAAATGACCAACAATATTATGAAGATATAGATTTAATAAATAATACAATTGATGAAATCGTGAATTTATTATCAGATGATAATTACATAAATAATGAAACATTAATACTTATCGAGGATAATATTAATTATTTAGATGTGAAGTATGATGATTTATATGAATTAATAAATTTATATGATCCAATAAAAACATCTTACAAACAATTAATTCATGATAAATATGTTGAAAGAATAAGAAAAGAAAATAGAGAGAAGAAAGAGGGTAATTAATGTGAAAGATTTAGATAATGATAAAATAAAAGATAGTACTAATGATATTCAAGAAATAGATCCGGGATGTTATTTCACAACTGCTTGTATGAGGCATATGCAAGACTCATTTAATAATAATTGTGAAGAACTAAGAGCACTTAATTGGTTTACAGATAATTTTATTACTAAAGAAGAGATGGAACAATATTATCAAATAGCTCCACTTGTCGTTAAAGCAATTGAGAATGATTCAAATAGAGATGTAACTTATGCATATATATGTGAGAATATAATTAATCCATGTTTTGTTGATATAAAGACTGGTGATTATGAAAATGCGTACAAAAGATATAAAAGTTGTGTCATGGCCTTTAATGAAGTGTATGCTAGAAAAGAACTTCAAAAAAAATTAGTAAAAGTACTTAGAAAAGTTCGTTAATTCTAAAAAGAGCCATTGGCTCTTTTTTGTGTGGATGTGATATAATAATTATATTGTGGAGGTAAGATAATGGTTCCAAAAGAAATATTTGAATTGTTTAATGAAATAGAGTATGGATGGGTTGACAAAGATAATAAAAAACATATCGTTGATTATGATACTTCACTTGCTGCAACTGCAATAATAAAAAATGCAAAAATTTGCCCTGATAAATCACCATGAAATTTAGAAATTGCTGCAAGTCCAACATTTACAGCATTTAGCATAATCTCTGTTGAGAAAAAAA
>JAQUFI010000058.1 GCA_028684735.1 Bacilli bacterium | reverse complement strand
TACTATTGCCAAGTTTTTGGGGGTATTATAAATGATTATTAAAAAGCGATCTTTATAATTTAAAAACTTGTATTTTTGATATCGATGGTACTTTAGTTGAGTATGTAACAATGAAAGATTTAATAACGGAAGCATTACTATATTACGGGATTGAACCAAAGGAAGAATACTATCGTATGCAAGCTATAGGCGTTGTCGATATGCTCCAAAGAGCTGAGTCTGAACAATGCTTTACTTTTGAAAATCTATGTTTATCATGGGATAAACAACTAACCTTCTTAAAAGAATACGAGGTTAAAGTTGAGGACTTTGCTCAAAAGATGATTGATTTAGAAGTTAAATATGTCCAACAACTACCACATGTTAGTGATAGTCTGGAATACTTAAAACAATTAAAATTGATTTGTTCAACTAACTGGTTTAAAACATCTCAAATCAAAAAATTAAATACAGTTGGACTTCATCATTATTTTGATAAAATATATACTTGTGAAGATACTCTAGCTAAACCAAGCAAAAAACATTTTAACTTTATTTTAGATAGAGAACAACTTCAAGCTAATGAAACAGTCTTTATTGGTGATAGTTATGCTGATATCAAAGCATCAGAATGTGGTATCAAAAGCATCCTATTAGATTCAAGACAAATAAAAGAATCAATATATAATCAAGCTGATGCCGTCGTAACTGATTTTAAAGATATCCCTAAAATATTAATAAAAAAATAAGGAATTTATAAAAATAAATTCCTTTTTCTTATTCTTGAATAATCGAATTAATCGTATCTTTATATTCTTGAATTTTAGATTGATACTCTTCAATCTCACTATTTTTAGATTCAATTTGAGATTCTAATTCATCGATTCGAGTATTCTTTTCATCTATTTGAATTTGATAATAATTGTATTGAGCTTGGTTGTTTCTTTCTTCTTCTGCCCGATCATCATAATACTTTTGAGTATTATTTTTTATTTGTTCAATATTCGCAGTAGAACTATAAATCTTCACCTTATATTCTGATAACAAATTATAATTATAAAAAGTCTTTTCTTTCAAATTATTAATCATCAAATTAGATAACTCTGGAAACAATATTTTATTTGCATTTTCTTGATAAAAATCAAGATAATTTTCACTAACAATATTATATCCAACAGTAATATAGTTCTCATAATACTTAAACTCTATTTTGATTGTATCCTTCAATGATTCATCAGCCACTAATTCAACATTATACATATCACTTAAGATAAACTTCTTATTCATTTTAATTTCATCGACCTTCGTTGATAAAGGATAATCATCAGGTAAGGAATTAAGATATTTAGAATTAGCAACATCAAAAGTTGTTATTCCAATACCTATTCCTAAACCAATAATCGTCCCAAGTAGTACTACAAATATTTTATTTAAATTACTTTTTCGATTAAAAATAATATTAAATAATGTTTCTAATAAAATAACATTAAATACCAAAGCTGAAGCAAGCGCAATAAATACCCCAAAATAAATAACTCCTTTAAACAATAAAATAATACTAATAACTAAAAAAATGGTGAACATCATTAAAGACATTAAAAAAGGAATAGTGATGGCGATTGTTAAAGCTTTTATTAAAATTGATACCATACTAGCCACTAGTGATGATAGTGCAAACGTCATACTTCTTTTTTCTTTAACTTTTTTTACTTGAACTACTTTTTCTTCTTTTGTAATTTCTTCTTCCTTTATTAATTCTTCAGAATCAGTAATTACCTCTTCTTCACCAGTTAAGTCTTCTTCGTAAGTATCAAGATATCTTGTTTTAAAAATATGAATAAAGATAATGATAACCAAAATAAAGTAAGATAGATTTAAAATAAATGTCCATAATTGAATAAGAAAATTATCAAAGATAGGTAATAATGAAAATAATTTATTTCCGATACTACCAATATAATCAACAGGAATTTGAAAGATTAATAAAATCATAGCAATAATAAATAATTCAACACCACATCTAATTATCTCTTTAAAACTCATACTCATAATCATTTGAATTGTCTTAGTAACAAAACTCAATAATTCATCAAGATAATTTCGAATATTATACTTATTCTTCTTACCTATCCCTTTCAAATCAAGATTATCCTCATTGACTAATTCATCAATACTACAGTTAAATATTTTACACATTGTAATAATTTTATCCATTTCTGGATATGATTGACCCGATTCCCATTTCGACACAGCTTGTCTTGATACATATAGTTTTTCAGCCAATTGTTCTTGAGACAATTTATGTTCTTTACGAATGGATTGTAAATTTTCTCCAAATTTCATTTCTTTCACCTCACCACAATTGTATGATATTGCTCAGTTGCTAACTACCAACTATCAGTTGTTTTTATGTCAACTTTCAGTTGCATTTTACATATTATATCATATTTTTCCTATTATTTGATAGTTATATTATCTATAATAATGGTTATTTCCAAAAGAAAAAACCCTCTTAAAGGGTTTATATTCGAATGGCGGAGCAGGAGGGATTTGAACCCTCGCGCCAGTTACCCGACCTACGCCCTTAGCAGGGGCGCCTCTTCAGCCTCTTGAGTACTACTCCAAATTCCTGATTACGAAATTAATTTTACCTTATATTTCTAATAAAGTCAATAAAAAACCACTTTTAAGTGGTTATAACTTTATTTTTTTATCAAAGTTTTAGGTTTTTCAAAATCTTTTAGATTATTAATTTCCAATAAATCACATTCATTATTATTAATGATAATTTGGATTTTTTTATGACTGGTTTTATATCCATCCCAATGATATTTTTTTATCAAAGGAAATGGTTCAGTAATTTTTAAAAAATTAGAAAAAGTTAAACAATTACTATCGCTATTTGAAATAATTACATCTTTTTCCTCATCTATAAGATGACCAATGGTTTTTACTGCATGTTGATATAAATCAATAAATTTATTTCTCGTACCTTCTAAATTTATAATTGAAGCTAAATCTTTTTCTATAATATATTCTTCAATCTTTATACATTGTTGAGGCCATTTTCTACTAGCAATCATATCAACAACATATTTATCCATCAAGTCATAGACAATATATGATGATACTTTTTTAGCAAGTTTTAATTGTTCATCATTTAACTTATTAAAATCAAAATCACTTATCTTGACTTCCTTTTTCATATTACTCCTCTAATTACATATTATAGCACTTTTTAAAAATTAAAAATAAAAAGAATCACTTAATGATCCTTAATTTCAACTCGAATAATCGAGATAACATTCAAATGGTGACCCGTACGAGATTTGAACTCGTGAATGCATGCGTGAAAGGCATGTGTGTTGAACCGCTTCACCAACGGGCCAAAAATAAAATGGTGGGCCTGAATGGACTTGAACCATCGACCTCACGCTTATCAGGCGTGCGCTCTAACCAGCTGAGCTACAAGCCCATTCAATTTTTGGGTTGACTTTATAAGTATATCTTAATTTTTAATGTTTGGCAATACCTTTTCCCTATTTTTAAAAAAATTTGTCGTCTTGAAAATAATAATATTTTTTACCGCCATAATCCCTAAAAATTTTAAATCTGTTTTATTTTAACCTTTTTTTAAAAAAATGTCAATATCTATTATCCTAATTTATTATATTATATTTATGATAATTTTGTTAATACTATATTTGAAGGAGGAATTTTGATGAAAAAATTATTTGTTAGTCTATTAGTAATAACAACCATTCTTTTTATGTTTTCTAACGTTATACATGCTCAACCTGAAGATAATAACAACAATATCATTGACGATAACAATAATACTGGAACCAGAAATAATGATAATAATGATATCATAGACGATGATAATGATATTAATGATAACAACGATATTATTGATGATAATAATGATGACGACATGAATAACAATGATATTATTGATGATAATAACAATAATAATGACACTAATGGACAAGAGAACAATGTTATTGATGATGACGACGATAATGATCTATGGGAAAACCTTTTATATGGTTTAGGGGGAACTGTTTTAGGTGGTTTCATCGTTTATTTATTCTTACGTCGTGATGATGTCTAAAAAAGTATGCATAAATTTATGCATACTTTTTAAAATTTTGGCCTTTTTAAATTATGATATAAACTGACAACAAAATAGTCGCCTAAAAAGATAAGACTTTGAAATCCAAATAAAATTAAAGCAAAAAGGGTACAATCTAACCAATAAGGTCTAGCTTCAAGATAACCACTACTATTAACAAGACTTATGCTACTATAGTTACCGAATACATATACTAAAAGAAAATATATAACTAAGTTGGGAACCGTATATTTATAATCAATTCTGATTATTTTAATATATGCTAGAGTTATAAAAAAGATTAACATAAATAACCAATTAGTAAATAGTCTGGAATTTTCATTAGCAAAAACCCAAACAGCTTCAGTCATTGTGTGATTGCTAAGAAAATAAGTAATAATGGGTAATGATATTATAATTATGGTTTTATTAATAACTTTTTTCATGACAACCTCCTACTATAATCAGTTTAAAAGATATTTAGAAAATTGTCAATATTAAAACTATTATTGACTAATTTGAATCTTATCAATGTTTATTTCCATCCATTCTAAATACGTTATAATATTCAAAAATTCTCTCTTTTTGTCAAGATAATCGATTATTTCATAAAAGTTTTTTTCATTATATTTCATATTATATTTATCAACTTCACCCTCTAATTTATGAAAAAGTAGAATTAAAGTTTGTTTGTTATTAACCGCATAATCAATCCATTTTTCAACTTCATTAACTGGTACATATGTTAACACGTTTTTTACTTTTATATTATATAGATCACGAGGAATGGGAGGATTAAATCCATCGTTAACTCCCCTTCCACTAACATAATTCAACTTTTTCAGGACTTCAATTGTATCATCGTTATATTTTCCTTCAGGATAAATAAGTATTTTATGTGGTTTATTAAAACCTTTTTGATTAAACCATTGATCAACTTTGTTTATTTCCTTTAACTGCTCATCAGCAGTAATTTCACTTAAAATATAGTGACTATAGGTATGACTAAGTAAGTCCCAATTATCGCTATCCAATTGATATAAATGACCTATATCCATATAATCCTTTTCTCCAACTAAACTTGGAATAATCGCAATTGAACCACGCATATTTTTTTTCTCCATATAACGATACCCAACTGTATACTGAGTTTTCCAACCATCGTCGAACATAATGATAACATTTCCCAAATCACGATTAATATTTATTTCCGTATCTTCGTTTAATTTAAAGGCAATTATAATTTTATGCTGAAGATAATTAATATGATTATGCAGGTTACTAAAAAGGTTAGGAAAAATCATTATAAAAAGGAACAACATAATTATAAAAAAGACATAAAACTGAATAAGTTTTTTATCCATAACTACCACCTTTTTTCAAGACATGATAGTTGCGCCCACTTCTTTTTACTTTATTCCATCCTTTATTTCCTCTAAAATAAGATATCGTTCCCGTAATAATCGTGAGTAAAATAATTATTCGGTAAACTACAATATCTAAGATAATAGTAAATATTATTCTCATAATATCCATTCCTTTATATCTAACCCCATAATAATAACCAATTAAAATACCTACAATATTATATAAAAGATGAACAAGTACAAAGATAATTAAGTAAATATAGATATAAGTTAAAGTTCCACTAATCACATTATTTATTAAGATACCTGAGAAAAATAAAATAATAAAGGAACTTATAACACCTAAAAATAAAGCATCGATAATCATAAAGAATGATAATGACCTTGTAAAAGCTGTTTTAAAAAGTATTTTTCGGTAATTGATGAGGCTTTCTAAAAATGATTGTTGCCATCTTTTTCTTTGTTTAAAATAATCTTTTAACGTTTCAGGTCCTTCAGTATAGCAAATAGCTTCTGGAATATAAGCTATTTTTTTATGACTATTTTGGATATAAAATTGAATTTTAAGGGTAAGATCTAGATCTTCACCAATAACATTTGTAAAACCATTAACCGCTAATAATATTTCTTTTTTAAAAATCCCAAAAGCACCAGAGATAACTAATAGTGAATCTAATTTAGCTAACGAAGCTTTATAACAATAACACGATTTAAGATATTCAAGGGCTTGTAGTTTTAATAAGTAATTTATTTTTAAAGATGTTTTATCTTCTCTTTGATTTAGTTTAAAGGATTGTAAGATTTGAATAACACCACTAGCAGCCACCACATCTTCATCGTCAAAAGCTCCACTAACTAAGGCTAAGGCATCTTTTTTTAAAATACTATCAGCATCCAAAGTTACAACATAATCATGAAGGGCATAGTTAATTCCTACATTTAAGGCATCACTTTTACCACCATTATCCTTATCGATCACAAACATATAAGGAAAACGTTTGGATTGATAAACCTGGAATACTTTCCCTACTTTAATATCATTAATTGGTTGCCGCTTAATTTTCTTTAACTTTAATATTCGATATAATCTTTTTAACGTATCATCAGTTGAACCATCATTAATAAAAATACATTCATAATTCTCATATTCAATTCTTGCTAAACCTTCAATTGTATTTTTAATCATTTTTGCTTCATTAAAACATGGTATTAAAATAGTAATAGGTCTAGTCGTATTTTTAACTTGACCTTTGTTTTTATTCAGGTTCAAGATAACATTTAAAATGTGATAGATAGGAAATAATATTCCCATCAATAAAAATAATTCTAACCATATTTTCATGACTTATCAATCACTTCAGGAATAATAACAATATAATCAATCAATAAACTTCTAGGAAAAATACTATCGTCTGGTTGTTTAGGCCAATTTCCTCCAACCGCTAAATTAATAATTAAATACATTTTTTGATCAGGTACACCAACATTCGTTTTATATACTAATTTATTATCTAAATAACACCTAATCTCATCTTTTTCCCAATTTATTTCATAAATAGAAAAATCCGAATTAGTATGATAGGTATTAAAATAACTTGTTTTTTGAGAATGTTCGTTGATATAGTGAACGCCCGTCCATATTTCATTTGGTTTTTCACCCAATGATTCTAGAATATCAACTTCTGGATATAGTGCATCATCAGCTGGTAATAACCATATAGCTGATAGTAATCCCTTCCCTGATGCTGACTTAACTTTAACAATAATTTTCCCATATAAAAACTCATACTTATCTTTAGTCGTGATCATTCCTGATGTATAACTATGATTATTTAAAGATTCCTTTTTAGCTGTTAATTCTAATATACCATTATTTATCATGACATTATTTGAACTATAATACTGAAGTTCATTATTATAATTATTACCTCTCTCAATCACATTCCAATGATCTTTATTTAAATCATGATTGAAATCTTCGACTAAGTTATTTTCTTTCTTTATTTCGGTAACCTTTATAATATATTTTTTCTCAGGTGGTTTTTTCATAATTATATATATAAATAAAGTTATCATCATCAATATCATAATTTTTAAAATATTTAACTTTTTCATATATTCCTTCTTTCAAAACATCAATATAATTTATGCTTTATAGAAATATATGATTGTGGTTTTACTTATTTCACTACTATCTTTTAAAAGTTCTCTTTATCCTCAAATATTAATTTAGTATAATTTCCTCTCCAAACAACATAATAATTTTAGGAGGTCTTTATGGAACCAATTAATATCTCTTACTGGAATAAAACTGTAGATAAAACAGAATATCCTAAACTCAATGAGAATTTAGAAGTTGATACCTTAATTATTGGTAGTGGGATAACTGGTCTTACTTGTGCTTATAACTTAGCCCTAAAAAAAAGAAATCCAGTTTTAATTGAAGCAGGAGCTCTTGGCGATGGTACGACTGGAAATACAACTGGAAAATTAACGATTCAGCACGACATTATCTACGATAATCTGATTAAAAAATATGGAGAAAAAGCGGCTAAAGAGTATGCGGTATCCCAAAATGAAGCAATCGACTTTATTAGAAGCGTTGTAAATAAAGAGTCAATTGACTGTAACCTCGTTAACAATACTGCTTATATTTTTGGTGAGACCGAAAAAGAAATAAGTAACCTAAAAAAAGAACACGAAGCTGCTTTAAAATTAGGAATTGATGCTGAATTTATCGAGAATCCTACTTTTCCCCCTAATAGTATGGGAATGCTAGGTTTTAAAAACCAAGCTGTCTTCCACTCTATCAGATACCTCGAAGGTTTAGCTAAAGCAGCTCTTAATAATGGAGCTAAGATATATTGTTCAACCAAAGCTATTAAAATTGAACCAGGTGAGTTGATAACGATCACTTGTGAGAATGATGTCGTGATAAAAGCCAAGCATCTGATTATGGCAACGCAATACCCTATTTATGATGGCTTTAATCTTTTCTATACAAGATTGTATCCTAAAAGAGCTTATGGGATAGCAGTTGAAGCAAAACGTGATTGGCCTGATGGTAGTTATATTAATGTTGGTAAACCATCTAGGTCCATAA
>JAQUFI010000057.1 GCA_028684735.1 Bacilli bacterium | reverse complement strand
AATATCTCTTTAGATTAATATGATGATGATATTAAATACAATATTCCTACTGAATATGAAAAAAAATTTGTATCAAAAGGAATAAGAATTTATAAAATTAAAGTTACCAAAAACTAGTATACATATTTTGACGAAATAAAAAAGATATAATATATGAAAAATAGTAAAAATTTGGTATAATAGAGGAGAGGGTGTTTATGAAAAAGTTAATAGTATTGACACTTGTGATATTCCTTTTGACTGGTTGTACAGTTGTTAGAATAAAGACTGATGATATTGATAATATTATTAATGTCATCTTATCTAAGGACAATAAGCTATTTAATCGGGTTGGTAAAGGTTATAAATATTATATTCCCAGGGGGGTCAGTTATATTGACACCAGAGAAAATAATGAGAAATTATATTCTAATGGGAATCATTATTATTTATATGTTGATGTTATAAGTTATTATTATAAAAAAGAATTTAGTTATGAGGAACAGAAGGATGCTTATTATTCAAGATTAATCGATATGAATAATAAAAAAGGGTTTCTTGAGATAAATAAGGTGGACAATCTATATTTAATCAAATACATTTATAATTATGCAAAAATAGAGGCTTTAGTTGAAGAGAAAGATATTAATCAAGTTGTTTTAGATGCAACTTATATATTGTCTACGATTAAGTTTAATAGTGATGTCATAAAAATAATGTTAGATGACGAATTGTTTATTAATAAGGAAGAAAAATATGATCTTTTCACACCTAAAAAAGAAACGAATAATTTTATTGAATATATTGAGGAGATAGAAGAATGAGGTGGAATAAATGAAATTAGTTGATAAAATCAAGAATTTATTTATTGAGGAAATTGAAGAAGAAAAGCCTATTAAAAAAGAAGTTATTAAAGTGGAAATTCCAGCTCCTGAAGAGCAAAAAGAAAGGGAAGTTTTTCACAAAGAAGAACCTGTCATTCATGAAACTTTGGAACCAATAAAAAAGGACAAGGAATTCAAGGAAGTTATCTTTTTTGATGATAAGGATTTTGATACTTTAGTAAATACGAGAGAAATTAAGCATAAAAATGTCCAAAAAGGAGAAGTATATAATAAAGGGGCAGTTGTTAAAGAGGAAAAGAAGATCTTTAAACCGTCACCAATTATTTCGCCTATTTATGGAGTTTTAGATAAGAATTATCACAAAGAAGAGATAAATCAAAAGAAGGTTACTCGCACCTCATTAATGTATGATGTCGATAAAGTTACAATTGATGATATTCGGAATAAAGCATACGGAACTTTAGAAGATGAATTAGAAACAACTTTATTTGGTAGGACATCAATTATCATTGAAAAAGAAACAAGAGAAAAGGAAATTGATATGTTTGATGAACTAGAAACAGAAAACTTCAATTCTAATTTTAATGAAACTAGTGTTGAAGATACAATGGAGATGGATTTATTAAGAGAATTGGAGGCCCAATCAGAGGAATATAGTGGTTTAGATAACCAAAAGAGTGATGAAGAGTTTGGTGATACCCTAGATTTAAATGAAAATGATTTATTCAATTTAATTGATTCAATGTATGATAAAAAGGAGGATGAATAATGGAGTGTTTAGATAGTATTTTTCCAATCATAATCTATATTTTATTGATTATACTAATAATAGTATTAATAGTACTTGGTATTAGATTGATTAAGACATTAGGTAAGGTAGATAAAGTAGTTGATGGTGTTAATGACAAAGTCAATAAATTGAATGGTGTTTTTAATCTTATTGATACAACAGCTGATGCTGTATCAGCAATGAGTGATAAAATTGTCAACAGGATTACTGATGTAGTTACTAATTTATTTAGTAAGAAAAAGAAAAAGAAAAAGGAGGAAGAAAACGATGGGTAAAAAGAAAAGTGGTTTTGGTAAGTTATTATTAGGAGCTGGAATTGGTGCTGGATTAGGAATGTTATTTGCTCCAAAATCAGGTAAAGAAACCAGAAAAGAACTTAAAATCTTTTTAGATGATATGCTTCAAAAAATTCAAGATATCGATGTTGAAGAAGTTAAAGCAACAATTGAGTTAAAAGTCTACGAAATTAAAAACGAATTAACGGACTTAGATAAAGAAAAGGTTTTAAAAATAGCCAAAAAGAAAGCTAAGGATATTCAAATGAAAGCTGAAGAATTAGTTGATTATGCTGTTGAAAAAGGAACTCCTATGTTAGAAAAAACGGCTGTTTCAATTCGTGAAAAAGCAATTGAAGTAACGAAAGAAGTTTTAGCTAAACTAGAAACAAAAGAAGAAAAAGAAGAAAAATAATTCTTTTTTTTTGTCAATTTTTGTCAATTAAAACTTTAAGCTAAAGGATATAGGTTAAATTATGATATAATATTTATGTTATCTTTTATGTTGTTTTGACAAAAAAATATGATAATGATATAATAAAACAGCTTTCTAAATTTAAGCGAAGGTGATTGAATGAAAATTGATAATGTGGAGATGACTATTAGTGCAGTCAGACGAAGTCAATATCCAACTGATGACAAACCAGAATTTTTACTAGTTGGAAGATCTAATGTTGGTAAGAGTAGTTTTATTAATACTCTTATTAATCGTAAGAACTATGCACGAACTTCATCAAATCCAGGTAAAACCCAGACCATTAACTTTTATTTAGTAAATGAAACCTTTTATTTAGTGGATGCTCCAGGATATGGGTATGCTAATATAAGTAAAAAGATTCAGAAAAAATTTGGTTTAATGATGGAAGATTATCTAACAAGTAGAAAGAATTTAAAACAAGTCTTTATGTTAATTGATTTTAGACATAAACCTAATAATGATGATATTATGATGTATAACTTTTTAAAACATTATAAAATTCCTGTTACGATTGTAGCAACGAAAGCTGATAAATTAAGTATGACTGTTCATCAAAAACAAAGAAATATTATTTTAGATGAATTGGAATTAGTTGTTGGTGATGATTTTGTTTTATTCTCTAATGTTACTAAATTAGGAAAAGACGAAATATACAATAAGATTGAAAGAACGATTTAAATGTATCTTTTCTAACGTTGTCTTCATAAAATAACGTAGGTGATTGAATGAAGATTGAAGTTAAAAACGATAATAATTTAATCGTTTTTTTAAATAAAAAATATACTGATAAAATTGATTTTAGTGATCGAAGTAGTCTGGAGTCTTATTTTAGACAACTATTTTTAAAACTAAAAAACAATTATCAATTAAAAATTAGTGGTTACTATGATATTAATGTTTACATAGATAAATATTATGGTATAATTTTAGAGATGTTTCAAGAATCAATCGAATGTTTTGACTACTTTAATAGTATTGATATGAAAGTAAATATTATTACGAATAGTGAATTTTTATATCAGGTTAATGATTTTAATAAAGACTATCCTGTTTATATTTATCGAGGAAAACTATATCTTAGAATTAATAAAGATATTAGTTTTATTGAATTAGGAAAAATAATTGAAAATGGGATTATTATTTATGGTGATATGGTTGATGATGTTTTAAAGCATGGGAAAATTATGATTAAATAAAATCGTGTTATGTAGTCATGTTTGTGATATAATTAAGAAGAAATAGGTGATATTATGAAGAAACCAGTTGTAGCTTTAGTTGGAAGACCTAATGTTGGGAAATCAACTATTTTTAATCGTTTAATTGGTAAAAAAATAGCTATTATTGAAGATCAACCTGGAATAACGAGAGATCGTATATATGGTCAGGTCGACTTTAGAAATTATCAATTTCACTTAATTGATACGGGTGGGATTGAAATTAGTAATAATAATCTTAATGAAGAAATTAAAATGCAAGCAGAAATCGCAATTGATGAATCTGACTTAGTTCTCTTTGTCGTGGATGGTAAAGAGGGTCTGACTTCTAACGATTATTTAGTTAGAGATATGTTGATGAAATCAGGTAAAGATGTGATCGTTGTTATCAATAAGGTTGATAGTAAATTAGCTAAAGAAAATATCTATGATTTCTATGAATTAGGGTTTGAGCACTATATCAAAGTAAGTGGTGAACAAAACCATGGTATAACCGATTTATTAGAAGAAATAACGAAAGATTTTAAAGAAATAACAGCAGAATCAGATAACAATATTATTAAATTCTCAGTTATTGGAAGACCTAATGTGGGAAAGAGTAGTTTAGTAAATGCGATTTTAAATGAAGAACGAATCATTGTATCTAATCAAGCAGGGACAACAAGAGATGCGATTGATACACCATTTACTTATCATGGTGAAGAATATATTGTCATTGATACTGCGGGGATGCGTAAAAAAGGCCGTATCTATGAAAATGTTGAAAAATATAGTTTACTTAGGGCCCTAAAAGCTATTGATCGCTCAAATGTTTGTTTAATTGTTATCAATGCTGAAGAAGGAATTATTGAACATGATAAACATATTGCAGGTTATGCAATTGAAGCAGGTAAAGCCGTCGTCATTGTTGTTAATAAATGGGATACGGTTGATGATAAGGATACTAATATGAGAGCCTTTATTAAAGATATTCGCAATAATTTTCAATTTATGCCATATGCACCAATTGTCTTCTTATCAGCTAAAACAAAAAAGAGAATTCATACATTGATGCCAGAGATATTAAAGGCTTACCAAAATAGTAAAAAAGAAATTAAGACAAGTCTTTTAAACGATGTTATCAATGATGCTTATAATCTTAATCTCCCTCCAACTTATAAAGATAAAAGACTTAAGATCTATTTTTCTCATCAAGTTAGTACATGTCCTCCAACTTTTAATATTCAAGTTAATAGTAAAGGCTTAGTACATTTCTCATATAAAAGATATCTCGAAAATAAAATCAGAGAATCCTTTGACTTTGAAGGAACTCCGATTGTCATTCAATTTAAAAATAAAGGAGAACAATAACTTTTATTGACCTTCTACATATATTAATGTAGGAGGTTTTTTGATGAATTTATCAGATAATTTCTTCAATAAGGTTGAAAAGAAAACAAATGTTAGTAAACAAACCATTTTAGATTTAGCTACTAAGTTACAACAATCTGATATGAAGAATGAGGAAACATTAAGAGATGTGATTAAAGAGTTAGGGAAAATGACAGGTAAAGAGGTATCTAAAGAAAAAGAGGATAAGATTATTAGCGCGGTTATTAATGATGAAATCCCTAAAGATATGGAAAAATTATTTTAAAGACAAAAAAAGAAAAGTATATCTTTTGGTAAGGAATTATATTCATTACAGGATATACTTTTCTATATGTAGCCGATACCAATTATTAAATAATTAAATTTAGTAATTGTCAATATGTATCATACCCCAAGGTTTGAGCCTTGACACCACGCACATATTATTTTAACTGATGATGCTGTAATTTAATTATTAAGATTTACTTAACAACCATTGATTACAAGAGTACCAGTTTATGACTACAATTAAATTGTATCATATTTAAATATATTGTCAACACTTTTTTTGACATTTTTTGCTGTTTTTAACATTTTTTTAAAGGGCCTTTGATTTATAATGGTTTAAGAGGTTATTAAAAAGTGTAAATAAAGTAAAATTTAATAAAAAAACATAATTTATCATAACTTTTCAATCATACTCATATATTTTATTGAAATGAAAGTAGGGATTATATGGAAAAAATAGATATTATTAAAAGTATAACCGAGCGAACAGGTGGAGATCTGTATTTAGGGGTAGTAGGGGCTGTTAGAACGGGGAAATCGACTTTTATAAAAAGAGTAATTGAAAACTTAGTGGTGCCTAATATCGAAGATGAATACGAACGAAAAAGGGCTTTAGATGAAATACCTCAAAGTGCTCAAGGCAAGACGATTATGACCACTGAGCCTAAATTTGTACCTAGTAATGCAGCTAAAATAAAAATAGATGATTTTTATGCTAATATTCGTTTAGTTGATTGTGTTGGATACGTTATTCCAAGTGCTAGAGGGTATGAAGATGAAAATGGTCCAAGATTAGTTAAGACACCTTGGTATGACGAACCAATACCATTTATTGAAGCTGCTGAAATAGGTACAGAAAAGGTTATTAGAGATCATTCATCAATTGGGATTGTCGTTACAACTGATGGTTCAATTGGAGAAATATCACGTAATGATTATGTTGAAGCAGAAGAAAGAATTGTGGATGAATTAAAAGAAATTGGGAAACCATTTATTGTTCTTTTAAATTCAACCCACCCAATGCTCCCAGAAACGGAAAGAATGGCTGAAAATCTTAATGCTGTTTATAATGTTCCTGTTATACCAATTAGTGTTGAAAACATGACAGAAAGGGATATCTACGCTATTTTAAGAGAAGCTTTATATGAGTTTCCAATTCTTGAAGTTAAAGTTGAAATGCCTGAATGGATTGCTTGTTTATCACCAAGTAATTGGTTAAAACAAATCTACATTGATAAAATCAAAGAAAGTATTGTCGAAGTTGATAAACTACGCGATATTGAAAACATTGCTAATCATTTTACTGATTGTGAATATATTAGTAAGGCATACCTATCTGATGTCAATACCGCTTTAGGAGAAGTCACGATTACCCTTCAAGCACCAAGTAACTTATATAATGAAATTCTTAAAGAACTGATTGGCATTGATGTCACTAATAAGACCCAATTATTAGCTTTATTCCAAGATTACCACGAATCAAAAGTTGAATACGATCAAATCAAAACTGCTCTTAAAATGGTTAAACAAACAGGATATGGAATTGCTTCACCAACGATTGCTGATATGAAATTAGAAACTCCAGAAATAATTAAACAAGCAGGTAGATATGGAATTAAATTAAAAGCAGTTGCTCCTTCTATCCATATGATAAGAGTTGATGTTGAAAGTACCTTTGAACCAATTATCGGTTCAGAATTACAAAGCAAAGAATTAATCAATCATCTTATGAAAGGTGAAGAAGAAAGCAATATTTGGAAAAGTGAAATCTTTGGTCGCAGTTTAGATGTAATTGTTAAAGAAGGAATTCAAGCTAAGCTGGCACTAATGCCTGAAAATGCTAGATTTAAACTTCAAAAAACATTATCGAAATTAGTTAATAAAGGTAGTGGCAATTTAATTGCTATTGTTTTATAAAAAATAATCATTTGATTATTTTTTTATATACGAATATTGACATTTCCTCTAAAATAAATAAAGTTAAAAAATTGACTTTTTCAATAGATAAAGTATAATAAAATTAGACCTAATTGTATTGGAGGATGAAAATGAAGTGTAGTAAATGTGGAAGTCCATTGATACCGGGTGAAAATTTTTGTAAAATTTGTGGTTATAAAGTTAATGTCAGAATAGAACCAGAAATAGAAATTATTGATTTTGAAAGTGCTAATACGGATGTAATTAATCCAGTTAAGCCAATTGAAGAAAATCTTAATATAATGGAAGAGGTAGAATTAAGTAAGGCTGAACCAGTGATTGATGATGATATCGTATGGGGAATCGATATTGAAAAGGATATGGAAGTAGATGAAATATTAAACTCTGAAACTAAAAAGAAGACTTTTAAACTTTCAAAAATAATGATATTTTTAGTAGGACTAATATTAACTTGCTCAGTCGGGTTAAATACTTATTTGTTTATTAGTAATTCGAATGATAAGGCAAAAAAAGAAGATATTTTATTAAAAAAGGAACCTATTTTGGATGAACCATTAAATAAAGAAATTGTTTATAATTCTTATTTATTAAATTTAAATAGTAATTGGAAATATGAAATCGATGATCTTAATAATTTATTATTTATTTATGATAAGAGTGAAGACTGGGGATTATCAATTCAAATTGTTGAAGAAGTAACTTATGATTTATTTGTGAACCATAAACAAATTTTCATTGATAATATGAAAGGTTATGATTTTCACTTTACAAGCTCTTATGATAAGGTTATCAATGGGCGAGAGATGTATTTGTATAAGGGAAAAAATGGTGAATATACGACTTATTTAATCTTAACAAAGATATCGGATTTAATTATAGGGATAAATAAGTTAATGTTTCAAGCCGAAGTCGATGATCGTATTTTAAATAGTGTTTTAAATATGAATTCGAGTATTAATCCTCAAACTTTAACTTCATTTAAAAATAGTAAGTTTAATTTTACAGATTTAAGTGGACCAATTATTGAAGAGAATATGAAGTTAGAATTAGAAGAGGTTGAAGAATTAGAAGAAAATGAATAATTTTCTTTTTTTTTATATAAAATTAGACTTTTAGTTAAAACTATTGACAAAGGAAAAAAAATAATTTATAATTATTGGCATAGGTGTTGAGGAAGAGAAGTAGTAATAAAAACTGATTAAAGCGAGTTAGGTATGGTGGAAGCTAACAATTAAGGTTATTATGAAGAACACTTCGGAGCTATTTTTTCGAAAGAAGACGAGTAGGGAAAATCGGTTGTAATCCGTTACCAAATTACTAGATTTTAACAAAATCGAAGAAGGTGATTATATAGAAATATATAATAATATGGGTGGTACCGCGGATATACAGTAATTCGTCCCTTTAGTGGATTTAGAGTACTGTTTTTTATTGTATAGGCCTAATTAGCTCAGTAGGTAGAGTATCTGACTGTTAATCAGAGTGTCGCAGGTTCGAGTCCTGCATTAGGCGCCATTATTTGCCCAATTAGCTCAGTAGGTAGAGTATCTGACTGTTAATCAGAGTGTCGCAGGTCCGAGTCCTGCATTGGGCGCCATTTATTTGCCTAATTAGCTCAGTAGGTAGAGTATCTGACTGTTAATCAGAGTGTCGCAGGTTC
>JAQUFI010000056.1 GCA_028684735.1 Bacilli bacterium | reverse complement strand
ATGAAAAATACTGAATGGGGAGCAGTAGCATATCTTTCACATAGTACTTATAGAACAAATAGCGAGATATATAAAAATAATAGTAGTAGTTTCTATACTGGACGAAGTGGTGGAAATGTTGGTGGAAGTCAAGCAAAAGTCGGTAGTAATGAATATATAAATACTGGTTTTTATACCTATGATGGGAAATGTGCAACTACCACTACAATGGCAACAGGAATAGCTAGTGAATGTGTAGCAACAGGAAACACTTTAACTAATAAGGCATTAGCCTATAAAGCAAGTACAACTGGTAATATATATGGGGTATATGATATGAGTGGTGGAAGAAGAGAAAACATGATGAGCATGTATCGTCCAACAACTGCAGTTTCAGTAGATGATGCAAGTGGTTTTAGTGCAGCAACATCAGTTGGTAGTTTGCCAACAAGTGAATATTGGGATCGATATACAAGTACAAATACTTCTACAGCATGTAATGGTGGAATATGTTATGGAAGTGCTTTATCAGAAACAAGTGGTTGGTATAGTGATGAATCCAACATTTGGGACACTGTTTACCCTTGGTCAGATCGTGGGAGAAATTCAACTGATACGAATATTGCTGGACCTTTTGCTTTTAGCCTTTGTAATGGGGGATGTGGTGCAATTGCAACCCGCCTTATTCAAATAAAACCATAGTTTTATTTAAATATAAATAACTAATACTAAGATATTTGATATCTTAGTATTTTTATTTTTTTCAACATTACTTTAACTTGTATCCAAATTGCTTTCATGATACAATTTGTGTAATAGGTGATAAGGTATGAAGAAATATGGATTTACATTAATTGAATTATTAGGTGTTATTATTTTATTAGGTATTGTTGGTTTAATTGTAATACCGTCTATTACTAATCTCATTAATGATTCTAAACAAAAATTATATAATGCTCAAGTTACAATGATTAAAAAGGTAGCTAAAGAATGGTCTATTGAAAATCTTGATCAGTTATCTGAATCCAACACTGTTCTTTTAGATTTATCAACTCTTATAATAGGAGGATATATTGACCAAAACGATGTCATGGATCCTCGTAATAATAAGAATATTATGAATGGATGTATTTTAATTACATATAACCATTCATATAGTCAATATGATTATGAGTATAATGAAAACAAGTGTTCTACAATTGCAATCCCATATACCGATTTGAGTGGAGCATCAATTCCTGAACTAACAGAAGGAATGATACCTGTTATTTATAATGGAACTAATTGGGTAAAAGCAGATACAACTAAAAAGTGGTATGATTATAATCTAAAAGAATGGGCTAATGCGGTAACTGTCACAAGTATTAATCGAACTACTCATCTAAATGCAGGACCTGGCGCAATTATACCAATGAGTGATATCAATACGATGTGGGTATGGATACCAAGATATAAATATGCGATACCTACTGGAACAGGTGCTAGAAGTATTAATATCATTTTTGAATCAAAAGATACGATAAAGTCGACTGGAAATGCCATCGATACCAATTATCGCACTCATCCAGCTTTTACTTTTGGAAGTACTGAAGTAAGTGGAATGTGGGTAGGTAAGTTTGAAACTACTGGAACAATAGCTATCCCTACAATATTGCCAAACAATATATCTTTAGATGAGCAAAACTTAAAAGCAATGTATGATGCGTCAAGAGCAATGGAAAACAATAATATCTATGGGTTTGATGTTGATGGAAATATTCATATGGCCAAAGATAGCGAATGGGGGGCAATAATTTATTTATCACATAGTAAATATGGAATAAATAATGAAATATACAAAAATAATACTAATCCATCAATTACTGGACGAAGTGGTGGAAATGTTGGAGGTAGTCAAATAAAAGTAGGTGGTAATGAATATATAAGTACTGGTTTTTATACTTATGACGGAAAATGTTCAACCACTACCGCTGTAGCTACAAGCATAGCTAGTGAATGTATAGCAATAGGAAATGAATTAGTTGATAAAAAATTGGCTTACAATGCTTCAACAACTGGAACGATTTATGGGGTATATGATATGAGTGGTGGAGCTTGGGAAAATACAATGAGTATGTATCGGCCAACTACTATAACTTCAGTCGCAGATAATAGTGGTTTTGGTGCAGCAACATCAGTTGGTAGTTTGCCAACAAGTGAATATTGGGATCGATATACCACAACGATAGTTGGAACAGCATGTAATGGTGGAATCTGTTATGGAAACGCTTTATCGGAAACAAGTGGCTGGTATAGTGATAGTACAGTCTTTGTTTACGATATGAACCCATGGTCAATCCGTGGTGGCCATTATGCAAGCACTACTGGTGCAGGGGCATTTGGTTATAATGATGATACTGGTGTTAGTCGCATGATTAATTCATTTCGTATCGTCCAGATGAAACCATAGATTTCTTACAATTAAACTAAAGTAAAACTAAGATTAGATAATAATCTCAGTTTTTTATTTTAATTTTTAATGTTTTAAAAACAATATTGAAATCAGATATTGTTACAAAAATAATGTTAAGACTAATAGATATAATTAATCCCCATAACCCAATCTTTAAATAAGAAAATAAGAAGAGGGTAAGTGTTCTTAAAAGGACACTGATCAAAGTGGTATATAAAGCACTTTTTGCTTTACCCATTGCTTGGAGGCTACTAACTAATGGTGTTTGAATATAGAGTAAGAGAAATAAAGGGGCTAATACTTTTAAGTATTCAACACCTTCGGTTGTATTATAGATTAATTTTAATGAAAGTTCAGGAGCAAAGCAAAAAAATAAAGTAATAGGAATACCAATTATTAAAGATATCAACATCGCTTGAATAATCTTTTCTTTTGTATGTTTATAGTTTTTACTACTATAACTTTTACTGACAACTGGTATTAGAGCTTGAGATACAGCTGAAGCAAAGAAACTAGGTAATAATAATAAAGGCATGACATAACCATTAATAATCCCATATTCTGATATAACAAAAGAATTAGAGTAGCCTAATGAAAGTAATACGGAAGTTAAAATAATTGGTTCTAAGAAATAACCAATATTACCAATTAAACGACTACCAGTCGTAGGTAGACTAATTCTTAAAATATCGGGAATATTATGAGGTTTTAGATCATCTTTCGTGAGATTAATCTTTTTAGGAAGAAAGAAAATAAAAATAAAAATAGATGTTAATTCACTAATAATTATCGATAAGATTATAAAAGCTACTGCAAATTCAATTCCTTTAAGAAGGAAGATGGGAATACCTAAGGTAAGAATAATTAGTCTAACAACATCTTCAACAATATTAGATATAACATGGGGAAGCATACGCTGTTTACCAAAAAAGTAACCTCTTAAAATACTTGAGATACTAATAAATGGTAAGACAAACCCCATTGATATTAATGCGTAATAAAGCCTACTATCGTGAAGTAAGTTATTAGAAATATATCTTGAACTAAATAATAAAACAAAAATAATTAAAATATTAATACTTAAAGTAATAGGAATGGAACTAAAAATTAAATTCTTATTGTTTTTACTATCTTCGGCTACTAATTTACTGATAGCTACTGGTAAACCTAATTGAGCAAAGGCAATCAATAAACTGAATGTTGGAATAATCATCATATATAAACCAATACCTTCAGTACCTAGTAATCTCGTCATCGTTACTTTTATAACCATTCCTAATAATTTAGTAATAAAACCCCCAATAATTAAAATAATGGTTGATTTAATAAATTTATTCTTTTTCATAATAACTCCTTTTAAAATATTTGATTTTCATATATAATATATATGTAGAAAAAGGTAATTTTATTATGGAGGTATTTTATGGATATAGAATTTAATTCAGTTGAAGAATTATATGAAAGATTAAAGCCTGCTTTAAAAACTAAATGTTCGGAAATGAAGCGATATGGGATTACTTATATCAAGGAAGAAGATATATGGAATTATTTAAAAGAAGTTAAGTGGAAAAAAGCAATTGATTTAGGACTATATGATATGGTTCGTGATGTTTTAAATACTGATAATGAAGTTATTGATAATTATTTAAAAAGTAAATTAAATTTAAATAATCGTAAAATGTATTTTGAAGATTAATTAGTAAGGGATGAAAAAATGAAAAAGCAAAATATAAAAAATATTAGTTTAGTAGTGACTATTTTAGTCTTTATGGGGTTAATTTTTCCTCATATTTTTAATAATCTAAAGTTTGGATTAGATCTTAAAGGTGGTTTTGAGGTCTTATACCAAGTTAAGAGTTTAGATGGAAGTAAAGTAACGAATGATATGGTTACCAATACTTATAAAACCATTTCAAATCGAATTGATAGTTTGGGGATAACTGAACCAGTTATTATTGTTGAAGGTAATGATCGAATTAGAGTTCAATTAGCAGGTGTAACTAACTCTGAAGATGCTAGAAACGAATTGAGTTCAGTAGCTAGTTTAACATTTAGAAACACTAATGATGAACTATTAATGACAAGTGATATTCTAAGCAGTGGAGGAGCTAAAATCGGATCAGATGACAATGGAAGGCCAGCTGTTGGTTTGAGTATCAAGAATAAAGATAAATTTCATACGGTTACAAAACAGATTAGTGAATCATCAGATCCTCGAATTGTTATTTGGTTAGATTATGAAGAAGGGGTTAATTCTTTTAGTAAAGAGGGGAATTATTGTGGTACCAACCAAGCTCCTCGATGTTTATCGGTAGCGATGGTTGAACAAGCTTTTTCAGATGATGTTATTATTAAAGGTAACTTTACGACTGAAGAAGTAGATAAACTCGTAAGATTAATTAATTCCGGTAGTTTACCAACTAAATTAGAAGAAGTATCATCGAAGACAGTGGAAGCTGCTTTTGGTGCTGATTCATTAGATAAAACATTTACAGCAGGTATTATTGCTCTTGTTTCTATTGCTATTATATTAATTGTTTTATATCGTTTTGCAGGCTTGATGGCTAGTATTACAGTCTTAATCTATACCTTTTTAACTTTCTTAACCTTCTGGTTATTTGGTGGTGTTTTAACCTTACCAGGAATTGCTGCTTTAGTAATTGGTATTGGTATGGCAGTTGATGCTTGTGTTATTAGTTTTGCTAGAATCAAGGATGAATTAAATAATGGTAGTGGTTTACAAGAAGCCTATGTTTTAGGAAATAAGAATTCTTTTATGGCAATCTTTGATGGGAATGTGACAACCTTATTAACCGCTATTATCTTATTTAATTTAGGAGAAAGTAGTGTTAAAGGATTTGCAACGATGTTAATTATCAGTATTATTGTAACGATGTTTGTGATGGTTTATGTGATGCGTATCTTATTAAACCTCTTTGTTAAGACAAAATACTTTGATAATAAATTAAATCTATTTATTGGTTATAAAAAGAATCAAAAGAGTATCTTTTCAAAAATAGATTATATTAAATATAAAAAAGTCTTTTATTTAGCAACTATTATATTCATGGTAATTGGAACTGTATCACTATTTACAAATGGTTTAAAATTAGGTATTGATTTTAATGGAGGTTCATCAATTACCATTATGAGTAATCAAACATTAACTAAAAAAGATATCGAAAGTGATTTTAAAACTTTAAATTATGATGTCTATGAATTAGAAAAGATAAATGATAATAATGTGATTACAAAAGTAAATCAAACTTTAACAAATGAAGAAATAGCTAAAACACAAGATTATTTCAAAGATAAATATGAAGCGAGAACTGATATTGGGGTAATCTCTAATATGGTTAGTCGTGATTTAATTAAAAATGCCTTCTTATCACTAATCTTTGCCACGATAGGAATGATCATCTATGTTTCATTTCGCTTTAAGTTTAGTTATGCAATAAGTGGGCTGGTAGCTTTAATCCATGATGCATTGATTATGGTAATGGTCTTTAGTCTATTACAGTTTGAAGTATCTAGTATTTTTATTGCTGCGTTATTATCAATTATTGGATATTCGATTAATGATACAATTGTTACATTTGATCGTATGCGTGAAACGATAACTAAAAAATACAAAGGAAAATTTAAGAAAAAAGAAAATATTGATGAGGTTGTTAATGAAAGTTTAAAAGCAACGGTTAGTCGAAATATTATTACTTCGATTACGACTATTAGTACCGTTACAGCATTAATCATCTTTGGTTCACATGAAATATTTAATTTTAATATTGCGATGCTGATTGGTTTAGTAGCAGGGGTTTATTCTTCGATTATTCTTGCTCCTCAATTGTGGGCGGAAATAACGAAAAGGAATTATAATAAACCAATTAAAAAAAAATGGTATGAAGAAGATGACGAAGTAGAGGAAATAAAAATAAAAGGTATTAATTCTTAAAAGGAAAGTGATAAAATGCAAGAACCAAATTCAACATTAACTTTTGATGATTTAAAAGATAAACTTGAAACATATATTGGTGATACAGAAGAGTTATCATTAGTTACTAAAGCATATATGTTTGCATATGAGAAACATTTTGGTCAAAAAAGATTATCAGGTGAGGATTATATTACTCATCCTTTAAACGTGGCTTACATCTTAACAGGAATATATGCCGATGTACCAACGATTTGTGCTGCTTTACTTCATGATGTTATGGAAGATTGTGATATTTCCGAAGAGGAAATGAAAGAAAAATTTGGTGATGAAATAACTCTTTTAGTTGGTGGAGTTACTAAATTAACACGCTTAAGTTTTGTTGGTGATAATGAATCGATGATCGCTAATCATCGTAAAATATTAGTTGGGTTAAGTGAAGATGTAAGGGTTATTATTATTAAGTTAGCTGATCGTCTTCATAATCTCCGAACCTTATGGGTTTTACCAGAAAAAAAACAAAAATTAAAAGCTAAAGAGACATTAGATATTTTAACACCGATTGCTCACCGTTTAGGAATGAGTCAAATAAAGGGAGAATTAGAAGATTTATCGTTAAGATATTATAAACCAGATGTCTATTTTTCGATTATAGAAAAATTAAATCAATCAAAAAATGAACGAGATAATATTGTTTTTGAAATGAAAGATAAAGTTTCAGAATTACTAAATGCTCATGGTATTAAACATGAGATTACTGGACGGGCTAAAAGTATTTATAGTATTTATAAAAAATTAGATAATGGTCGTAAATTTAGTGATATATATGATTTATTAGCTCTTCGAGTATTTGTTGATACAGAACAAGATTGTTATCAAGTTTTAGGTATTATTCATTCTAAATATCGTCCAATACCAAAGCGTTTTAAAGACTATATCGCAATGCCTAAGACCAATATGTATCAATCACTTCATACGACTGTTTTTGGTCTTGATGGACACCTATTTGAAATTCAAATTAGAACTTATGAAATGGATCGTGTAGCTGAATTAGGAATTGCTTCTCACTGGTCTTATAAAGAGCAAAATAGTAATTCAAAAGCTAGTATGCAATCAGCAATGGAACAAAAACTTCAATTTTTTAGAACAATAATGGAATTAAAAAATGAAGAAGCTAATGATGAAGAATTTGTGAGACAAGTAAAAGAAGATGTCTTTAAAGATACTATCTATGTATTTACACCTAAAGGGGATGTCGTTGAATTAGCTCATGGTTCTACACCAATTGATTTTGCTTATCGTGTTCATAGTGGCGTAGGAGATAAAATGGTTGGTGCAATTGTCAATAATGTGATTGTTCCTTTTGACCATGTTTTACAAGATAATGATATTGTAAAAATAAATACTAATCAAAATTCATTTGGTCCTAATCGTGAATGGATTAATATGGCTAAAACAGCTCAAACCAAAAATAAAATCAGAAGTTTCTTTAATCGAATTGACAAAGAAGGATATTTATCAAAAGGTGAAGAACTTCTTAAAGAAGAGTTACGTAAAAGAAAAGTACCAATTAATGATTTCTTAACTGAATATAAAGATAAAATACTAAATGAATTAAAATATTCTAAATTAGATGAATTATATATTAGTCTTGGCAATAATAAAGTTTCAATTAATCAGATCATGAATATTGCATATCAATTAACAGCAACTAAAGAAGAAATTATTTTAAATAAAACGAAGGCCAAGGAAGTTGATATTCCATCAATTAAAAATGATATTATCGTTAAAGGGATTGATAATGTCAAAATCAATATTGCCTTATGTTGTAAACCTATCCCAGGAGACCGTATCTTAGGTTATATTACCAAAGGTTATGGAATTACCGTCCATCGTATGATTTGTCCAAATATTGCGGATTTGGATGAAAGAATCATCGAAGTTGAATGGAATGATGTTATCACAAAAAAATATCCGACTAATCTATTAGTCTATGCTAGCAACACTAAAAATATTTTATTAGATATTATTTCTAAAACATCGAATAATGAAATTACTGTTCAAAGTATTAATTCTTTAAACAGTAGTGAAAATTTTCTATATGATATTACAGTATTAGTTGATAGTAAAGAAAGTTTATTAAAATTTATGGATGATATAAAATTAATTCCTAATATTTTAAGTGTAGAAAGGATTATAAAGTAATGCGAGTAATTTTACAAAGAAGCTTAGCTTCAAATGTGGTTGTCAATGATGAGATGGTCGGTTCAATTGATCATGGATTAGTTATTTTAGTAGGATTTACTAATGGTGATAGTGAAAGAGATATTGATTTTTTAGTTAATAAGATTATTAATTTAAGAATATTTGATGATGAAAACGGTATAATGAATAAATCACTCATTGATGTTGGTGGAAGCATTTTAAGTATTTCACAATTTACTTTATATGCTGATACTAAAAAAGGAAGAAGACCAAGTTATATCAATGCTTTAGAACCAGAATTAGCCACTAAACTATATGATTTATTTAATACAAAATTAAGAGAAGC
>JAQUFI010000055.1 GCA_028684735.1 Bacilli bacterium | reverse complement strand
AATCAGTACCTACGGAGATGCTTCCAATTGTTGATAAACCATCATTTGGTTATATTATTGATGAGGCAGTCGAAAGTGGTATTGAAGAAATACTTTTAATTACTAGTCCTTATAAAAAAGTTGTCGAAGATTATTATGATGAACATTATGAGTTAGAAAATAGACTAAAACAATCTGGTAAATTAGAACAATTGGAATTAGTTAAAGGGATCTCAAAGAAAGTTAATATTTTTTATCGTAGACAAGGTGAACCAATGGGAAGTGGACATGCTATCAATTTAGCACGTAACTTTGTTGGCGATGAACCATTTGCTGTTTTATATGGTGATGACTTAATGAAATATGATAAACCTGTTTTAAAACAATTAATTGAAATATATGAGAAATATGATTGTAATGTCATTGGTGCTAGTGAAGTTCCTAAAGATCTAGTATATCGATATGGTATCATTGAATTTGAAAATCAAGAAACAGGTAAAATTAAAACAATAGTTGAAAAGCCAGAGGTTGATAAAGCACCATCTAATATTGCGGGTTTAGGAAGATATGTTGTTAAAAGTGATATTTTTGATATTTTAACTGATTTAAAACCAGGTAAGGGTAATGAGGTTCAATTTACTGACGCGATGAAAGAGTTAATGAAGACGCAAGACTTTTATGTCTGCCAGTATGATGGTACTTATTATGATACGGGTAGTAAATTAGGCTATATGCAAGCTAACATTGATTTTGGTTTAGAACACCCTGAATTAAAAGATGGCTTAAAGGAATTTATTAATAGTAAGAATAACTAGAAGTTATTCTTTTTTATTTAAATAATGAACAAAAATGGTATAATAAATATAGGTGATATCATGATAGAAAAAAGAATGGAAGAGTTAATTAAACTGATAAATAAGGCTAACTATGAGTATTATACTTTAGATAAGCCTAGTATTAGTGATCAAGAATATGATCGCTATATTCAAGAATTAATTAGTTTGGAACAAGATTATCCAGAATTAATGAGGAATGATTCACCTAATGTTCGTGTTGGTGGACAAGTTATTGATGAATTCAAAAAGGTAACACATGAAATTCCAATGCTAAGTTTAGGTAATGTTTTTAATCAAGAGGAAGTTATTGAATTTGATATGAAGATAAGAAAAGAAGTTGAACATCCTAAATATGTATGTGAATTGAAAATAGATGGTTTATCAGTTTCGTTATTATATAAAGATGGCGAGTTAGTAAGGGGCGCTACTCGTGGTGATGGTGTTATTGGTGAAGATATAACTCATAATGTTAAGACGATTAAAACCATCCCACTTACCTTAACGGAAAAAGTTGATGTTGAAGTTCGTGGTGAAATATATATGAGTAAGAAATCATTTGAAAGATTAAACGAAGAACGAACTAATAATCAAGAAGAGTTACTAGCTAATCCTCGTAATGCAGCAGCTGGTTCGATGAGGCAACTCGATTCTAAGATTGCTGCTAGTCGTAAATTAGATTGCTTTATATATCACTTACCCAATAGTATGGATTATAATATTCATACCCATTCTGAAAGTTTAGAATATATGAAAAAGTTAGGATTAAATATTAATCCTAAGACTAAAAAAGTAAATAATATTGATGAACTCTTAGATTATATTCAATATTGGACAGAACATAGAGATTCACTACCTTATGAAATAGATGGTATTGTGATTAAACTAGATAACATTGACGATCAAGCGAGATTAGGTTATACAGCTAAGTATCCTAAATGGGCAACAGCTTATAAATTTCCTGCCACTTTAGTCTTAACTAAATTAAAAGATATTAAGTTTACTGTAGGTCGTACTGGTCAAGTAACCCCCAATGCAGTTTTAGAACCTGTTCGTTTAATGGGGTCAGTTATCTCGAAGGCAACTCTTCATAATGAAGAATACGTCCTATCAAAAGATATTCGAATTGGTGATATTGTATCAATAAAAAAGGCTGGGGATGTTATTCCAAGGGTCGAAGAGGCTATGGTTGATCGAAGAGATGGAACCGAAAAAGTATTTAAAATGATTGATCAATGTCCTATTTGTAACCAGGATTTGGTAAAGAAAGATGCTGCTTATTACTGCCTTAATGAGAACTGTGATGCGAAACATATCGAAGGTTTAATTCATTTTGCTAGTCGTGATGCTATGAATATTGAAGGTTTTGGAATAGCTATCATTGAAGAGTTCTATAATTTAGGATATATTCGCGAGCTTAATGACTTTTATATCTTAAATCAAAAACAAGAAGAGTTAGTAAAATTAGATGGTTTTAGAGAAAAAAGTGTTGGTAACTTATTAGATAGTATCGAAAGAAGTAAAACCAATTCTTTAGAAAAATTAATTTTTGCTTTGGGTATTAGACATGTCGGTAGTAAGACGGCTAAGATCTTAGCTAAGCATTATCAAACAATGGATAATTTAATGAATACGAAGTTAGAAGATATTGCTCAAATTGAAGGAATTGGTGAAATTATTAGTCAAAGTGTGATTGATTACTTTAATAATGAATCTAATAAAGAAATGATTAATACTTTAAAAGATTATGGCCTTAACATGAATTATTTAGGAAAATCAATCACAAATAATATTATAACTGGTAAGACATTTGTTATTACAGGAACAATTGAATCTATGACGAGAGATGAAATAAAGGAACGATTAGAATATCTTGGAGGAATCATTACTAATAGTGTTAGTAAAAATACCGATATTGTGATTGTTGGAGATAAACCAGGTAGTAAATATGATAAAGCGAAAGAATTAGATATTACGATTTGGAATGAGCAAGAATTGTTAAAGAATATAAAATAAACCAAGCATTTGCTTGGTTTATTTATTTGTTATGCGATAAAAATTAAATGATGGTTTATTAAAAAATCTAAACTTTAGGACAGATGTTCCTAATCCACTTGAAATATATAACTCAGTATTATTTAGCTTATAGTATTCACTATAATATTTTTTAGCTCCATAAGGGGTATAGATATTTTTGATAAAAGGTAATCTGACTTGACCATTATGAGAGTGACCAGCTAATACTAAATCGAACTTTTCATAATCTACTTTATCAAGAAAGTCTGCTTCGTGAAGTAATAAGATATTATAAATAAATTCATTATCACTTTCTAAATATTCCATCGTAGGTTTAATTTTATCTTGGATTTTTAGATTTCCATATGAATTAGTACTCAAGCCAGCAATAAAGATAGCTTCATTTTTCTCATTATAAATGATATCATAAGTATCACTTAAATTAATAAAACCACTGTTTTTCATAATGTTTTTAAATTCTTTAGGGTAGTCATAATCATGATTACCATTAATCGCATATTTATTGATCTTGACTTCTATTTTAGATAATACTTCAGTTATTTCTTTAATATATTCGTCATTAATTTCATTTTCTGAAAACAAATCACCTGTGAAGAAGACAATATCTGGTTTTAATAAATTGATTCTTTCAACCATTGTTTCTAATTCTTGTTTATAAATCGTACTACCATAATGGATATCAGAGATATGAACAATTTTTAAACCATGATATAAGTCTGTTATCTTACCATTAATAATTTTATACTCTTTAATAATTAAACCTTTGGTTGAAATAAAGCGACTATATAATAAAAAGCCAATAATGATCAAAAAAAATAAGACTGCAAATATAATTATTTTTAATTTAGGCATAACATCACCATATCTATTTTATCACAAAAAAAAATAAAGACCTAGGTCTTTATCCAAATATTGATACAAATGCTTGTAATGACATTAAGACACCATTGTGTATAAAGTGTAATCCCATTGGTACAAAGATATTGTTGCTTTTAGATAAAACATAAGCAAAAATCATGCCTGGAGTTGAATAAGGGATGAGATATAGTAAATCAAGGGGTGTTTCATAGTTCCCAATAACGTGCATCGATCCAAAGATTAATCCTGAGGTAATTATAAATAGCCAATCAGTTTTAAACATATATCTAAAAGAAAGTCTAAAGACAAGTTCTTCAAGAAATGGTGCTAGAAATACTGCACTAATAAAAGTATAAAGTGGTGCATTGCTAAATAAATCTCTTATTGCTTCTTCATTCCCTGCTATTGTACCTGGTCTAATTAATAATATAATAAGGTTACTTCCCATCATAATAACGAGTAATAAAAACCAATATTTAAAATATTTTTTAAAATAATCTTGATGATTCTTTTTTAAATCTAACCAATGTTTTTTAAGTGTTTTACGGTATATTAATCCAAGTATTAAAAGAAGGATAATTGAACTAAATAAAGAGTACCAAACGACAAAGGTTTTTGATAAACTTTCTATTTCAATATTAGATAATTTAAAGGGTAATCGTTGGATGTTATTCCATATTAAATATAAAATAAGAACACTTAGTCCGATTAGAAAGTTTTTAGTGATTTGACGTTGTTCAATTTTCAAATTTATCATCTCCATTAACATTATATCAAAAAAAAATAAAAATAGTGTTAAAAAGATGGTTTTTGTGATATAATACCTTTAGTTGCAGAAGAGTGGGAGTTCCCACTCTTTAATTCATAGGAGGTTAAAAATGAAAATTGAAGAACAAGTAAGAACTTTAATCGAAGATATAATTGTCCAAAATAATTATCATCTTGTCGATGTTTTATATGCGAAGGAAGGTAAAATATACAACTTAACGGTTATTATTGATAAAGATGGAAATATGGATGTTGAAGATTGTGTGAAGGTAAGCAAATTAATTAATCCCCTTTTAGATAAAGCTGATTTAATTAAAGATAGTTATATTTTAGATGTTTGTTCTAGAGAAAAAGGTGGTGAATAAAATGAATAATAAAGAATTTTTAAGTGCTGTTGAATTATTAGAAAAAGAAAAGGGTATTGACCGTGAAATTATTTTCGAAGCAATGGAATTAGCGCTTACTAGTGCTTATAAAAAACATTTTAATTCTTTATCAAATGTCCGTGTTGATATTGATAAAGAGTTAGGTGATATCAAAGTATATTCTTTTAAAACGGTTGTTGAAGAAGTTGAAGATGAACGTGTGGAATTAACTTTAAAAGAAGCAAGAAAGATTGTTCCTGATATTAATATTGGTGAAACAATTGAGGAAGAAGTAACAACTAGTGATTTTGGAAGGGTTGCTGCTTCAACTGCTAAACAAGTAGTTGTTCAAAAAATTAGAGAAGCTGAACGCAATAATATTATTGATGAATATGGTGACAAACAAGAGGAGCTAATCTCTGGTACGGTTTCAATGGAAGATGTTCGTAATTATTATATTGATTTAGGAAAAACACAAGGTATTTTGCCTAAGACAGAAATTATTCCAGACGAAAATATTAAAATGGGTTCAAATATTAAAGTTTATATTTCGAAAGTGGAAACCAATCCTAAAGGACCGTTAATCCTACTTTCAAGAAGTCACTATGGATTTATTAAAAGATTATTTGAACTAGAGATTCCAGAAATCAATGATGGGACAATTTTAGTTTATAGTGTTGCTAGGGAAGTTGGAATTAGAACTAAAATTGCAGTCTTTTCAGAAAATCCGAATGTTGATCCGGTTGGATCTTGTATTGGTGAAAAAGGAATGCGTATTAACCAAATTTTAAAAGAAGTTGGCAATGAGAAAATTGATGTTATTGCTTATGATAATGATCCTGCTAAATTTATTGCAAATGCCTTGAGCCCAGCTAAAAATGTTAGAGTTTTTATAACTGATGAAAAGAAAAGAGAAGCGATGGTTATTGTCGATAATGATAATTTATCTTTGGCTATTGGTAAAAAGGGTCTAAATGTTCGTTTGGCAGCTCGTTTAACTCATTTTAAAATTGATGTTAAAACATATGACCAAGCTAAAGAAGAAGGCATTAATATTATTGAATAAGGAGGTGTTTTATGAAAACTAAAAAAATTCCAATGAGATGTTGTGTTGTAACAAAAGAAAGACTACCCAAGTCTGAATTGATTAGAGTCGTAAGAACACCGGAAGATAAGGTTATTATTGATGAAACTGGTAAAGCTAATGGTCATGGTGCTTATCTTAAAAAAGATTTAGGGATAATTGAAAAGGCCATAAAGCATAAGATATTAGAGAGACATTTAGATTGCAAAATCGATGATAAAATATATGAAGATATTAAACAAATAGTAAAATAAGAAAAGAGGTGTGTATTTATGATGAGTGTACGTGAATATGCTGATGATATGAATAGAACGGTGGAGGAAATCTTAAGAAAGTGTAATGAACTTGGTGTTTATCTAAATAGTGAAGAAGATATGCTAAGTGAAGACCAAATTGTTTTATTAGACAATAATTTATTGAATGATGAAGAAGATATTGAAAACATTGAAATTGTTTTAGATAGTAAAATTGTCAATAATGATGATGTGGTGGTTAAAGAAAAACTAAAGAAGAAAACTGATGTCGTTAAAAAGAGTAATAAAAATGAGTTGGCTGATAAGAAAAAAGCTATGTATAAGAATAAAGAGAAATTAGTATCGAATGCACCAGTTAGTAATGAAAATGTTGTCTTATATAAAGAGAATATGACAATAGGTGAATTAGCTGATAGTATTGGTGTTAGTAGTGTTGAATTAGTGAAAAAACTATTTGCTTTAGGGATTATGGCAACAGTTAATAATAGTATTAGTTTTGAAAATGCGGAGATATTAATAGTAGATTATAATAAAGAACTCAAAAAAGAAGAAACAGCTGATGTTACTAATTTTGAGGAATTTGAGATTATTGATAATGAAGAAGATTTAGTATCTCGTCCACCAGTGGTTACGATTATGGGACATGTTGATCATGGTAAAACAACTTTATTAGATACAATTAGAAAAACGAGTGTTGTGGATACTGAAGCTGGAGGTATTACACAAGCGATAAGTGCTTATCAAACAAAGTATAAAAATAAATTAATTACCTTTATTGATACTCCTGGGCATGCAGCTTTTACAGAAATGCGTGCAAGAGGGGCTAATATAACTGATATTGTTATTATTATTGTGGCAGCGGATGATGGTGTTATGCCTCAAACGATTGAAGCTATCGACCACGCTAAAGCAGCTAATGTACCAATTATTGTAGCTATCAATAAGATTGATAAACCAGAGGCTAATCCTGAACGAATTATGACCGAATTATCGGAATATGGTCTTGTTCCTGATATTTGGGGTGGTGATACCTTATACAATACAATTTCAGCTAAAGAAGGAACTGGTATTGAGTCAATCTTAGAAAATATTTTATTGATTGCTGATATGCAAAATTATCGCGCTAATCCTAGTCGTTATGCGATTGGCACAGTTATTGAATCAAGATTGGATAAACATGTTGGTTCAATTGTTACTGTTTTAGTTCAAAATGGAACATTAAGAATGGGTGATCCAGTTGTTGCTGGTTGTGCTTATGGTAAGGTAAGAACCCTTAAAAATGATCGTAATGAAGAAATAATGACAGCTCTTCCATCAGCGCCAGTTGAAATTACTGGATTAAATGATACTCCTAATTCTGGAGATAAGTTTATGTCATTTGAAAGTGAAAAACAAGCTCGTAGTGTTGGTGAACAAAGAAAGTCGCAATTAAAACTTAGAACTTTATCTTGTCCAACGGCTGTTACTTTAGATGAATTGTTTGCTAAAATCCAAGAGGGAGCAAAAGAAATAAATGTTATTATTAAAGCTGATGTGAATGGTAGTTGTGAAGCAGTTAAGAATTCCTTAGAAAAACTTGATGTTGAAGGGGTTAAAGTAAAAGTAATTAGAAGTAGTGTTGGAACGATTACGGAAAGTGACATTGTTTTAGCTAAAGCTTCAAATGCAATTTTAATAGGGTTTAATGTTCGCCCGACTAATGCGATTAAGGATTATGCAGCTGAAAATTGTGTTGAAGTTCGTCTGTATAATATTATTTATAAAGCAGTTGAAGAAATGGAAGCGGCGATGAAAGGTTTACTAGATCCTATTTATGAAGAAAAGATATTAGGAACAGCAGAAGTTAGACAAATATTTAAATTTTCAAAAGTTGGAACCATTGCTGGTTCATATATCACGGATGGAATAATTAAAAGAGATGCAAAAGCAAGAATTATTCGTGATGGAATTGTTATCTTTGATGGTGAAGTAAACTCAATTCAAAGAGAAAAAGATACTGTTAAAGAAGTTAAAAAGGGATTAGAGTGTGGTATCACCATTGAAAAATATAATGATATTAAAATTGGTGATATCATTGAAGCATATGAAATGGTTGAAATAAAAAGATAGTAAAAAGAGGTGCATGATGAGCGTAAAGATAGATCGAATAGGGTCAAGTATTGTAAAAGGTGTTAGTTATATTTTAGCTACTGAAATTAAAGATAAGGATCTTAAATTTGTAACTGTTACTGACTGTAAAGTAACCAATGATTTAAGTTTTGCTAAAATATATGTAATGGTGTCAGATGATAATCGAAAGAACGAAATATTAAAATCATTAAATAATGCAAGTGGTTTTATTCGAAGAGAATTAGTTAATCATGTTGATATAAGACATATTCCTGAATTAACTTTTGTTTATGATGAATCAATTAGTAATGCTCAAAAAATTGAAGATATTATTGAAAAAATAAACAATGAGGAAGGCAAAAATCAAAATATTATTGATTAAATCAATAATATATGATATTATCGTTCTTAGTTGGGAAAATGATTAAAATAAATTATCTTTCAAACAATAATTATAAGAATCCATACCGGGTTGAAAAAATTCAACCGGCATCAAAAACAAAATTTAATTTAGAGGATTTTACGAAACCTTATGATAATCCCAATCAAAAAAAAGATAAAAATAATTTGATAAAGAGAAATAAAAAATAGTTATATAATAGGTAATAAGAGAACTAATGGTGGTGTGAATTAGTCAAAGTTATATAATGAATTACATATTTTGAATCAAATCGTTACTTGCGTTAAAAGAAGAGAGCATAAGTTATTATGAAAT
>JAQUFI010000054.1 GCA_028684735.1 Bacilli bacterium | reverse complement strand
GATTATCTAGTTGATATTGGACCATATGCTGGTCGTAATGGTGGTGAGGTAGTTGCTACTGGAACTCCTGAAGAAGTTATGAGAAACCCGAATAGTGTTACTGGCAGGTATTTAAGTGGTGCTGATAAGATTGAAGTACCATTAAAAAGACGAATTGGAAATAAGAAGTTTATTGAATTAAAAGGTGCAAGTGAAAACAACTTAAAGAATCTTAATGTTAAGTTCCCTCTTGGTACCTTTACTTGTATTACAGGAGTTAGTGGAAGTGGTAAAAGTACTTTAGTCAATGAAACCCTGTCTAAAATAATTCATAACAATTTATATCGAACTAAAACTAAACCGGGTAAATATAAATCAATTAAAGGAATTGAAAACATTGATAAGATTGTTGATATTTCTCAATCTCCAATTGGTCGAACACCTCGTAGTAATCCCGCAACTTATACAGGATTATTTGATAATATTAGAGATGTTTATGCAGAAACTAAAGAAGCCAAGATCAGAGGTTATGATAAAGGTCGTTTCTCATTTAATGTAAAAGGTGGACGATGTGAAGCTTGTTGGGGTGATGGTGTCAAAAAAATTGAAATGCATTTTTTACCTGACGTTTATGTTCCTTGTGAAGTTTGTGGTGGTACGAGATATAATCGTGAAACCTTACAGATTAAATATAAAGGTAAGAATATTTACGATGTTTTAGAAATGAGAGTTGAAGAAGCAATTGAATTTTTCGAAAATGTACCTAAAGTAAAAAATAAGTTACAGGTTTTAATGGATGTTGGATTATCATATATTACTTTAGGACAAAGTGCTCCAACCTTGAGTGGTGGTGAAGCTAGTCGAATTAAATTAGCTAAAGAATTACAAAAAAGACCAACTGGTAAAAGTTTATTTATTTTAGATGAACCAACAACAGGATTACATGCTGATGATATTAAAAAATTACTCGTTATTCTGCAAACGATTGTCAATAATGGTGATACCGTTATGGTAATTGAACATAATCTTGATGTCATCAAAGTTGCCGATTATATTATTGATCTTGGTCCTGAAGGAGGAGACGAAGGTGGTACCATTGTAACTACTGGAACTCCTGAGGAAATTGTTGAAGTCAAAGAAAGTTATACTGGTCAGTTTTTAAAACCGTTATTGAAGTAGGTGATAAGATGTTGCATTTTAATTATAATTTTAATCGCGATGACTATCGTTATTTAATATCTGAAAAAAACAGCCAATATAATATCATTTATTTTATTATTGCTACCATTGTTTATCTTCTATTTATGTATCAATTATTAATCGATAAACCATTTGATATTAGTTTCCTTTATATTGTTTACATATTAATTATAAAAGGATTAATTAAACTTTATAATATGCTTTCAATTAGTATAAATATTAGGAAAAATGATTTAAAAATGTTATATCCTTATGGTAAATATAAAGCCATTATCGATGATGTTGGTATTAGTATAACTTTTTTAAAACAAGAAAAAAAAGTAACTTGGGACCAAGTTAGTAACGTTAGAATTAATGAAAAATATATTATGTTATATATAAATGATGGTAATCTTCTTTTCTTTCGCCAAGAGTATTTTAAAAAGAAGGAACATTATGAAAAACTAATCACAATTATTCAAAGAAAAACGAGGTTTTAATTATAACAATTATGGTATAATAAATAATAGGAGGTAATGTAAATGACCCCACATATTGAAGCAAAAAAAGAAGATGTTGCAGCAACAGTCATTATGCCAGGTGATCCTTTAAGAGCTAAATTTATTGCTGAGACATACCTAGATGATTATAAATTAATTAATAATGTTCGAGGTATGTTAGGTTATACTGGAACTTATAAAGGAAAAAGGGTTAGCGTAATGGGTTCTGGTATGGGTATGCCCAGTATTGGTATTTATTCTTATGAACTATTTAAATTTTATGATGTTGATACGATCATTCGTGTTGGTTCTTGTGGTGCCTATACTAATCAATTAGATTTATATGATCTTATTTTGGTTACTTCATCATATTCAGAATCAAATTATGCATATAAACAAAGTGGCAATGCTGACCATATCTTATATTCTGATTCTGAACTAAATAAAATAATTAAAAAGACGGCTAATGAAAAAAACATAAAGATAATAGAAGGAGTAATTCATTCTAGTGATGTTTTTTATGCCGAGGATAATAACTATCAAGAACTCTATGATAAATATCATTGTTTAGGTGTTGAAATGGAATCATTTGCGCTCTTCCACAATGCTAAACAATTAAATAAGCAAGCAGCTTGTCTTTTAACAGTATCTGATAGTTTAGTAACTAAGGAAATGACATCAAGTGAAGAACGTCAATCTTCATTTACTAGTATGATTGAATTAGCTTTAGAATCTTTATAACCGGAGGTTTAAATGAAATATAAAAAATATGAAACCCAAGCCTATAATATTCATCTGATTAAAACTGATAAATTTAAAACAATTTCGGTTAAAATTAATTTAAAAAAGATATTTAATAAAGAAGATATTACTTTTCGTAATATGTTAATAAATATTTTATTAGATTCGACAAAAGATTATCCAAATCGTCGCTTACTAGAAATTAAAACAGAAGAATTATATAATTTAGGTTATAGTGGTGGTAACTATAATTCTGGAGAGTATTCTGTCATGAGTATTGATGGGAGTTTTCTGCACGAAAAATATACTGAACCAGGTATGAATGAAGCCTCATTACAGTTTTTATTTGACTGTCTTTTAAGACCAAACGTTATTGATAAGGAATTTGAAAGTAATAGTTTTAAAAAGGCTTATAATGTTTTAAAAGAAGATATCACCTCATTTGAAGATAATTATTATCGTTATAGTAACGCAAGAATGCTAGAGGAAATGGGTAAGGGGGATAAATCTTCTTACCGTAGTGTTGGTTATCTAGAGGATTTAGATAAGATAACTCCCCAAAATTTATATCAATATTACGAGGAAACCTTAAGAAAAAATCTCATTGATATCTTTATTATTGGTGATATTGATGAAGCACAAATCAAGAAGATTATTTTAGATAATTTTACGATAAAAACAGCTAAAAAAGCAACGAAAGAACACTTTTTAAATCATACTAAGTTTCGTCGTCGTCTAAAAACAGTTAAAGAAGAAAAACATATTAATCAAAGTTATTTAAGTATGGGATTTAAACTCGAAAAGTTAACTAATTTTGAACGAGAATATGTTGGTAGTATCTATTCCTATATTTTAGGTGGTGGAGCTGATTCTAAATTATTTAAAAATGTTCGTGAAAAAAATTCTTTATGTTATTCTATTTCGTCATCACTATCGGGTATTTCTAGTGGAATGATTATTACAGCAGGAATTAGTTCAAATAGTTTTAATAAAACTGTTAAATTAATTAAAGAAGAAGTTAAAAAAATGGAAAAAGGTGAGTTTGATGAACTGGATATTGAAAAAGCTAAAATAACTTATCTTGCTTCCCTTAAACAATTGGTGGATTCTCCATTTGCTATCATTAATTTATATGTTGCTCATCAGTATATGGGCTATGACTTATTAGATGATCGTACTAAAAACATCTTAATGGTTAATCGTGATATGATTTTAAAACTAGCTAAAAAGGTTCACCCTGACACCATATTTTTATTAGAAGGAGGTAGTGAAGATGAAAAAGACACCTCTTTATAAGCTTGATTTAGATTTGTATTATGAAAAATTAGATAATGGGTTAGAAGTATATATCGTACCTAAACACAATATCAACGATATCTATGTTACTTATTCAACTAAATATGGTTCAATTCATAATGAATTTATTCCTTTAGGTGAGAAAAAGATGGTAAAAGTACCTGATGGCATTGCTCATTTCTTAGAACATAAAGTATTTGAACAAGCAGATGGACTTGATGTTTTTGATTTTTTTAGTCAAAGAGGTTCTGATCTTAATGCTAATACATCCAATTTCAAAACCACTTATCTTTTTTCAGGACCTGATTTTTATGAAGAAAACCTTAATTTTTTAATGGATTTTGTGCAAGAACCTTACTTTAATGATAAAAATATTAAAAAAGAACAAGGTATTATTGAACAAGAAATCAATATGTCAAATGATAACCCTTACCGAAAATTATACGAAGGTCTTTATTATAATTCCTTCTATAAACATCCTATTAAAATACCAATTATTGGAACCCTAAAAAGTATTAACTCAATTAATAAAGAACACCTATATCAATGCTACCATACCTTTTATCATCCAAGTAATATGTTTATTGTTATAACTGGTAATATTGATCCTGAAAAAACCATAGATATTATTAATAAAAATCAAAATAAGCGTAAAGTGGAACCATCAGCCGGGATTAAAATAAAAAAATATGATGAACCAGATAAGGTTGTCAAAAAATCAGAAATAATAGAAATGGATGTAACCGTTCCTAAAGCAGGAATCTTATTTAAAATAAATTTTGATAAATTAAAATATTTATCACTTAAAAAAATCTCAAATTATATTATCTATTTATGCAATTTAAAATTAGGTACAGTATCTTTATTGAATGAAGAATTGCGAGATGAAGAAATCGTCAAAGATAATTTAAATATTGATGTTTCTTTTGTTGATAAATACGCCGTCCTTTCAGTAATAGCTGATACTGATAACCCTAAAGAATTATTTAAAAGAATTAGAAAAACCTTAAAAAGTATTATGATTACCGAAGAAGAATGGTCTAGATTTAAAAAAATTATTATTAGTAATAATATTAGAATGAGTGATAATATCTTTTCTCTTAACAATCGTATTATGAATGATATTATAAAATATAATGAAGTAACAATTAATGAACTTAAAGATGTTGAAGAATATACGATTGAAGAAATGAATTATGTTATTCAAAATATATCATTTGAAAATGATACAACATTAATTATTAATCCTAGTAAATAAGTTGCTTTTTAAGATGATATATGTTAAATTATTAATTAGTTAAGGAGGGACCCTATGGACATATTTTTAATTATAATTTCTATTTTATTAATTTCTATCGTCCTTTTACAAAGTGGTAAAGCTGAAAGTGCATCAAATGTTATTTCAGGAGGAAATGATAGTTTATTTGCTAATCGAAAAGAAAGAGGCGGAGAACTTTTTATAACTAGATTGACAGCTCTTTTAGGCTTGGTTTTTATGGTTATTTGTTTAGTTATCGGCTTTTAGTGGTGATATATGAAACGCTTAATGATTGATATCGACGATACCATATGTACAGATGGTATATTTAAACTTACGAATGATTTCTTAGATGAAGATATGAAGTTAGAAAAAAGCAAAAGTTATTATATTCAAGACCATATCCCAAAGGATAGATTAGATGACTTTCATGATTACTTTTTTCACCACAATGTCTATGATTATTCTGAATTAAAAGAAGATGCGGTTGAAGTAATTGAAAAGTTATCCCATGAATATGAAATCTTTATTGTTAGCTCTTATTTATTGAAGGGTGAAAGTAAAAGATCACCTCTTTTAGTCCCTAGAAAACATGAATGGTTACTAAAAACATTACCTTTTATTGATCCCACTCATTTTGTCTTTACATCTAGTAAACACATCATTGATTGTGATATTAAGATTGATGATTTAGTCAAAAATCTACAAGGCAATGCTTCATTAAAATTACTTTTTACTTCTTTTCATAATGAAGAATATAGTGATGAAGAATTAGAAAAAGAAGGTATAAGAAGAGTTAATTCATGGAAAGAAATTGAAAAAATATTATTAAACCAAGAAAATAATAGATAAAATCTATTATTTTTTTGGTTATTTTGCTATAATGTCTATAGGGTGGGACAATGATAAATATTTATGATTATTCATTAAGTGATTTAGAAACAACTTTATTAGAAAATAATTTTAAAAAATATAATGCTAGTCAAATATATGACTGGTTATATAAAAAACGCGTTACTAATTTTAATGATATGACAAATTTAAAAAAAGAATTAATTAAGTATTTAAATGATTATTTTATAATAGAACCATTAAAGATTGTAAAGGTTGAAAAAGATACCAATGTTCATAAATTTTTATTTGGTTTAAGTGATAATACAAATATCGAAGCTGTTTTAATGAATCATGATTATGGAGACAGTTTATGTATTTCAACCCAAGTAGGATGTAATATGAATTGTCAGTTTTGTGAAAGTGGTAGAAATAAAAAAATAAGAAATTTAGAGACTTATGAAATGGTATCTCAAGTTATGCAAGTTGAAGAATGGTTAAAAATTCGTCTTACCCACGTTGTGTTAATGGGGATTGGTGAACCATTTGATAATTATGATAATGTTATTAATTTTGTTAATATTATTAATGAATCAAAAGGAATTGCTTTAGGTTCAAGACATATTACCGTTTCTACTTGTGGAGTAGTTCCTAAAATAGAAGAATTTACTTATTTTGATAAACAAGTGAATTTAGCGATAAGTCTTCATGCTCCTAATGATGAGATAAGAAATAAGCTTATGCCTATTAATAAAGTCTATAACTTAGATAAGTTGATGAACGCAATTAAAAAATATATTAAAGTTACTAATCGTAGGGTAACGTTTGAATATATTATGCTTAAAGAAATTAACGATTCCTATGAAAATGCTATTAAGTTAAGTAAATTAATAAAAGGAATTAATTGCTATGTTAATTTGATTCCTTATAATGAAACAAGTTATAGTGATTTAGTAAAAAGTGATAAAAAAGCAATCCTTGAGTTTTATGATTGTTTAAAAAAGAATAAGATTAATGTAACGATAAGAAAAGAATTTGGTTCTAAGGTTAGTGCTGCTTGTGGCCAATTAAGATCAAATTATGAGGAGGAACAGTAATGGAATGTTCATATATAACTGATTCTGGTAAAATACGTTCACATAATGAAGATAGTGTTACGATTGTTATTAATAAAGGAAATGAGTATTTATTAGTGGTTGCTGATGGTATGGGTGGACACCGTGGTGGTGAAATTGCGTCTGATATTGCTGTTTCCCATATTAGTGACAATTTTATGGAATTAGATAAAATTGGTACGAAAGAAGAAGCTATTAATTGGTTGAAAGAAATTGTCAGTGCAGCCAATTTGAAAATATATCAATATACGAATGAAAATGCTGAAAGTGTTGGTATGGGAACAACAATTGTTCTAGCTTTATTAACGAAAGATTATTTATTATTTGGTAATATTGGTGATAGTTCAGGATATGTCATTAAAGATAATCATATACACAAAATCACAAATGATCATACTTTAGTTGATTTGCTTGTTAAATCAGGTAAGTTATCGGCTGAAGAAGCTAAAAATCATCCTCGGAAAAATGTTTTAATGCGTGCTTTAGGAGCTAATACGAAAGTTGAGATGGATATCTTTGATGTTGAGACTGATATTGATGGTATTCTTTTATGTAGTGATGGACTAACTAATATGTTAACTGATGACCAAATTATGAAGGTTTTAAGTGAAAAACTACCAATTGATGATAAAGTTAAAAAATTAGTCTATAAAAGTAATAATCGTGGAGGAACTGATAATATTTCAATCGCATATCTTGATAGGGGTGATAAAAGTGATAATTAAGGGACAAAAGATAAATGAACGCTATCAAATTATAAGAACGATTGGTGAAGGTGGTATGGCTAATGTTTATTTAGCCCATGACACAATTTTAGATCGTAACGTTGCTGTTAAAATTTTAAGAGGAGATTTAGCAAACGATGAGAAATTTGTTAAAAAGTTTCAAAGGGAAGCTATATCAGCATCTTCTTTAGCTCATCCTAATATTGTTGAGATGTATGATGTTGGTGAAGATAATGGTCAATATTTTATTGTCATGGAATATATTGATGGTAAAACTTTAAAAACAGTTATTAAAAAAAGAGGACCATTAATTATGCCAGAAGTAATTGACATTATGTTGCAATTGACTTCAGCAATTGCTTGTGCCCATGAAAGTTATATTATTCATCGTGATATTAAACCTCAAAATGTAATGATTCTAGATGATGGAAGAGTTAAAATAACTGATTTTGGTATAGCCATTGCTTCTAATGCAACCGAGTTAACCCAAACTAATTCTGTTATGGGGTCAGTTCATTATTTGCCTCCAGAACAAGCCAATGGTAGTGGTTCAACCATTAAAAGTGATATCTATTCATTAGGTATTTTAATGTATGAATTATTAACTAGTAGTGTTCCTTTTAAAGGTGATAATGCCGTTGAAGTAGCTTTAAAACAAATGAAAGAAAAAATACCTAGTGTTCGTAAATTCAATCCTGATATTCCTCAATCAATTGAAAACATTGTCTTTAAGGCGGCCGCTAAAAATCCAAAGAATCGTTATAATTCAGTAACTGAAATGTATGATGATTTAAAGACTGCTTTGGATGATGAAAAAGTAAATGAAGCTAGAATTGTCTATAAATATCCAGAACAAGAATTAGATGAAACAAAAGCTCTTCCAAATCTAACTCGTTTAGAGAAAAAATTAAAAAAGGAAGAAGATGGTGATGAACCTACTAGTAAAAGTAATAATAAAATCAATATTGCTTTATGGGTTACAGGCTCTATTTGTTTTGCTTTGCTAATTTTCATTGGATTATTTTCTATCCTTTTCCCTAAGTTTACGGAAGTTCCTGAAGTTGAAATACCTGATGTCGCTGGACTTAGTGTTGTCGATGCTGAGAAAAAATTAAAGAAACTTGGATTATCCGTTAGTGCTGATATTGAGGAAAAATATAGTAATGATATTGAACAAGGTAAAGTAATAACAACTAGGCCTAAACCAGGCCAGTCAGTTAAAAAGAATAAAGAAGTTGTCTTAATTTTATCCTTAGGTAGTAATACTTTCTTATTAGAAGATTATAAAGGTCAAAATTATTTTGAAATTAAAGGTTTCTTAGAAGCTAAAGGAATCTATGTTATTACTAAAAAAACACAAGTTGATGATAAAACAAAGGTTAAAGAAAACGACATTTTAGATCAACAACCAGCTGAAGGAACGAGAATGGCTGAAGGTGATACGATTACTTTATTTATTCCTGATATCTTTA
>JAQUFI010000053.1 GCA_028684735.1 Bacilli bacterium | reverse complement strand
GAGATGAAATGATGAAAAAGTTTAAAAGTTTAGAAAACATCAAAGTTAAACAAAGTGAAGACAAAGTTAATGAGTATTGGGATGGAATTGGTATTTTAAATAGGACAATTGAAAACAGAAATGGTAGGGAAAGTTTTGTTTTTTATGAAGGTCCACCAACGGCCAATGGAATGCCTGGTATTCACCATGTCATTGCTAGACTATGTAAAGATAGTATTTGTAAATATAAAACGATGCAAGGATATCGTGTTGTTCGTAAAGCTGGATGGGATACTCATGGGCTTCCAGTGGAAATTGAAGTTGAGAAAGAATTAGGTATCAACAATAAAACTGAAATTGAAGATTACGGAATTGAAAAATTTAATCAAAAATGTAAGGATTCAGTTTTTAAATATCAAAGTGCTTGGGAAAAAATGACTAGGGAAATGGGCCATTTTATTAATTTAAAAGATCCATATGTAACCTATGATAATAACTTTATTGAAACTGAATGGTGGATTTTAAAGAAGATTTTTGATGAGGGTTTAATCTATGAGGGTCATAAGATTTTACCTTTCTGTAGCAGGTGTGGGACTGGTTTAGCTAGTCATGAAGTAGCTCAAGGTTATCAAGAAATAGATGTCGATACAGTTACAGTTCCTTTAAAATTAAAGGATGAAGACACTTATCTTTTAGTTTGGACAACAACCCCATGGACCTTATTAGCTAACGTAGGTGTTTGTGTTAATCCTAACGAACAATATGTTAAAGTTAAAAGTCGTGGATATAACTTTATTTTGGCTAAAAAACTAGTTGCTAAAGTTTTAGGGGATGACTATGAAGTAATCGAAGAATACTTAGGAACAGATTTAGAATATAAAGAGTATGAACAATTATTACCATTTGTAAAAGTTGATAAAAAAGCTTTCTTTGTGATGTGTGATACTTATGTAACAATGGAAGATGGAACTGGTATTGTTCATATTGCACCGGCTTTTGGAGCTGATGACTATGAAGTTGGTCGAAGATACAATATTCCAGTTGTCAATCCAGTAGGTGAAGATGGGAAATATACTGAAGGTCCTTGGAAAGACGTCTTCGTTATGGATGCTGATAAAGAAGTTATTAAATGGTTAAAAGAAAATGATAAATTATTTAAAAAAGAAAGAATGAAGCATAACTATCCTCATTGTTGGAGATGTAAAACACCACTTCTTTATTATGCTAAACCAAGTTGGTATATTGAAATGACTAAATTAAAAGACCAATTAGTTGTTAATAATAATGAAGTTAATTGGTATCCTGATTATGTTGGTGAAAAAAGATTTGGTAACTGGTTAGAAAATGTCAATGATTGGGCATTATCTCGTAATCGTTATTGGGGAACACCACTTAATATTTGGAAGTGTGATTGTGGTCATCTTGAATCAATTGGTTCACGTCACGAGTTAGTTGAAAAAGCTATTGAAGATATCGATGAAACGATTGAACTACATCGCCCTTATGTCGACAATGTTCATATCAAATGTCAAGAATGCGGAAAAGAAATGTCTAGAGTAAAAGAAGTTATTGATTGTTGGTTTGACTCTGGTTCAATGCCTTTTGCTCAATATCATTATCCATTTGAAAATAAAGAAAAATTTGAAGATCAATATCCAGCTGATTTTATTTGTGAAGGAATTGACCAAACTCGAGGCTGGTTTTATTCCTTAATGGCTATTTCAACTTTTGTAACAGGTAAGAGCCCTTATAAGAATGTCTTAGTCAATGATTTGTTATTAGATAAGAATGGTCAAAAAATGAGTAAATCAAGAGGTAATGCCGTTGATCCATTTAAATTGTTTGAAGAATATGGAGCTGATACATTAAGATGGTATTTATTATATGTATCACCAGTATGGACCCCAACTAAATTTGATATTGAAGGTTTAAAAGAAGTTCAATCAAAGTTTTTTAATACTCTAAAAAATACATATACATTCTTTTCGTTATATGCGAATACTGATGAAGTTGATCCTAGAACCTTTAATGTTCCATACGAAAAAAGACCTGAAATTGACAAATGGATTTTATCTAAAATGCATAATTTAATTAAACGTGTCAATGAAGAACTAAGTAATTATGATTTAAATAAAACAGTTCATTTAGTTCAAGACTTTGTTAATGAAGATTTATCTAATTGGTATATTCGTCGTAATCGAAGAAGATTTTGGAGTAGTACTTTAGATGATGATAAAAAAGCAGTTTATAATACAACTTATGAAGTATTGACTGATTTAGTAAAATTAATTGCACCAATTGTTCCTTTTATCTCAGAAATAATTTACCGTAATCTAACAGATGAAGAATCAGTTCATCTAGCAAATTATCCAGTTCATAATCCTGAATATATTAATAATACCATTGAAGAAAAAATGGATTTAGTTCGTGATTTGATTAGTTTAGGTAGATTTGCTCGTGAAGAAAGTAAGATCAAAGTGCGTCAACCAATTCAAGAGATTATCATCGATGGAAAAAATAAAAAAATTATTGGGGATTTAACTGAATTAATTCAAGAAGAATTAAATGTTAAAAAGGTTACTTATGAAAACAATGTATCTAAATATATGGATTATATTGTTATACCAAACTACAAAGTAGCTGGACCAATCTTTGGTTCATCGATTAAAACTTTTGCTTCAGCTTTAAATAATCTATCAGTTGAAGAAATCGATAAACTTCAAAATGATGATAATATTGATTTAGAAGTTGATGGAATTGAATACAATATTTCTAGCGATATGGTAGTTATTAGAGTTAATTCGAAAGAAGGATTTAATGCTCAATTATTAAATCATAATTTTGTTATTTTAAATACAGAACTTACTGAAGATTTAATCAAAGAAGGAATTGCTAGAGAAATCATTTCGAAAGTTCAACAATTAAGAAAAAATGCTGATTTCGATGTTGCTGATCGTATTAAAATATATTATCAAACAGATGAAAAAACAAAATTAGTCTTTGAAGAATATAAGGCATTTATTGCTGATGAAACATTAACATTAGAATTTATCATCGATGATTCATTGACTGAAAACTTTGACATGAATGGTTATCCTGTTTATTTAAAAGTGGAAAAGATATAATTAAAATACAGTATTACTACTGTATTTTTCCTTTTTAAAGCACAAAAAAAACAAGAACTTTCTTGTTTATGAATATTTTATTCCGCTTTTACTTCTATTTTTGAAGCTTGACTATTTTTCTTTAAAGTTCTTAATTCTCTTGCACTCATAATAATGGTTCCACCATTGTCTAGTTTTACTTTTTGATAATTTGGTTTTTGAGCATGTCTTGTTGCATTTAAGGCATGTGATCTGATATTACCAAATAATGGAGTCTTACTAGTTACTTTTTTTGCCATTTTAATTCCTCCTCAAATTTTAATTCCTCGCTTAATAACTTTATCATATTATATTTGAGAAGTCAAATTATTTGTGTTAAATTGTTTCAAATTTTAGTGTTTTATAGTAAAATTGTAGTAGGAGGTGAATTATGTATACACCACTTTATATTAAAACCAATAATTCATTATTATCGAGTATGATTAAAATTGATGATTTAATTGCCTTTGCTTTAAAAAATAATTTAAAAGCGTTAACTATTACTGATAATAATATGTATGGTGTCTTAGATTTTTATTATGCCTGCCTAAAAAACAATATTAAACCCATTATTGGTTTAGAAATCAATTTGGAAGATAAATTTGTTTTATATGCAAAAGACCAATTCGGATATAAAAACTTAATTAAATTAGCGACCCTACAATCTGAAGAAACGCTAACAATTAAAGATTTAAATATATATAATTCTAACCTCGTTTGTATTATTCCTTATACTAGTAAAAAATTATATAAGGACTTAAGTAAAATTTATTTAGATTTATTTATTGGATATCGTAATCCTAATGAACGACTTAAAATAAAATCAGATAAAACCGTTTACTTTAATGAGATTCTTTGCTTAGATCATCAAGACGAGGAATATCTTAAATATTTATATGCGATTAGAGACGGGATTTTAGTTAATGATGTTGTTTTAGAAACTCATGATGTTTATTTGGATTTAAATGTGTTTGAGAAATATCCTGAAGATAAAATCAAAAACCAAAGTATAAATGAAATGTGCAATCTTGAAATAACTCATGAAGATAATCTTCTACCAATCTATGAATATCCTGAGGGAATGGATAGTTACCGTTATTTAAAAAAATTATGTAAAGAAGGTTTAAAACGCATTTTTGGTGAGACCGTTAATCGCATTTATTTGGACCGTTTAAATTATGAATTAGAAGTCATCAATAAGATGGGTTTCTGTAATTACTTCTTAGTTGTTTGGGACTTAATTAAATACGCTAAAAGCAATCATATTTTAGTAGGCCCTGGTAGAGGGAGTGCTGCTGGATCACTAGTTGCCTACATTCTAGATATCACAACAATTGATCCTATTAAGTATAATTTATTATTTGAACGATTTTTAAATCCAGAACGAATTACCATGCCTGATATTGATATCGATTTTCAAGATACAAAAAGAGATGAAGTATTAGCTTATTGTATTAATAAATATGGTCTTAAAAGAGTTATTCCCATTATTGCTTTTGGGACTCTAGGAGCGAAACAAGCAGTGAGGGATGTCGGCAGAGTAATAGACACTGATATTAAAATAATTGACCATTTATGCCGATTATTAGATTCTAAAAAAACCTTATTAGAGAATTATCAAACCAATCAAAAACTTCAAAACTATTTAAATAATCTAGAAGAATTAAAAGAAGTATATAAAGTTGCTAGTAAGATTGAAGGTATGAAAAGGCATACGACGGTTCATGCTGCTGGAGTTGTGATGGCTAATACTGATTTAGATAATATTATCCCACTTGAAAAAAGTCATGAACATTTTTATACAACTGGCTATGATATGACCTATTTAGAAGGTATCGGACTATTAAAAATAGATTTATTAGCCATTCGTAATTTAACAATAATTGATAATATTATTAGGGATATAAACCTTGATTTAACTTTTGATAATATTCCAATTAACGATCCTAAAGCTCTTAATCTTTTTACAACAGCTAATACTTTAGGAATATTCCAATTTGAATCATCAGGGATGATGAATTTTTTAAGAAAGTTTAAACCTCGCACTTTTGAAGATATCTTTGCAGCCATTGCTTTATTTCGACCAGGGCCAATGAAAAACATTGATTCTTATATCAGACGTCAACATGGTCAAGAAAAAATTGAATATCTTCATCCATCATTAGAACCAATCTTAAAATCAACTAATGGAATAATTGTTTATCAAGAACAAATCATGCAAATAGCGCACGTTATGGCTTCTTATTCAATGGGGGAAGCTGATGTCTTAAGGCGTGCAATGAGTAAGAAAAAAGAATCAATTTTATTAAAAGAAAAAGAAAAGTTTATTAATAATAGTCTAAAAAATGGATATAGTGAAGAAGTAGCTCTAAAAGTCTATAATCTTATTTTAAAGTTTGCGGAATATGGTTTTAATCGTTCTCATTCAGTGGCTTATGCTACTGTCGCATACAAAATGGCCTATTTAAAAGCTCATTATCCCCATCTTTTTATGAAAAATTTATTAACAATATTCACGAGTAGTGAAAAAAAGGTTAAAGAATATATTTATGATTGTAAACAAAACAATATTGATTTATTAAAACCAGATATTAATATAAGCACTGATGAATATACGATTGAAAATAGTAGTATTAGATTCCCTTTGATAGCTATTAAAGGAATTGGTATTAGTAGTGTTAAATCAATTGTTGAAGAACGAGAAAAAGGAAATTTTAAAGATATCTATGATTTTATGGCTAGGTGTTTTAGATACATTACTCCTAAAATATTAGAAAATTTAATCTTTGCTGGTGCTTTTGATAGTTTAGGAATAAATAAAAAAACCTTATATACTAATCTTGATGTATTAATTAATTATAGTGAGTTAGCTAGTTATTTAGATGAAGAGTATGCTTTAAAACCAGAACTCCAGAAAACTGATGAATATGATAATAAAGAATTAATGAAATATGAATTAGAAGTATTTGGTTTTTATTTAAGTAATCATCCGGTTACTGAGTACAAGCATAAGCTTTCTAATATTGTTTCAATTAATGAACTTGATAACTATTTTGATAAATTCATTAATACGATTATCTATGTTGAAAGAGTAAAAACAATTGATACAAAAAAGAATGATAAGATGTGCTTTATAACGGGTAGTGATGAAGCCAAAATGATGGACTTTGTTTTGTTTCCTAAGATTTATGAAATACATACGGATATTAAAGTTGGAGATGTTTTATTAATTAAAGGAAAAGTTGAAAAAAGATTTGATAAACTACAAGTTATTGTAGATAAAATAAAAAAATTAAATGAGGTGGAAAGATGATTGAAGAAAAAGATATTTTAAACTGTATTGATGACTATATTATTGTTACTGATGAACAAGGTAAAGTGATTTTTTGTAATTATGAAGAAGCTAAAGCATTATATCAGTTTCATAACCAGCCTTTTATCAAATATCAAGACAAGTATTATCTAACAACCAAAAAAGTAATTACCAAAGAGAAACAAGTTTTTCATTATCATTCTTTTCATGATATAACTAATTTATATCAACAAAATCAGTTATTAAGAAAACAAGTTGTTACTGATCCTTTAACACAAGTGTTGAATCGTTATGGAATTAATGATGCGATTGAAGAATATCGAACATTACTTGATTCTTCTTGTGTTATTTATGCTGATATTGACCATTTTAAAAGGATAAATGATAATTATTCTCATGATGCTGGTGACTTTGTTTTAACTGAGGTTGCTAAAATATTAAAAGATAGTGTTAGAAAAGAAGATTTAGTTGGACGAATGGGTGGCGAAGAATTCTTAGTTATTTTAAATTCAACGAATATTGAAAAAGCTGGTCCCAAGATTGAACAACTTAAAGATACGATTGAGAAGCATGATTTCATCTGGAATAACCAATTAATTAAACTGACGATGTCTTTTGGTATTTCAGAATTTATTCCAGGTAATGATTTTAATGAAGCTGTTATTGCTGCTGATGAAGCCTTACTTTATTCTAAAGAACATGGCCGCAATAAAATTACTTATGCTCCAACCCAAATTAAAGAAAATGAATCAACAAAAAAGAGAAAGTAGTCTTTCTCTTTTAGTTATTATATAAATTATTAGAGTAGAACTCTGGTTCACAAGTGAGATTGATTTCTAGATTTCTTAAGATATTTAAATCTCCATTTTGAACGATGTAAGTCGCATGAGCTTCACAGTTCTTTAGTTTTGATAGATTACTTAAAGCCTTTTCAATAATTGGATTAGTAGCTGAACAGATACTTAAAGCAATAATAACTTCTTGAAGATTTAATAAATAGTTTTGAGGATTATCCGATTTTGGTTTAGTTTTTAAAATAGGTTCTAGAATACTTGGTGATAGTAAATATACTTCATCAGGTATTTTGGTTAGTTCTTTAATAGCATTTAAAATTAAACTACTAGCAGGGCTTAATAAATCAGTTTGTTTACCAGTAATAATTTTACCACTTGGTAATTGTAAGGAAAGAACATGGCGATTGACTAGTTCTTTTTTCTTTAATGCTGCTTTAATAACTTTACGATTAGTCTCATCGATATCTAGTTCATTCATCAATACTTTAATTCTTTGAGGTATTTCTTCATCGACTAAACCTATTTTATAGTCACATAGTGACCTATAATATCTTCTAATTATTTCATCGCAAGCAGCTTGTCTAATAACTTCGTCATTACTAATGCATTCACCAATCGCATTAACTCCCATATCAGTAGGGGAATGATAGATATCGTCATTAGTAATACGGTTTAAAATACTTTTTAAAATAGGAAAGACATTGAAGTCTCGATTATAACTAACAGCACTAATATTATAATGTTCGAGATGAAAAGAATCAATCATAGTGACATCTTTTAAATCAGCTGTAGCTGCTTCATATGCCATATTAACAGGATGTTTAAGTGGTAAATCCCAAATTGGAAAAGTTTCAAATTTTGCATATCCAGCTTTAATTCCTTTTTTATGTTCATGGTATAGTTGTGATAAGCAAGTGGCTAGTTTACCGCTATTTGGTCCTGGAGCTGTTACTACCACGATTGGTTTAGTTGTTTCAATAAAGGGATTAGCCCCATATCCTTCTTCACTAACAATCATATCAATATCCGTAGGGTATCCCTTTGTTGCTGTATGAATATAGGTTTTAACGTGACGACGTTCTAACTTTTTTCGAAAAGTATCAGCGCTACTTTGTCCTTTATATAAGGTAATGACAACACTATTGACTTCAATTTTTAGTGCTTTTAAATGGTCGATTAATCTTAAGATTTCAGTATCATAAGTTGTTCCATAATCAGCTCTAATTTTATTTTTTTCAATATCATTGGCATTAATACAAAAGATAACTTCGATATCGTCTTTTAACTCTTCTAAAAATTTAACCTTTGAATTCAAATTGAAACCAGGTAAGACCCGAACAGCATGATAGTCATCAACTAATTTACCACCAAATTCTAAATAGAGTTTATCAAACATCTTCATTCTTTCTTTAACTTTTTTACTTTGTAGTTTAACATATTTCTTATTATCAAAACCTTTTTTCATATTCAAACTCCTTACCCTATAACATCATAACATATTGACTAAAAAAATTAAATAGGAACTTGTATTTTTATGATTTATATAATATAATTAGGTAGTGGAGGGTGAATTATGGAAGATATCTTAATGGAAACTGAATTAGGTATGCAGTTAGCCATCGAAAATATGGTGAAAAGATTTAATAATGTTAGAGTAGGTCGAGCTAATCCAACTATTTTAGATCGAGTTGTGGTCTCATATTATGGTATAAGTACACCTTTGAAACAATTAGCAACTATTTCGATTCCGGAAGCTCGTCAACTATGTATTAAACCATATGATAAAAGTTGTTTAGGTGATATTGAAAGAGCTATTTATGAAGCTAATATTGGATTAACACCTAATAATAATGGTGAAATCATTATTCTAAATATTCCAGTCTTAACTGAAGATACGAGAAGGGAATATGTTAAACAAGTTAAAAACATTGCGGAGGAAGGTCGAATTGCTTTACGTAATGTTCGTCAAGATGCTAATAATAATATTAAAAAATTAGAATTATCAGAAGATCAACAAAAAAGTGGAATTAATGAAGTTCAAGAATTGATTAATAAATATAACCTAGAAATTGACGAAAAATCAAAAGAAAAAGAA
>JAQUFI010000052.1 GCA_028684735.1 Bacilli bacterium | reverse complement strand
AGACATGTTTGTTACGTTGGAGGTATCAAAATTACTCAAATCTAAGGTTAGTGTCGATGACTTATTAAACATCCCTGACATATCGGTTACATTGGAGGTATCAAATGTACTTAAATCTATGGTTGTGGCTGATGAAGCATGGAACATATTAGACATATCGGTTACGTTGGAGGTATTAAAGGAACTTAAATCTAAGGTTAGTGTCGATGACATATTAAACATCCACGACATATTGGTTACATTGGAGGTATCAAATGTACTTAAATCTAAGGTTGGTATTTTAAAATAAGCAAACATACCATACATATCTATTACATTGGAGGTGTCAAAATTACTTAAATCTAAATTATCTAAATTATATGTGCTACTAAACATCTCTGACATATCGGTTACGTTGGAGGTATCAAATGTACTTAAATCTAAGGTGGTAGCTAATGAATAAGCAAACATATTAGACATATTGGTTACGCTAGAGGTATCAAAACCACTTAAATCTAAGGTTGGTACTGAGTTATCATAGAACATATAAGACATATCGGTTACATTGGAGGTATCAAATGTACTTAAATCTAAATTATCTAAATTATATAGGCAACTAAACATCCATGACATGTCGGTTACTTTGGATGTATCAAAATTACTGACATCCAATGTTAGTGCCGAAACAAAAGACAACATCCACGACATATCGGTTACATTGGAGGTATCAAATGTACTTAAATCTAAGATTGGTAGTGAGTTATCATAGAACATATAAGACATATTTTTTACTTTGAATGTATTTAATACATCTAACTTTATACTTTTTAAAACACTCAAACTTTGAAATAAATTAGATGAATCAGGATTAGCAAATACTACCCCATTCCCACCAATAAATAGTTCAAATAATCCATTACTATCTTTATCAAAGTACCAAGCCATAATACTACCATTTTGTTTAGCTGATACATCCCATGAACCTGTAACACCAGCTGGTACCGTTTTAGTTCTTACAAATTCAATTGTTTCTATTTTGTTTTTAAAAATAGGACCACCTAAATAACTGGTACTAGAGCTTCCACTACTAGCAACCATAAGAAAGTTTAAATCTGTAACACATTCACCTGCACCCACTAAATTATATTCATAACGATCATTAACAATCGTTACCTTTACTATTTTATCTAAAGGTATTTCATTATCTGTATTTATAGTTAAAATGTCTTTATTTAATTTACCGCTTTCTACTAGTTCTTGTAGTGAGACACAATAGGTATTTTCAGGATTTTTTGGGTAATTATTTAAATCATCATTGACATAGACATTAGCAGAACTATAAATTAATTTTAAGGTTGATTCATTGTAGACCTCTTTTGAATCTTTAATATATTTGACAATCGATGGTGTGATTAGAAGAACTATTAAACCTAATATAACAATAACACCAAGCAATTCAACTAAAGTAAAAGCTTTTGTTTTTTTCATTATGCCACCTATCCTTATTGTTTTTATTATAACAACTAAACACAAAAAAAACAACCTTATTTAGTTGCTTCTTCTTGCTTTACAATTTCTTTTCCTTTATACATTCCACATTTAGAACATACACGATGTGGTCTGATATCAGCTCCACACTTAGAACATTTAGTTGTTCCATTTTCACTTATTTTATAGTGAGTTCTTCGCATTCTCTTTCTCGTTTTACTAACCTTTCTGAAAGGAACAGCAAATAATTGAATATCTAATTTCATCATAACACCTCTATTCTATAATAAATCCTTTAGTTTTTCGAATTCCGGATGAATCACTTCTTCTTCCTCTTGTAGTAACTTCCAACCATCACCAGATATTTTCATGTCTTTCAGATTAGAACTAGTAACTTTCATAGGAATTTCCATTAATATATTTTCCCATATTATCGGCAAAATATCAATAGTTTTTTCAAAGTTTGGTTGTTTTTTATCGACATCTTCGTATAATTTTTCTAAAATATCACTAATTTCAATCACAAATGGATAGTCAACTGGGTTTAGAGTAAGGGAACAAGGTAGTACCATGATTCCCTCAATCTTTAAATCAGCGATCATATTATCCTGATTATCTTTAGTTAAATATCCTGTTATATGAACATTATCTAGTTTTAATAAGTCTGTTTCGGATAGATACGATTCATCAAAACTATAATATTCGTCGACCTCAATATCTTCTATTATATTATTCTTAAGCCTAACTATGTCTATTTGCATTTTATCACCAGCACAAACATTATAACAAATTATTAAGAAAATGCAATCATATTTTTATATTTATGTTAAAATAGAAGTGGTGATTAAATGAAAAGTGTTGGTATAATCGCAGAATATAATCCCTTTCATAATGGACATTTATATCATTTAAATAAAGTAAAAGAATTATATCCCGATGATGTTGTGGTTTTGGTACTAAGTGGACCTTTTCTCCAAAGAGGTAATCTAAGTATTTTAAATAAATGGGATAAAACAAAAATTGCTTTAGAATATGGGATTGATTTAATAATTGAACTTCCTTTCCCTTTTGCTACTCAAAGTGCCGATATCTTTGCTAAGGGGGCTATCCAAATATTAAATCATTTAAAAGTGGATTGCTTAGTTTTTGGTAGTGAAAAAGATAATATTGATATCCTTAATAATATCGTCAATTGCCAATTATATAATAAAGACTTTGAAGGAATTGTTAAAAAGTATTTAGATGAAGGAGTTAATTATCCAACTGCTTTATCAAAAACATTAACTGATTTAACTAATCATAAAATTGATTCCCCAAACGATTTATTAGGTATCAGTTATATTAAAGAAATTCGTAGATTAAATAGTCAAATTGAACCTAAATGTATTAAAAGAACTAATGACTATCATTCTTTAGAAATAGAACATGAAATAACTAGTGCTAGCAGTATTCGTCTAGCTTTAGAACAAAAGAAAGATATTAGAAACTATGTTCCAAAAATAACTTTTGATTATCTAAATAGTAAGATGATTAAAACTGATGATTACTACTCCTATTTAAAATATAAAATAATAAGCGATATTGATAATTTAGCTCAATATCAAACAGTCGACGAGGGTATTGAAAACCGAATTAGAAAAAGTATCTATCAAACTCATAATTCAGAAGAATTAACTCAGAAAATTAAAACAAAACGTTATACTTATAATAAAATCAATCGTATGTTTACCCATATATTATGTAATTTTAAAAAAGAAGAAGCCAACAAATATAATGATATTGAGTATCTTAGAGTATTAGGATTTAATAGTAAAGGTAAAAATTATTTAAATAACATCAAAAAAGAACTTAAAGTTCCTCTAGTTACAAAATATTCTGATCTTGATAATGATATGTTAGACTTAGAGTTTAGAGTTAATAGTATCTATGCTACGATTACTAACAATAAAGAGCTTATCGAATTAGAATATAAATCTAAACCAATAATAAAAAAATAATATTTGGTATATCTTTACTAAGATAGCATAAAATATAATTAGAACTTGAGGTTAGTTTCTCAAGTTCTATTTTTTTTGGCAAATTGGACAATAATATGTACCTCTACCATTTACTTTTATTTTTATAATATCCTGATGGCATACTTGACATGGTTCTCCTTCTTTACGATGGACAAGTAATTCTTGTTGGAAGAGGCCATGAATACCATCTACTGATGAATAAGTACGAATCGTCGTTCCACCAGCTTTTATGGCCCTTTCTAAAACTAGTTTCGTATTATCAATAATTTTTTGTAATTCTTGACTAGTTAGTTTTTTAGCTTCTTTTAAAGGATTAATCTTACTCAAATATAATATCTCATCAGCATATATATTACCAATTCCTACAATAATGCTTTGATCAAGAATGACTGTTTTAATTGGTAGTTTCTTGTTTTGATATTTATCTTTTAAATATTTAGTTGTTAAAGTTTGATCCCAAGGTTCTAAACCTAATTCATTTAAAGGTTTTCTATTTAACAATTGATCTTTTTCAATCAAATGCATTTTTCCAAATTTCCTCGTATCTTGATATCTTAACTCTTGATTATTATCTAGTAAGAAGGAAATGTGCTCATGTTTGTTATGGTCCTTACTAGGATCAACGATATTATATTTTCCTTCCATTCTTAGATGACTTAATAAATAATCATCATCTAATTCAAAAACTAACCACTTACCTCTTCTTTTAATATCATTAATCTTTTGATTAATAATTCTATTTTTAAATTCATCAGCCATTGGATACTCAATTATATTAGGATAATAGATTTTAACATCCATTATTCTTTTGTTTAAAACTTTTTTCTTTAATGCTTCTTTAACTGTTTCTACTTCTGGTAATTCAGGCATCTTATCACCTCATCTTTTATTATACCATTTAAAATAAAAAGTGATAACTAATTATCACTTCATTATCCAAGCATTAGGTAATTTTCTTTGACCATCAACAGTATTTTGACCACAAGGTTTATTAACTAGTTTTCCTTCAATGGCTAACACGGTTGAAGCACCACCATCCATATTGGCAGCATTATAAGCACCATATCTTTGAAGAATGGTAATTAAATCACCATAAGAGGCTCCTCCTCTTAAATTAAAATTATACTTGTCACCATTACCATCAACCACTAAAAATAAAACTATTCCATCTTTTCGTTGGGCAATAGCCGTTCGAGGATGCATTCCCCCACCACCATTACCACCTACTGATGATGCCTTCCCATTCACAATTAAGAATGGTCCAAATTGAACAGCATCTCTAATTCCAGCATTAACAGCACCTTGAATACTGCCTTTAGATAAGACTAAGATATCATCTTGGTTAAAACCTACAATGTTACCATGAATATAAGTCCCATTAAAAATAATTTTACCACCTTGAATCACTACTCCAGTTGGAGTTCCACCATTTCCTGCATAATGACCATCATAAAATCCTCCAGCATTAATAGCTACTAAAGCATCATTATTTTTAGCAATATCAGTTACATATTCACCAACTACTCCTAAATACCTAGTCGAAGCTAATTCAACTCTAGACGGATCATAAATAGCAGTTAAGAAATAATCATAACCTTTATATTTAAATTCAATTACTTTATATGATTGCCCTTCTTCTCTTTCCAATATCTGTTTTTCATAGATGGAAGAATAATTTTTAGTCTCTTTAATATTTCCTACTACAATTTCATTAACATTCGTTGTCTCATTGACTTCGATAATATAATTACGACTTAAAATATCTTTAATCATCTCATCATTATAAAAGATGCGAGCTAAATAATTATGAGTCATCGTATTCATGGCTGTTGTAACTAAAAGGTCACGAAAATATCCCCATGGACCATAGGTTATAAAAAAACCAATTAGCGCTAAAAAGTCTAATACTAATAATGTTATAATTGTTTTTTTCATACTTCACCTACTCTATAATATATGGATTATCCTTCTTACCATTTCCAGATAAAATAATAATATCTGTTTTCAATTTAAGGGCTGGTCGTATATAAGCATAATTATCCATTAAATCTGCATATATTTGGCCATTTTCAATTACTTTATAAATAGTATTCTCAACATTATTGGTTCTAGTCATTAAAAAGTAATCATTACACTCTTCAATAAATAAATTACCAATAGTTAATAAGCCTACTTTTGCATCAACACTTTGACGATAAATATTCTTGTAATCATAATTACTCAGTTCATCATAATTACCAATATACCACTTACTATTGATAAGGTATTCTTGATTTGTTAAAGATTCATAAAAGGTTGTATTTAAATATTTCCCAATACTTTGATGACTAGAAAATACATTACTTGATGTTGAAAATCGACTGTATAGATTCTCATCATCTTCTTTAATAAAACCATCCATATAAACCTCAATATAATCACCAGTAATAGAACCGATTCTCCAATTATAATTAGAATACTTGAGATATTCTCCTACTTTTTTAGAACTTAAGATATTGTTTGTTTCCTTTTCAATTAGATAAGGACTATCCTTTGTTCCATTACCACCATGAATAATAACATCTTTTTTTAGATTAATAACTGGTCGTATCCCATAACTAAAATATGATCCATTAAGATATGATTCATTATTTAATTTACCTTCAGGATAGACATACCATACCTTGTTATCTTCTCCCCCATTAATCATCCACCAATAAGTATCAATATTTAAATAACTATTACTACCTAAAGCCCGGTTATATTCAGCAATACTAAGTAATCCAATTTCATCTTCAATTTTATTATTACATATATTAGGATTATCTATGACAACATCAATACACCAATTACTTTTTTCTAAATAAAGATCAGGATTAGATAAGGTTTTATAAAAAATACCACTATCTTTATGTTCTGTTCTATTTAACCATTCTCTAGCATAAGATTCTTGATAATTATTATCTATTCCCCATACTAAAGAAGTTTGATTATCATCAGTTATTAATTTAACTATCCCATTTTCATTAACACTCACAATTCGCCATAGTCTTCCTGAATATAAAACATAGTTATGAACGTTCTTGCCTTTAAAATAGTATTTGTCGTCTTCTTGATATAAACCATCTCCAACTAAGGCTAAATTCTTTTCTAAAGTAACCATTTGAGATAAAGTTTGAACTTCAATCTTAGGATTTTCTAAACGATAATAATAGATTAAACGATACCCATAATAACTTGTTATCAATAATAATATCGCAATATTAATAACGACAAACATAATACTTATTTTTCTTTTTGATAATTTATATCTTTTCATTTTTACCTCAATCTATGATTAAACTATCTCCTGTCATTTCTTTTGGAATATCTATCTTCATGATTCTTAAAATAGTTGGAGCTAGATCACTTAATTTTCCATCTTTTAATAGTTTATTTTGATTAATAATAAGTGGAACCTTATTAGTTGAATGGCTAGTTACTTTATTACCCTTTTCATCAATCATATATTCGCTATTACCATGATCTGCTGTAACTAAGAGTGTCCCTCCTAAGGTTTCAACCTTTTTATAAACCATACCTAAACATTGATCAACAGTTTCAACTGCTTTAATAGTTGTCGCCATATCTCCCGTATGACCTACCATATCACAATTCGCATAATTCAAAATAATTAAATCATAATTCCCCATTACTGGTAATAACTTTTCAGTAATTTGATAAGCACTCATCTCAGGTTTTAAATCATAAGTAGCAACTTTTGGTGACGGAATTAATAATTTATCACAATTATCTAATTCTAAATCTCCTTCACCATCAAAAAAACGAGTTACATGGGCATACTTTTCTGTTTCCGCAATTCGTAATTGTTTCAAACCCAGATGACTAATATATGAACCTAACGTATTATCTATCTTATCCATTTTAAAAGCATGTTTATAAACTAAATCATTGCTGACTGGCAACATTGTTACTAGTTTTAAATCATTAATGAACGGTCTTTCAAATTGATTAAAATGAGGATTAGTTAAAGCTGAAAATAATTCTTTAAGACGGTCAGGTCGAAAGTTAAAAACAATTAAACCATCATTTTCTTTAATTAAGCCATTCTCATTAATTACACATGGAATCACAAATTCATCATCGATTCCATTATCGTAACTACTGTCTATAGCTTCCTTACTATTAGAATATCTTTTTCCATTTCCTAAAGTAAGATTATCATAAGCTAATTTTATTCGTTCCCATTTATTATCTCGATCCATCGCATAATATCTACCACTTATGGTACTGATTATTCCATATTGTTCGTGTTCTATTTTTTCTTCTAATTTTTTAATATATTGATAAGAACTTCTAGGCGGTGTATCACGACCATCTAAGAACAAATGAATATATACTTCTTCAATATCCTCTTTTTTGCACATATCGATAAGACTTAATAAATGATTAAGATGTGAATGAACTCCACCATCACTGATAAGACCTAGTAGGTGCAATTTTGATTTACGTTGTTTGGTATGATTAATAACTTCTAAAATATTTTCATTATGAAAGATTTCACCGTTTTTAATGGCTTTGGTTACTAATTGGAGTGGTTGATCGATAATTCTTCCTGCACCAATTGTGATGTGTCCAACTTCGCTATTACCCATTTGACCAGCTGGTAATCCAACTAGTTCACCACTAGCTTCTAATAAACTATGGGGATAGTTATTCCACAAATAATCAAAATTATCTTTTTTAGCTTGTTTAAAAGCATTTCCGTGAATTTCTTCACGAATTCCAACTCCATCTAAAATACAAAGAACAACTGGTTTCATCTTATCATCTCCATCATAATTTTACCATATATTAGCATTAATTCAATAAAAAAGTGATCTTATCACTTTTTAATTAGTTGCTTTATTTTTAAATCATCTCGTTGGTAAAGAGTAATCTCTTTATCTAATAATTTAAAATCAAAATGATTATCATAAATTATTTCTCCATCGACATTACAAATCAGTCTTTCTTCCGCTTCAACTTTTATATGATTACTATTATATTTATGAATAACGGGTAATTGTTCATGTAGTTGTTTTTTTAATTTTAATAAAGCTCCAGGAATTTTATATTTAGGCATTGCATCAACTAAATAAATATCAAATAATCCATCATTAATTAAAGCATTTGGAGCTAAACAAAAACCTCCACCATAATAACGACCATTACAAATTGCCATTAAAGTAATAGATTTATTGTTTTGTTTATCATTTAAATGATAGTTAATTTGTTTGTGTTGATACTGACCAAGAGTATATATAATACTTGCATTATATATCCATGATTTAGGTATTTTTAATTTTTTAAATTTAGTGACATTATTAGCAATTTCTGCATCAATTCCGATTGAAGCAATATTTATAAAATAATGTTCATTTACTTTGCCAACATCAATCTTAGTAATTTCTTTATCACAATCAGATAAAGTTCTAATAAAATCATTTCCACTACCAGCTGGGATAATACCTAGCATGGCTTTACTACCTACAATCCCATTCACAATTTCAGATAAAGTTCCATCTCCACCAACACTATAAATAACTGTTGGTTCTTGATGATGGCAATATAACTTCGTTAACTCAGTGGCATCTTTCGGATGATTAGTATAGTAAAGATGATAGTTAACTAATTGGTCTTCACATATCTGTTCAATCATCTTACCTACTTTTAATGCTTGTCCATTACCAGCAGTTGGATTAACAATAAATACTCTTTTCATAATTCCCCCATTACAATTTTATTATACCCTTTACTTATTTTTTGTCAATAAAAAAGGCTATCCGCCTATTCTATTAAACTCTAATTTTAATTTATCAGCAATTGTCACAATAAATTCCGAATTAGTGGGTTTAGCTTTATCAATATCCACACTATGACCAAATATCTCTTCCATTAAGTCCCAATTACCACGATTCCAACTTACTTCAATCGCATGTCTGATTGCTCTTTCAACTCGAGATAC
>JAQUFI010000051.1 GCA_028684735.1 Bacilli bacterium | reverse complement strand
ACTAAATCTTTTTCACTTAAAGTTCCCATAACTGCCATTAATTCACGATTATTCCATCCTAACTATCACTTAATTCCTTAGTCTTAAATTCATCACTATGATAATTAATCAAAGTAATCAATAAAACTAATTCTTTATCTGTAATATTTAGTTTTACATAATTCTGTAACAATACTTTAGGTATTGTATATGGATTATCTTTTAATATCGATATTATTTTTTCAATCATGAACATCACCACTTTCATTATAACTTATTTAGAAAAAATATACTACATCTTAAGTAGTATATTTATTTAAAAGATATTGTTTAATATCACTTTTTTTATTCTTTAACTCATTATTTATAATCTTTAATTCAATATCATTAAAAACTTCTTTTAAATATTGACCCGGTTCTTTATTTAATAAAGAACTAATTTCTTTTCCATTTATATCAATATCTTTTTGATTATAAATAGCTAATTCATTATATTCCTTAGTTATTAATTTTTTATTAATACCTTTTATCTCACCCACAATACTAGCTATATATAAACCATATTGATATAAGTTATATTTATCTAAGATATTTTTATCTTTTAGTTCATTAATTTTAATGATTAATTCTCGTTCATTACTATTAAAGTGATAGATATCTAAGACATCTAATTGTGCCCATATCCCAATAATTGACGTTGTAACTACTAAATCATCAAGATTAGATAACTCTAAATACTTCTCTAATTCTAACTCTTTAATCAACTTTATCCCTTTTAACACATTAGGACTAGAAAATATTTTATCTAACTCCTCTTTCTTCCGAAAATAAGATAACCTTCTCAATAAATAACCATATCGTTTAATAGCTTTTTTTAGATTATCATCTAAATCAAAATCTAAAATTGTTGCGAACCTAATTGCCCTTAAAATTCTTAGGCAATCCTCTTTAAGTTTATATCTAGCATTCCCCACAACTCTAATTATTTTATTATCTAAATCGACTCTTCCATTTAATAAATCAATAATATTACCATCATGATCCATACATAAGGTATTGATTGTGAAATCCCTTCTTTTTAAATCATCTAATAAATTATCAATATATTTAATTTTAACCGGTAATCGATTGTTTTCATATTTTATTTCCTTACGAAAAGTAGTTATCTCAAACCTAATATTATTGGATACAACAGTTACTGAACCATAAGCATTACTAGGCAAAATAATATCCTTAAATATTTCCTTTAATTCTTTTGGAGAAGCATTGGTACAAATATCAACATCAGCACTTTTACGATTTAAATATAAATCACGAGGATATCCCCCAACAATATAGGCTTTATAACCTTTATCGATAATAATCTTTAGTACCTTGATCGAAGTATTATACATTTCTCACCTACCATCCGACAAGAAAAAAAGGCTTAGAGCCTTTTAGTTTAAAGCGTCTTTTAATTTAGAACCAGCTTTAACTTTAACTGCAACTCTAGCTGGGATTTTAACAGGTTCACCTGTTCTTGGATTACGTCCAGTTGAAGCTGCTTTTTTCTTAGCTTCAAAAATACAGAAACCAGTTAAAGTAACTTTACCTTCCTTCTTTAATCCTTTTGTAACTCCACTAATCATTGCTTCTAAAGCACGAGCTGCATCAGCTTTTGTAAATCCTGTTTCTTCTGCAATATAAGCCACTAAATCTGTTTTTGACATTCTTTCTTACCTCCTATTTTAATAAGCTATTTTGCTTACAATTAAAGAATAACATCTTTTGATTATAAAATCAATATTTTTTTAACTTTTTTGCCTCTTTTTGGTTATTTTCTAAGGAAAAAAACCGATTTTTATAAAATAATATGCTTTTAGTCTTAATTATTCAAAAATTTTTCCATATAATCATTAAATAATGAAATTAATTGATCAATTATTTTACGATTAACAACCGGAACACAGTCAAGATGATTATGATTAAGGCTCAAAACTCCAAAGAAACTATCCATCACATTATTTGGATTTACTAAATAAGTATAGGTTATATTTTCTAGTTTTTGAATCCAAATAATCATATAGGTTGCATCTTCCATTTTAATGGTTGTTCCTAAATAATTATTCATACAACACCCTATTCTTTATCTTTAGGTTTAAAATTTTCAAATGCTCTTAGTACTTCTAAAGGCATAGCAAAGAAAATTGTATTAGATTGGTCAGAACTAACATCATTTATCGTTTCTAAAGTTCTTAAATGAAGTCCTCCCTTAGTTGATGATAAAATCTCTGCTGCTTTAGCTAAATTAGTTGCCGCTTCCGCCTCACCTGCTGCTTTTGTAATGACGGCTAACTTTTCTCTTTCCGCTTCAGCAACTCTAGCAATTACCCTTTTCATTTCTTCCGGTAAAGAGATATCTTTGATTTCAACATTATCAACTTTAATTCCCCAATCATCAGTTGCCTCATCAACAATCTTTTGAATTTCTTCTGATATCTTATCACGTTTATTTAATAAATCATCCAATGAGACTGTACCAACGATATTACGCATTGTTGTTAAGGCAAGTTGACTAGTCGCATAAAAGAAGTTTTCAACCTCTAATATGGCTTTAGCTGCATCTGAAACTTTAAAATAAACAACCGCATTAATCTTTACAGAAATATTATCTTTGGTAATGGCCTCTTGATCAGGAACATCAACCACTTTAGTTCTAATATCAACTTTTCTAAATGAGTGAATAATTGGAAAAACCAAATTTAAGCCTGGATTCATAATTTTAGTATATCTCCCGAAAGTAAACTTAATCCCTCTTTCATATTCATTAACTTGTTTAACCGATACTAATAAAACAACAATAATGATTATAATAATATAATCCATAAATCCTACTCCTCTCTAATATAATTATATCATTATTACCTCAATTATATCAATAAAAAAGATTAGTTACCTAATCTTTATATGGATATTCTTAATAACATAATTATTAGATTAATTATTAGATTAATTTTCAGATCATTCCAACGTATAATATTTATCAATAATAGCGATTATCTATAAACCCTTTTTAATATTAAAAGTATACTATAATCACTTACGATAATAAAAAGAATTAGATATTTCCTAATTCTTAATAAATATTAATTTCAACAATACTATAATTCAGATAATACAACAAGGCGGAAGCTGAGAAAACTACTATTACCATAAACATCGCCAAAATGAAACACTCCAGCACCACTTTCAAAATTACTTTGCCCACCACGATAGAACCATGGAGTACTCGAACGGATGAAGTACGGATAATCACCATACCATCCCCTTGTCTCCCCTGTTGCATCTCCTAATTTTCTTCGATTATAAGCTGTTTGATCTTTATATGTTATTCCATAACTATACTTATCAATATATTTCACCATTTCCAAACTATCAATTATTGTTTGATCAAAACCTGATGTTTCTACCATAATTGTTGTGTTATCAATATTATACATTCCTCCCATTACACGCTCATATTCTCCACCAGACATATCATATATTCCATAAATATTACCAGTTGTACTGGCTTCGTGACCATTACTAGTAGTATAGCTATATGGGCACCCCAATACTCCGGGTACCGTGGCATTATTACCAGCACATCCGGTTATAGAATCATCACTTGGATTTATCCATACTTCAGCATTTTTTCCATAAATCGAATGAGTTAAATAAACTACTGCACCCCATTCGATATTTTTCATCATATGAGCATCATTAACATTATTTAGACCATATGTTGTTGTATTACTAAATTTCTGAGCAGTGGCAAATTGATTACTTATGATTTGTCCTGTTAAAGATTTCATTCCTGGTTTTACGGTTGGAGTTGTTGATGTACCAGTTGTTTCAAATTTCCCTACCCAAAAACCGCTTATCTCAATACCAAAAGTGAATGATGGATGGGTTAACCACGTTCCATTAGTACTACCATTTGATTTGGCTGTATTCTTATCTTCAAATTCTATTTCTATTGTCTGAACTGGAATTGATAAAGCTTCAACGTTAAACAGTTTATATCTATATCTCGGTATCCAAACTAAATAAGCTAATACATCAGACTCATTTATAGTTGTTCCAACATCGGCACTTTGATATGTACTTCTAGTTGCTTCTGTTACTAGTACTACATTGGCCCATTCTTTTAAATTGTAATCATACCATTTTTCTTTTATGTCAGCCTTAACCCATTTAGTTCCATCCCATAATATAGGTATCATACCATCACTTAATTTTGGGATAGGTGCTCCCGTGGTATCTGCATATAATGGTTTTATCTCACTACATGTTTGTTCATTATAATTATATTGATATTTATTATAAGATGTATTATATTCTATAACTATACATCCGTTAATTATATTATTAGTATTTCTTGGATCCTTTAACTCACTTTGTTCTATCATACCCAAGTTAATCAATTTATCAACACTTAAATATACTGCTTTAGTTTCTGACAATTCATTAATATGTTCAACACCCCAATTACGAGCAGTTTTTTTAATCATTGAAATCTGTGAATCATATAACTTTTGTTTTGACTGTTTAATTAACCCAGCAATTGATTGTATAACCATCAAACCAATTATACCTAACAAAATAATAACTCCTAATAATTCAATCAATGTAAATCCTTTTTTCATATAGCCTCCACTACTTTATTACCTACATAATACCATATTTTACCATTTAGTTCAATGAAAAAAGACCAGTTACCTGATCTTTATATGAACATCTCTTAGTTGTTGCTCTGTTACTTCTGAAGGTGAACCCATCATTAAATCTTGGGCACTACTATTCATAGGGAAGGCAATAACTTCTCTAATATTTGATTCCTCTTTTAATAACATAATAATTCGATCAATTCCTGGTGCCATCCCTGCATGAGGAGGTGCCCCATATTGAAAAGCCGTATATAATGATTTAAATTTAGTTTTTAATACTTCTTCATCATAACCCACAATTTCAAAAGCTTTTTTCATAATTTCGATATCGTGGTTACGAACAGCTCCACTACTTAGTTCCACACCATTACATACGATATCATATTGATATGCTAGTATTTCTTCTGGTTTTTTATTCAGTAAGCTATCCATACCACCTTGTGGCATACTAAACGGGTTATGTGTGAAGATATATTTTTCTTCTTCTTCACTATATTCATACATTGGAAAATCAACAATAAAGCAGAATTCAAATCTATTATTATCTATTAAATCTAATCTTCGACCTAATTCCATTCTAATAGTACCCGCTAAAACATTCACTTTTTTAGAGTCTGCAATAAAGAATAATACATCCTTACTACTTAAGTTACATCTTTCAATAAGTTTCTTTCTTTCTTCATCAGTTAAAAACTTATCGATAGGTCCAACAAGTGACATATCATCATTTACTTTTAAATAACCTAAACCAGCTAAACCATTGTTAGTAGCATATTCTCCTAATTCATTAAACCATGAGTTTGATTTATCAGCAATGTTCTTAACTGTTATACCTCTTACCTCTACTCCACTAAATGGTTTAAAAGTAGTATCCTTAAAAACATCTGTTAAATCAATTATTTCTAACGGGTTTCTTAAATCCGGTTTATCACTACCATATTTTAACATAGCTTCTTTATAAGGAATTCTTCTAAAAGGTAGAGATGATACTTCCTTATCACTAAACTTAGTAAATGTTTCATGTAATACTTCTTCTGTTACTGCATAAACATCTTCAGCTTCAGCAAAAGCCATTTCAAAATCTAATTGATAAAACTCACCAGGAGAACGATCACTTCTCGCATCTTCATCCCTAAAACAAGGCGCGATTTGAAAATATCGATCAAATCCACTAACCATCAATAATTGTTTAAAAATCTGAGGCGCTTGAGGTAAGGCATAAAACTTACCATGATATTTCCTAGAAGGAACAATATAGTCCCTAGCCCCTTCTGGTGAAGAAGCTGTTAAGATTGGTGTTTGAATTTCTGTAAATCCTAACGATGTCATCTTTGTTCTTAAAAAACTAATTACTTCTGATCTAAAAACAATATTGTCGTGAACTTTTTTATTACGTAAATCTAAATAACGATACTTTAATCTTATATCTTCGTGAACATCAAGAGAAGTCATTATTTCAAAAGGCAATTCATTTAAGGCTGGACCTTGAACTTTAATCTCATCAACTAAGATCTCAATATCACCGGTTTTTAATCTTGGATTAATCATATCTTTATCTCTTAATATTACTTTCCCAGCAACAGTAACCGTTGATTCACGAGTAATATTATCAAAAACATGATTATCATGACCCACAATTTGAATAGTTCCATATTGATCTCTAATATCTAAAAAGATAATACCACCATGATCACGGATGTTTTCAACCCAACCAGAGATTCTAACTTGAGAATCAATATCAGTTTTGGTTAATTCACCACAATAATGAGTACGATACTTATTTTTTCTCATAACTTACCTCTTTTCTATTTCTTCTTTAATTATCTTAGCTGTTAGAGTTGGATTAGCCTGACCCTTTGTTCTTTTCATAACTTGTCCAACAAAGAAATCAAAAACATTTCTTCCTTTACGATATTCCTCAATTAAAGGTAAATTAGCATCTAAGATTTCAACAACCATCGATCTAATTTCTTCATCATTTTCAATTTGTTTAATTCCTAATTCGTCAACAATCGTAACGGGATCCTTTTCTTCTTCTAATACTTTATACAGTACTTCTTTAGCTTGTTTTGAAGAAATCTTGCCATCATTAACCATCTTAATTAATGATACTAACATTGCAGGCGTTAAATAAATTTGATCGATTTCAACTTGAAATTTATTTAAATGACCTAAAACAATACTCGTTATCCAGTTTGAAGCTAATTTCGCATCTGTTCCATCTTTGATTGTTTCTTCAAAATAATCAGCCATTTTCTTTTCTTTAACTAAAGTTGTGGCATCATAACGTGATAATCCATACTCGTTAATATAAAGGTTAATTCTTTCGTATTGAAGCATTGGGATTTGACTTCTAATTTCATCTAAAAATTCTTTCGTTAATTTGATAGGTGGCATATTAGGTTCTAAGAAATATTTATAATCAACGGCATCGACTTTACTACGCATACTATAAGTCTTCATATCTTCATCATCAAATCTTCTTGTCTCCATAATAATGGTTCCACCACTATTTAAGACCTCTGTTTGTCTTTCAATTTCGTATTCGATTGCTTCTTTTACTTTCGTAAAAGAATTAATATTTTTAATCTCAACTTTCGTTCCAAACTCTGTTGCATCTTCTTTCATTAATGAGATATTGACATCACATCGCATTTGACCCAAATCACTACGTGCATCAGAAACCCCACAATATAAAATAACTGAACGAAGAGCTTCTAAAAAAGCAATTGCTTCTTTTGAGGAATGGAGACAAGGTTCAGTTACAATCTCAATTAACGGAATCCCACTACGATTATAGTTAATTAGTGAATATTCATTAAAGTGATCTAAACTAGCGGTATCTTCTTCTAAGTGAAGATCATGAATATCAACTTTAATATCTTCATCATCGACATTAACCATTAAATAACCATTAATCCCCATTGGTTTATGTGATTGAGTTATTTGATAACCTTTAGGTAAATCAGGATAAAAATAGTTCTTACGATCAAAAATAACTTCATCAGGATTTTCACAATTTAAAGCCATTGCTATTTTCAAAGCTGATTTAACAGCCTCTTTATTAGCTACCGGAAGAATTCCGGGAAAACCTAAATCAACAGTATCTAAATAGATATTAGGAGTTTCTGAATAATCATTTGTAGCATAAGAAAAATTCTTTGACTTCGTTTTTAATTCACAATGGACTTCTAATCCAATTACTACTTTATACACTATTTAACCCCCTTTGCGACTTGACCTTTATAACCTAGAACACTTTCTATTTTATAAGCCATATTTAAGGTTAAACCATCTTCAAATTGACGACCTGTAAGGTTAACACTAACCGGTAGACCATTAACAAACCCACTAGGTAGACTAATACTTGGGAAACCTCCAAAGTTTCCAATTACTAAGTGATTACCTAGGATTAAATAACGATCAGATAACTTATCTTTTTTACTATTAATAATTGGTGCGACTCCTTCACTAGAAGGCATAATCAGACCATCATATTCTTTAAATAATTCATTTATTTTATCAACAATCATTCTTCTAACACGACTTGCATTTAAGAATAACTTATCTTGATTTTCTTTTTGTAGAACAAAACTACCCATAATAAATCTTCTTTTAATAAATTCAGAGAAACCTCTAGTCCTAGCATCAAACATAATTTCATCAACATTATTACCTTTTCCAGGTAATCCAAATAAGATACCTGTTAAATTCGCATTATTACTGGTTGCTTCTGCACATGAGATACACATATAACTAGGATATAAAGCATTTAATAGATCGCGATCAATCGATACTTCTTCAACAATAAAACCTAATTGACGACACTTTTCAATTACTTCGTGAAAGTTATTTAATAAGGCCTTTAATTCTTCATCGGTTTGATCTTGATAGCTATCGATATTACAAACCTCTTTAATATAGAATAACTTTCTACCTTTGATATCATTTTCTAAACCACTTACATATACTTCATCATTATCAGGTAGTGAGGTCATATCGCGTTCATCTTTACCTTTTAAAATATCTGTCAGATAAGCAGCATCTTTAACTGATCTTGTAAAATAACCAACATGATCTAAGGAAGATGCAAAAGCAAATAAACCATAACGACTAATTCTACCATAAGTTGGTTTAAATCCAACTACACCACCATAAGCAGCAGGTTTTCTAACAGAATCTCCGGTATCACTACCAAGAGCAAAAGGAACAATCCCTAAAGCGACACTAGCAGCACTCCCCGCTGAAGAACCACCAATTATTCTCTTCTTATCCCATGGATTTTTAACTATTCCCGTATGACCAGTTGTCCCTGAGTCACCCATGGCTAATTCATCTAAAACTGTTTTACCCATTAAAACAGCCCCACTTTTATTTAATTTTTGAACTACAGTTGCATCATAAACAGGCACATAATTGCTTAAAATATTCGAAGAAGCCGTCGTTAAAATACCTTTCGTCGAATAATTATCTTTAAGAGCATAAGGAATCCCATTTATTATAGTACTACCTTCATAATTATGTTTAGCCTCATCTAAAATAGTCACAAAAGAATTGTATTCTTCTTGATATTGATGAGCCTTATCAATACTTTCTTTGATTAATTCATCACTAGTTACTTCTTTACGATCTAATAAATTTCTAATTTCATCGATTGTTAAATCTAAATATTTCATCTTATCCAACCACCTTTGGTACTTTCACTTGATTGTATTTAACTTCACTAGCATTCTCTAATACTTCTTCAGTCGTTAAACATTCTTTTGCTTCATCTTCTCTTAATTCACTAGTATATATACTATAAGGGAAAGTCATTGGTTCAATAGTATCAATACCTTTAATCTTACCAATTAATTCACTTTGCTTTAAAATAACATCAAATTCATTTTGTAAGGTCTCGTATTCACTTTCATCCATATCAAACATTAACTTATTGGCATAATCTTTTAACTTTTCTTTCGTAATCATAAAATACCTCCTTATATGAAATAAGTTTCTGAAATAAATCCAGAAAACTTATGCATGACCAAAAAATGGCGCCTAATGCAGGACTCGAACCTGCGACACTCTGATTAACAGTCAGATACTCTACCTACTGAGCTAATTAGGCAAATAAATGGCGCCCAATGCAGGACTCGGACCTGCGACACTCTGATTAACAGTCAGATACTCTACCTACTAATCTAATTGGGCAAATAATTGCTCCTAATGCAGGACTCGAACCTGCGACACTCTGATTAACAGTCAGATCCTCTACCTACTGCGCTAA
>JAQUFI010000050.1 GCA_028684735.1 Bacilli bacterium | reverse complement strand
TGAAAAAGGTAATATTGATGTAGTGGTTGCTATTAAAGTAGATAGATTAACTCGTGAGGGTTATGATGGGCATTGGTTTTTGAAATATTGTAAAGAAAATAATTGTGCGATTGATTTGTTATATGAAAACTATGATATAAACACTCCCAATGGTGAGATGTTGTATGGAATGAATGTGTTATTTGCTCAACGAGAAAGACGAGAAATTGCAGGTAGAACAAAAAGAGGTATGGAAGAAGCTGTAAGACAGGGTAAATACCCAAGTAGAGCTCCTTATGGCTATCAAAAAGATGAAGATAGTATATTGATACCCGATCCTATTACTTCGTTTGTTGTGAAAGATATTTATAATATGTATTTAAGTGGTATGTCTAGTGCTGATATTATGGATAAGTTAAAAGATGATAACAGATACACTGATTACTTTAGTATAAGACCACATACGATAATAGGAATCATTAGAAATCCTGTTTACAAAGGTGATTTAATTTGGGGACATACTAAAAGAAAAAAAGAAGAAATTTCTTATTTCGAAGATCATCATGTACCACTTGTATCAAAAGAAGTATGGGAAAAGGCTCAGGATCAAATTGTAAGAAATACCAATGGTGGTTATGGCGAGAAGATTCACATATTTAGAGGAATAATTAGATGTCCTAAATGCAATCAGCCAATGAGCAATTACTTTTCAAGAAAACATAAAGGGAAACGAATAAAACTAACATATTATCTAACTTGCCATAATAGAAATTGTGAAGATTATAAGAAACTATATAATACAGGTAAAATTGAGAAAGAACTATTGCCTTTATTGCAAGACTTGTGTGTGTTTTCAATTCTTAATGATAATATCATCAATATACCTAATTTAAAAGGTAAAAATGAGTTACTATCATTAGAAAAAGCATTGGAAGAATTAACTAAAAAAGAAAATAATATTATATCTTTATTTGCCGATAGTCGCTTGAATAAGAAATTATTAGATACCAAAATAAGTCAGATTATCAAAGAACGAGAGAATATTAATAACAAGATAGGCAAATTAAGTGATGAAAAAATGTTTAGATATGATGACGATATTGAAGAGTTATTTGAAAAACGAGAACAACAACCTAACTATGAAATATCTAACATCTGGAACATCTTAACTAGACATGTTAAACGAGATATTATTCAAAAATATGTTAAAGAGATTGAAGTTAAGATAGATGACAATTATGAAATAACAATCGAAAAAGTGATCTTCTACAATGACTTCTTACAAAATGATTTATTCAGTTTTAGTGAATATCTGATTGAAAAAGCTAATGAAAGAAATAATACATTTGAAATCAAAGGCACTTATAGAGAATCAGAATTTGAAGAAGTAATAAAGAGAATAAAGCCAAAGGCAGTATTTGACTTTGAAGAAATAGTTAAGGCAAGAACGTATGAATGTGAAAATCAATTAACTGAATTGGAACAGCTAAAAGGGAACAACACATTACTCATATATGCTATAAAAACTGATGAGGAAATAAGTAATTTCAAGATAGTAGTACCGAGTTAAATAATAATTTTTCAAGAGCAACTTTGTTGTTCATCTGGACTCTTGAAAAATTGTTATTGACTATACAATTGATTAAGGTTAAGGAACATTTCACTCCTTAACCTTACCAACAAACATTAAAAATAGAGAGTCGGCACTCTTAGATTGATGACCACTAATTATAAATGATAATTACCAAGTAATATAAGAAAATGAAAGTAAAAGTCGGTGGATTTCGCAAGTGCGAAATCTTGTGACACTGAAAAATTATCAATGTTTATTTGAGATAAACAATTTGCAGGTGTCACTCTCTTATGCTCATTATTAGATATTTACATATTGTAGTGCCGATTTAGTATAAAGAAAGGAGAAATAAATACGAGAGTAAGTAATAATGCAAGAACTACTTTAAGACTTCAAAAAGATTTAAAAGATGGAATTAAATTATTAGCAAAACACAACCATATTAGCATGAATGAACAGATACTTGAAATGTTAAAATATGCCTATGTTAATTTTTTAGATAGTATGAAAAATAATTTAAACATCAGAATGAAGGGGGTTGATAATGTTGATCAAGAAAGTAACATTTAGAATTGAAGAATCATTGTATAATCAATTGAAGAACAGACTGTCTAATCAAAAGGAAAAAATATCAATTAATAATTATATTTCTAATCTAGTAAAGAATGATGTGCTTAGTTTAAGTGAGGATACTAATAATCTACTTGAAAAAACAATTAAGGAACTGAATAAGCTAAGTAATTTTAGTAATGTTCAATATAAGATATTAAAACAATTATTTGCTAATATGAGATTTGCTGGAAATATGAATCCATATAATGATGTTTGCTTACAAGAACTTATGAGGAATAAGAATAATGATTTCCACGACTAGTCCTAAAGTTGTTTTAAAAACGCAATTCCATTTAGCTTTGAATAATAGAAAAATATCAGATAAGATGATAAACAACATTAATGGTATGTTTGATTACTACTCCAATCCAATAAAGCAAGCTGAAAATATGTTTGACTATTATGATGGAACACTTAAGAATAAGAAGTTTAATTTAGTGTTAGAAGATGGCAGTTATTCTACTAAAAAAGAAATAGATAAAAGAAAAACTGACTATCAGAAATATCTTAAGAAATCTAATTTATGGAAAGGCATAGTAAGTTTTAACAATGATTATATTGATAGTAATATTTCATTAGAAGATTTAGAAAAGAAAATGATAAATGAAATACTACCTAGATTTTTTAAAGAATGCGGTTTTAAAAATACAAGTAATATGTCATATCAAGTGGCATTACATACTGATACTGATAACTACCACTTTCACTTCTCTTTTATTGAAAAGAAACCTAATTATGTTACTAAACAGAATAAATTATCATACAGAGCAAAAGGGCAACTATCGCAAAGAGAAATGAATTATTTAAAAGATCAAATTATATTATCGGTCGAGAGAGGAAACTACTACACTAACCTATTAACTAAGACTAATAAAGATATTGATTACCTAAAAACATATTTTAATTCTAAAGATAAGAATTTTACATTAAAGAACAAAAAAGATATTTTCTTAGAAGAAAAGATATTAAGACTTGGTGATTTAGTTAACAAGTATCAAGGTGCTGATAATGACAACAAAGTTAAATATAATTCAATTAGAAATAATGAAATTAAGAAACTGACTAATGAAATAAAGGAATACTTGTTTAATGATAAGAGTTCAGATTTAAGAGTATATAAAGGTATTATTAATAAAGACCTAAAGAAGTTAAACAAATACTATGTAGAATTAAATAAATCTAATAATATAGAAAATTATCATAATAAAGACTTGCTGGATAGTAAAGAAAGATATTTGGATAATTATGTTTTAAACGCAATTATTAATTATGCTAAAGATAGAAAGCTAGAATCTTCAAACAAAAAGGATAAGATTGATGTAAATGATCTTATAAAATCATCTGCTTGTCTTGCATGGCGGAAACACAGTTATTCTAATAGAAAGGTAATGAGAAAAGGAATATTGAATGGCTATTTTACTGGTAGCACTAATAGAGCAAAATTTCCAGCTAAATGTGAGATAGAAAATTCATTAAAAAAGATAGGCCGTGAAATGGATAAGGCAAGTGAACAATTTCATAAGTTGTTTGAGCAAAAAAAGGAAAAGGAAAAAGATGATGATTACAGTCTTTAAATTTTGATGTTATAATTATTTTGAGTGAGGTTATATATGAAATACAATTTTTTCATTCGTTATAAGAATGTAGTTATCTCAAAAAGTATTATTACTATAAACAATACATTAAAAGAAAATTTATTGAAATGTAATCATAACATGATTAAAGTAACAATTGAAAACGATTGGGAAACTATTTATCTTGATATAGAATTATTATTCATGATTAAATATGTTTGTGAGCAAGTAAGTGAATTGAACTTAAATGATATTAAAGAAAGCAGAGAGTATCTGTTCTTTGAGATGTTAGAATCATTATCAGAAAGTAATCTAGGTTTCATAGATTTTTATAGTGAAAAATATTTTATAGTAAATTTTACAGAAATTATTAGTGGAAGAAATTTAGCAGATTATAAAGCCTTCTTAATGAATTACGAAACGAATCCTATTGTATGTTTCTTTGCTTTAAGAGATATGATAGAAAATTTGAAAGTATATTTATATTTATTAAGAGCTGAGAAAACAGAAACTATTATAAAAACTGATAAATATACAGCAGTTCAAGAGAAAAAAGATGAAGATATTCTAAAAAAGAAAATTGATCAGGTAGAGGGTAAAATAAAGATGAATTTCGATTTTTCTAAAATAATAAAAAATACACCTACAATTGAATTTTTATCAGATGAATTTAGTGAGTTAGATAAAATAAATATGATGTGCAATGATTGGATTCATAAAAACGGTTATGAAAAAATAAATGTTAAGTATTTCCATAAACTTAATAAAGAAGATTTAAAAAACAAAATGTATTATATTCTGAAGATTTTCTTTACTGTTGTCTGTTGTTACGATGAAAAAAGTATTTCAGGCAGTGATTATTTTGATGCTATAGAAAATAATGAAGTGCCTCCTGCTGGTTCTGAAGCTTGGATTGCACCAATTTTTCAAGAATTTATAGATAAAGCTTACACGACTGATGAAAAAAAGAAAATTGAAAAAAATTGTTATATGGAAATCAATTGAAAAGAATTGTAAAAGAGTATTGCATAAAATAACAAGTTTTATAATCACTAATCTATGATAAATTTTCAATTTAAAAACGGTTATTTTACTTTTTAAGCTTTAAATGATATGAGAATTAAGAACATAGATATATCAGTTACTAGACAATTAACTATCCTTTTTGTCAAAAAAAACGATTAAATCGAAATATATAAAAAAATAATGTGATATTTTTGGTTCTTATTTAGTTATTATAGTGAAAAGCTTTTCAATGAGACGGAGGTTGAGTATGGATAAAGAGTTTATTGAAATATTTAATTTATATAAAAATGATATTTATAGACTTGCTTTTAGTTATACAAGAAATTTTGCTGATTCAGACGATATTACTCAAAATGTTTTTGTCAAATTGTATAACAAATTTGATTCATTTAGTGATAAAGATTATATGAAAAAATGGCTTATTAGAGTCGCTGTGAATGAATGTAAAACATTATTTTTATCAGCATGGAAGAGAAAAATACTACCCTTCACTGGAAAAGAAGAGAATATTTTTTATCAGGAAAATAAAAATGATGATTTATTAGAAGAGGTTTTTGAGCTTCCAAAAAAATATCGTATAGTAGTATATCTTTATTATTATGAGAATTATAAAGTAAAAGAAATATCAGAAATATTAAATATAACAGAAACTACAATTCAAACTCAATTGTTTCGCGCAAGAGAAAAACTAAAAGAAATTTTAAAGGAGGATTTTAATTGTGAATAATTATAGAAATTTTAAGAAGGCTTTTTCAAAAATTAATGTTTCAGAAGAACTTGAAAATAGTATTCTGAATTCAACAGTCAACAAAAAAACAGAAAGTGGTAAGAAATTTCGCCTTGTACATGTGTGTTCATTAATTTTAATACTATTTGCTTTAACTTTTACAACAGTGTACGCTAAAGAAATTAAAGAGTTCATAATTCATTGGTCGTCATCAATATTTTTGGAAAATGGAAGTAAAGTGGAAATATCTAAAAACAATACTTTTAAGAAAATTTCAAAAAATATTGAAAAGACGGAAGAAAATGGTCCTATGAAAACAATAACTATTAGTGAGTTTGAGAAAATGCTAGGGTTTAGTATTTTGAAATCAGATCAATCAACTTCAAGTGAAGTTTCGTATATGACAGGATTAAATAAAGATGGAAGTATCGGAAGAATGGATGTTATTATTTCAGATTTTATTGTTTATAGTGAAGAAAAAAATATAAGCCTTCATGCTTCTTTTTTGAACGAAGATGCTGATGAAGGTTACATATTAGCATTTAAAGAAGGATTAGATGCTACGGGTGGTAAGGACATAGATAATACTTATAGTATTAAAAATCTCAATATAAATGTAGTTATATACACAAATGATTGGGATAGTAAAAGATTGAGTGCAACATTTGTTTATGATAACATTTTATATAAACTAACTGGTAAAAATATAACAGAAAATGAGATGCTTGAAATAATTGAAAACATTAAACTTTAATGATTAAATAGTTACTTGCCTTGTTTTTTTGTAATTTGAATAGATGACAGAATATATATAAATATATAAGGAGTGAATATGAGAAGAAAGAATATCATGATGTTTATTATTATCTTATTGATCGGGTTATTTGTAAGTTTAAAATTTATTCCATTTGGAACTACAGCATATACTTCAAAACAAACTAATGCAACACTTGAAATTCCTAAGCTATCTGTTTTTGAAAAAGAATGCTGTATGTTTTCAGCTACTTTTAAAACATTTAGTAGTAAATTAAACATTCAATCAGAATTAAATACTATTATGAAAAAATATGAAAAAAGAACCTGTAATAACAAAACAATTTATTATGATAAAAAGCACAATATAACTATAACAGAATATGGTGTCAAGTATGGGTTAATTATGAATACTTTTTTCATTACTTATGATAAAGGTGAATATGATAATAACGACTGTAGTGTTGTGACAAATCCAACAAAATTGAAATATCAAATAGATTATAGATTAAAAAACGAAAGTGGAACTTGTTATATTCCTGAACAATTTAAATATTTAAATAAAGATGGTAATATGTACAATGTATATTATGAATGCTTTGGGGACCTATTGCTTCAGACGGGATTAGAGACAATGAATTTTTTAAATAATATGCTTTTTTATGATTGGATTTCAATGTACGATGTTATAGGTTTTTTAGAATATCAGGTTGAAAATAAGGCTGCTACAAGACAAATTTTTAAAGATGGTGGTTCCACATTATACAAAAATAAAGATTTTTCTCTCTTAAAATGTAATACAATTAGTGGCAACCAAGATATTTATATAGGAAGTACAGATTTTGAATATAAAGAAAACTACTGTAAATGATTAGACAAATACAGTAGTTTTTTTAAAATAAAATTTAATCAAATTGATAATTTTAGAACTTCATGTTACAATGTTAATGATGAATACGCAGTATCTTTCATCTATATGATTAGAAGGTACTGCTTTTTCTTTATTTAAGTTTCAACTAACCTTCAAAATTTATGACTATTACTTGGCAGGTCCATTAATAGAATTTTAAAAGTAAGGAGGTGATAATAATGAAAAAAAATGTTCTCTTCCTTTGTTTATTTGCTTTTGGATTGCTTTTTGTTGGCGCTCAACAAGTTAATGCAACTTGTAGTGGCGGTTTACAGGCGCCTCAAATAGCGCAGGTTGTTGCTACTAATAAAGGGTTGACAACATCGCTTACCACTACAGCGAGTGCATGTAAAGGTAGCAATACTGCGGTGTGGTTTTCTAATTTTGGAACTTTACCTAATTGGTATCAACCAAGTAGTGGAACAATAGTACATGGGCATTTATGGGAGGACGATCCAGTAGGAAATCCAGATGAACGTGTCAAATATTATATAGGTTGGTTTGAAGGCAGAGTATTAACAGATTTTTGGCTTCAAGAAACATATATTACAGGGAATATTGATAGCGAGGGAGATCAAACATGTGAACTATATATGACTTTCTTTATATCTGGAACATATGGTGATCCTCCAATTCCACAAGGACTTTTTTACTACAATCAATGTATGAATTAAAAAATATAATATAAGGAGGTGTAAAATGAAAAATAAAGTTATTGCTAGTGTAATATTAATTGGTTTATTTGCTGTTGGATTTTTGGTTGCAAATGCGCAAAGTGTAAGTGCAGAACAAAATGATATTAAAATTACTTATACTGAGAAAAGTATATACGATAATAAAGAAGACGGATGGTTCTATGGCTTTGAAATTGCTTATGCAAAGAGCGATAAAACTAGAAGTTATATTTTTGATGGATTTAATTTAAAATACAAAGAATCAGATGACTACTACATTTCTTATAAAAATAAAGAAACCGGTGAAGAAATACAAAAAATTCCTTCGAAGTATGCCACCTTATCAACTTCAAAAGAATACAGAGAAGAAATAAAGGAAATAAATAAGTTCTTCAACAAAAAACAATTTGATAAAACAATAAGTTTATCTGATTTAGAAGAATTAAATATAGCAAAAATTAGCAAAGAATATCTTGTAGATTTGTTTAATAGAACTATTAATTCAGAGATGAAAACTATACCGGGAAAATATTTTGAAGCCCCATTCTTAGACAAAGAAACTCAGGTATCTTCAGATGAAAACGTTAAAGGAAAATGGCAAGTTTCATATTTACTTGACTATGGAAAAATACATGAAATAAACATTGAATTTATAGATGGTAATGGAAACTATTTATCCGATGTAGAAAAAAACAAGAGTGCTTCTGTAACAGAAAAAGCAATGTTTGATGATGTACAAGAAATAGAAAAAAGTATTATTAAATCACAAAAAATTGAATCTAATTTAGCAACGGAAAAAAATGCTACCTATTCAGATCTCAATAAATTACTAAATAATTTATCAAAAAAACTAATTACAAATGAATAAAATTAGTATTAAGATTCATTATTAAAATGAAAAAACTGATATTTTTAAAATATCAGTTTTTTACATTAATCAATTTTAAATTGATTATCTACCACTCATATATTCATCATATACAAATTGTACAAATGCGCCCATTGCTATATCAACGTGTGTTTGAGTCACATCATCATTAATTAATAAACTCCTTAAGAAATTCATTGGAAATTCATCTGCGGTAACCTCTAAACATAATGTTAGGAAGTAGTTAAAAGTTATAGAATCTATATATCTTGTAGTTCTAGTGGCCGCATATAACTTTCCTGTTTCAGTATCTATTGTATCAAAGTACAATAAAAATGCTTCGGGTAAAGATAGAGAATTAGTATCCATTAAATTTGCAATATTTACCGCATCAAGATCACATAGATAATCTTCTAAATCAAAATTAGTACCTGAATTCCTACATATGTTATTATTAGCCCATTCTTGCACACCGTCCCCATCGTGAGATTCAACATTATTAGCATAACTTACCATGTCTCCGCCCCAACCTGAGAAAATATCTACAATTTCATTAAATCCATCTAAATCTAATCCGGCAACTGGATATAAAGTTGAATTTAGCGTTGCCCCAAAGTGAGTTAAGTCGTATGGAATATTAACAGTCGGATCAATAAAATCTAAATCGACTTTTCCAAGCAATCCTTCTACTAATAGACAGAAGACTTCATCTATAGTTCCTGCAACAGTATTCCATTTTATTATTGACATGTCACCTGAACTATATGTTGATCCATATCCTCCTCTTTTTCTTAAATATTGTAATGTTAAAAGATTACTTTGGGTGGTATTGTTGTTTGTATATATCATAGCAATATCATAAATAGAAGATAAATTGTTATATACCTTTGTGACACTATCTAACACATCATTATTTATTCCAATGTTTGCCCCGGAATATCCATCCTTATCAATTTCTATTTGACCAATACCGGTTCCGATAGTGACAGTTGAAAATTGATCAAATGCCCAGTTCTCAGGAATTTTAAATCCTAAGTTTCCACTAAATCCAGTAGACATATCGCCAACAAAACTACTAACTGCATAGTCGTTGTTAGATACTCTAGTACATACATTACGAGTTCCGTAAACGCCTATTTTATATTTCCCATCGTGTAGTGTATCCATTGTTTCTTTAACTTTTTCAAAATAAGGTAAAATATTATCTGTAATTTGCCAATCTTGTGGATCGCAATCGACTGCAAAATATATTATAGTTTCTGATGGTATGCTCAGATTAATAGCGTGATCATATGCGCTATTAGCATCAGAAATGCCTTGTTCTTCTGTGAAATATGCTACTGTATTGGCACTTGATTGTTGTATAGGAAATATTTTTAATCCATTACTATATGCAATTTCTATTTCTTCTTTTGAAAGAGCTTTACTTATACCACCACCAATAGTTCCAGAAAGGTATCGCCCAACATATCTATATCCTGCATTA
>JAQUFI010000049.1 GCA_028684735.1 Bacilli bacterium | reverse complement strand
TGTCCTTTAGTATTAACAAAAATTTTACCCTCTTGAGGTTTTTTCCCGTTATATGATAATTTATAATCACTTGGTTCAACTGATACAACCCCATTTTCATATGTATATATAATATTTTTTGGAAGTTGACCATAAGCCATTTTCTTGGATTGTTCTGCTTCAGCAGATCTTATTATTCCTTGCATTGAGTTTTTATATGATGCCATTCTAGACTTATCTATTAAATCACCAATGACAGGAAAAGCAATCAACATAATAATTCCTAAGATGATAATAACTGCTATCAACTCAATTAAAGTAAAACCTGATTTTCTTTTAATCATAACAAACCTCTTTTACTACCTTATATAATTATATGTTATCATTAAAAACATCACCTGTCAATTAAAGCAAAACATAGATTAATAAAAGTTAAAATAAGATTTGTAACAATATAAGGTAATCAAGGGAAAGTCTTTTCCTCAAAAGTATAAAAAAAGATTATAAACCCCAGTTGAGCATTAAACTAAACTGGGGTTTGCATAATCTTTTTAAACTATATACTTTTTATTGACTACTCAATTAAATTTAAACTTCTCTTTTCTTTACCAATACTTTATCTTTTTCTAAATAATTAAAGAATTCATGAAATAAGTCATAACTTAATTGATTATTAACAAAATAATCGATATATTCTTGACGAATCTTTTGTTTACTCATTATCTCTTCGTCATTAAAGTAGTATTCTTCATTAAATAATATTTCTAAAATCATCGATTTAAGTTGGCGATAGATGTATATTTTTTTATGATTATCATCAGATATATAGGCACTATCCGTATCAATTAATTCTACTTTATGTTCAGGCGTAATTAACACATTATGGCTATCTAAATCATCAAAATAGATATCATTAGTTATTAATTCATCGAGATTATCATTTAATTGACGAAATTTATCAAGACAATATTCGGGATTATCATTCTCAATTAAACTATCAAAATTATGGGTATTTTGGTGATAGTGATGGATACAACCAATAAAGTCAAGTTTATGATAGACAGGGCCTAATGGTAACCTGGTCTTTTCAATATATTTTTGCATATTTGAAAGCAGAATAATTTTACCCGCTTTCTTTTTTTCTGGTTGACGATATAGTTTTAAGACTTTATCCTCATCGAATTGATAGATAATGGCTTCTTCACCAGCACCTACTCTTTTTAAATTAGATAAATCTTTTTTCGTAACATTAAAGAAATTCATATATATCCCCCTTAAGCATTATCTATTATAATCGATTATTCATTTTTGTCAAATTAAAAAGTATTATTTATGGATTAAATAAATAATACTTTTGATTAAATTTATTTCGTCTTGTTTAGTTCGCTTACGAGGACCTTTGAGGTGAGTATGAGGTCTTATTTTTGCTTTTGCATGCCTAATAGCCATTAAGTTATCGATATTGTCTTGATGATAGATCATTCCATTTGGATTAACAGCATAAGCTTTTTTACTTAAAGCAAGGATCGCTAAACCATAATCCTGAGTAATAACAATATCATCTTCTTTTACTTGGTTAATAAGGGCAATATCAACACTTTGATAACCGGCATCAATAATATTTACTTGACTATAATCACTACTGAGATGGTGATTATAGTCACAAAAGATAATACATTCAATACGATGTTGCATAGCAACCTTTTCAATTTCAGCAATTGAAGGACAAGCATCTGCATCAATTAAAATTCTCATTTAATTTTTAAGTGCTCAACAATAGCATTAGCTATTCCTTCAATATATAGATCTTGTTTGGTATTAAAATTGTTGATATCTTCTTTTGATTGAATGTAACCTAGTTCTAAGATATAAGATTCTGCTCCAACATTACTAAAGCGATATAAGTTCTCTGCTTTCTTTTTATTATCTCCATCGACATATGGTCTTGTGATAATACCACCTGTTTCTCTAATCATATAGTAATATGGGGTCTTGGTTGTAATATTAGTATAAGGTTTATAACCATCTTTTTTTCGCTCCTTATTATATTTATTGATATCATAAGTAGTAAAAGTTCTCGTATAAACACCATCAGCAACTTTGCTTTCGAGATTAGACGAATACTTGATATTAGCTGTCTTTTTAATACTTTCAGCTAATGATTTACTAAAAGTATAGTCAATAGGATTAGGAGTATATATCTCTAATCCTGTTAGACTATAATCAAAACCACTGTTCAAATGAAGAGAGAAGATAAATTTAGCCTTTAAATTATATCCTATCGCCGTCCTCCCTGTTTTCCCATATTCATTAACTAATTCACTACTTTTAACTTCAGTCCAACTAAGAGCAACTTTTAGGCCATAACTTTCTAGTTTTTCTTTTAAGGCTTTACTATATTTAATTGTATAATCAGTTTCACATGGAGAGATTCGGCGGTAACAAGCTCCTGGATCATAACCTCCATGACCGGGATCAATAATAATATCATAGATAGCTTCGCTATCACTCTTATTAATATTAAAAGCAATTGTCTCATAATCATTACTTGAATCTACTACTATTTTATATTTATTTAAAATTGGATAGTATTCTGTTTTAGGATAATCAGTAAGATTGTTTAAGGCGTAGTACTGCCCCTTCCCTTCTTTAAAGGTTACGTATAAAAAAGCAAAATAATCTTTAATTTTAAAACCATCTAAATATATACCAGTATTAATTTTATCACTTGTTTTAAAAGTAATATTTTCTTCATTAATGGTATAAATCAAATTATATAATATTTCTTTTTTATTATATAATACCAATTGAATTTTATCGATTTCTAATTTAGGAAAAGTAATATCTAAACCAGCAAACTTAACTTTTTTTTCATTAATACTGTCATTTAAAGCAATACTACCTTCCATATTTAAATGATTACCATAAATATAGAGTTTATCGATATCGGCTATTTCTTTTTCAATTTTTAGTTTATCACTAGTCACAATTGTTGGAAGACTATTTAATAGACCATCTTCATGATCGTTGACAACTTCTAAATAAAAAGTGCCGATTACTAAAATAAGAACAATAATAATTTTTTTAATCATCTTAAATCGTCCTTCCTAATTGAAAAAAGACAGCCACAATAGTCTTGACGATAGAGATGATATTGTTGTGATAATTCAATTGACCTTTGATAACCATTTTTCTTTTTAAAATCACTAAATAAATACTTAACTTGATATTTATGAGCTAAGTTTTGACCTATATTATTTAAAACATCAGCATCTTTATAGGGACTAACTGATAAAGTTGTCGTAAAATAGTCAAATTTATGTTTTAAAGCCATTTCAACTGTTTTTTCTAATCTTAATGAATAACATTTAAGACAACGACGACCACCTTCAGGTTCACTCTCTAAACCTAAAATCAATTGGTTATATAAAGCATCTTCGTAATCACCAACAATCAATTTAATCTTAGAATCCTTAAACTCACTTATAAAACGTTTTGTTTCTTCTAATCTTTTATAGTATTCTTGGGTAGGTGCGATATTAGGATTATAGTAAAAAATGGTTATATCAAAATAATTAGATAAGTATTCCAAAACATAAGTACTACAGGGTGCACAGCACACATGTAGTAGCAGTGTTGGCTTCTTATCTAATTCCATTATTTTATTTAATTCTTCTTCTAATATTATTTGATAATTCTTCTTCATAACAGCACCTAAAAGTATTATATCATAAATCAAAAAGATATCTAATAATTTTTAATGTTAATGAAAATTTGTATATATTTTAATAAACTCAATTAAGGCATCACATATCTTCTTACAGTTAGTGATATTATTGAAATCCCGATATTTATGATTTATTTCTAATTGAACAACATCGATATCAGTATTTTCATAAATATACCTCGTAATACCACCACCACAAAAAAGGTTATTATAATTAATATTATCAATTCCCTCTTTATTTAAACAATCTTTTAAAGTATTTTGCGTATTAATATCCATTGTCATATTTTTTAAAGTTCCAAATTCGATATCAAAATCACGTTTAGAACTAGCTCCATGAATATCAATTAACAACTTAATATTATTTTCTTTAATCGTTTTTTTAAGTAATTGTTTAAAATCATCCTCATCTTTATGGTTAGAATCAATCCCATTATCGATTGATTTAATCATAAAAGAACAATTGATAGTATTTCCTACATATTGGCAGATAGCTGAAGTATATGGTTCAGAAGGTTTAATCCGATCTTTTTTCTTTTGACTTACTGTATGAACAGCAGTTAACATAACTGGTGTTTTTCCATTTTTAATCATATATTGATAACGACTGACATTGCTTTCATAATTATTTATGATATCTTCAAACTTCATAAGCACCACTTTCTCTTTATATTGTATCATGTTGTTAAGAGTAATTTCAATCATAACAAATAAAAGTAGACATTCTAAATATGTCTACTAATATTCATTATCATTCTTCTTTTTGTTCGATAAATATCTTTCTCGTTATAAAATTCCAGACCATAACAACACCAGTTGCGACAATCTTTGAAAACATATAATAAACATGGATGAATTCAACCATGACATACATAACGATTTGATTGATTCCTAACCCAATAATACTACCAACAATAAAGAAGATAAAATTTTTATTTTTTTCTTTTTTATTAGTTTTAAAAACAAACATGATACTAGCAATATAATTAAAGATTAAGGAAATGATAAAAGATATAATTGAAGAAACTAAATAATATATCCCATAATATTCCGTTAAGATATATAGTAATGCATAATCAATAAGAAAAGCAAGACCACCAACAATTAAAAACTTAAATATTTGTTTGGCTAATTTATTCATGTTTCCTCAAATTATTTAAGTATAACTCGAATAATTGTTTATGTTTTTTGACGATTACTTGCAAGATAATACCACATACCCATAATAGAATAGCTAACATCATTAAGATGCCTGAAAAGATTAACGTTGGATATCTAGGAACTAATCCTGTTTTAAAATATTCAATAAAGACTGGTGTTCCAAAAACAATTGATAATAAGGCCAATAACAAAGCTGCAAGACTAAAGAAGACAGCTGGTTTGTATTCTTTAAATAAGGTAGCAATCGTCTTTAATACTTTAAAACCATCTTTATAGGTATTTAACTTAGAAATACTGCCTTCTGGACGATCACGATAAGTTACCGGCACTTCTACTAACCGAAAGTTTTTATCGACCGCATGAATCGTCATTTCAGTTTCAATTTCAAAGCCTTTTGATAAGACTGGAAATGATTTAACAAATTCATAACTAAAAGCACGATAACCAGTCATAATGTCACGAACATTATTACTAAATAGTTTATTAATTAAAAATCTTACTATTTTATTACCAAAGTTATGAAATGGTCTTTTATTTTCGGTAAAATAAGTTGACGATAGTCGATCACCAATAACCATGTCAGCCTTTCCTTCTAAAATATAATCACACATTTCAACGGCATTTTCAGCTGGATAAGTATCGTCCCCATCAATCATCAAATAGCAATCAACATCAATTCCACGGAACATACTTCGAATGACATTCCCTTTACCTTGTTTGTATTCATAACGAACAATCGCACCCGCTTTTTTGGCAATCTCATCTGTCTTATCATTAGAATTGTTATCATAAACATAGATATCAGCATCAGGTAAAGTTTTCTTATAATCAGTTACGACTTTCTTAATTGTTTTGCTTTCATTGTAACAAGGGATTAAGACAGCAATTTTTTTATTTTTCATATTTTATTTCTCCTTTATTTTGATTAATTTTTATCAGTATTGCTAATAAGATAGGTATTGAAAAGATATAGGGCATCGCATATCTAAAATAAGTATTAGCTGGTGATGCGATACATATTAGTAAGAGTGATAGACTTGGTAATAAAACAATTAGATATTTATATTTTTTTAAGGTAATTAGAAAAGCAGACATCATCATAATTACCCAACTACCAAAACCAATATTAACCATCATCCCTATTATTGGAATATACGGATATGCTATCCCAAACAAACTCAAGACTTTTCTTTGTCCACTTAAATCGTTATAGTGGTAATCAAATAGACCCGTTTCTTGTAGTCTTGAATCATACTTATAATAGATATACCATTTACTCGTATTAGGATAAAAATAACCATAAGTATTATGAATCGTCGCTTCAAGATAAAGATCAGGGTGCTTCTTTAAACCATTAAACCATACTCTAAAATATTTACTTAAATCTTCCTTATTATAATCAGGGTTAAATTGATTTTTAACTGGATCAGATAGGACTGGATTATATCGTTCAGCTAAAGTATCATAATCCAATAATTTATCAATAACTTTAGTTTCTTCTTCAGTTAAACGATTGTCGTATTTAACATATCTAGCTGTTTGTTGAAAAGGAATTGACAATGCTTCTCTAATACTTCCTGGAGTAATACCAAAAGCTGGTAACAAGATATTTGAATAACCTTGATAAAGTAAAATTGGAGTAACTAAGATTAATCCAAGTTGGAATCGATTCTGCTTAGTAATGAAGAAGAAGAAAGGAAAAGATAAAATAATCACATAAATCCCATTGTTTCTAAACAACATTATCAATAGTATCAATAAGATATACCTAATCATTTTTTTAGTATTTATCTTTTCTTTATTGTCAATCAGTTCAAATAACAAGATAGTGTATAAAATAATTAAGGATGTAAAAATAACATCTTTAACAGCTGACATCGCATAAAAAGGAAAAACAGGTGCTAAAGAATAGATGATCAATATTACCCATCTCACCCAATATGGTGTCTTTAATTTTTTCGTATAATTAATAGTAAAAGCAAGGGCGGAAACTAAAATACTTATTTGAATCATACTATATATAAATAAACCAAAATTATCAGAACCCAACACCCTACCTATTTTTAAAGAACTACCAAGTAAGATAGTATGTAATACTGGGTGATGATTAGTTATTAAGACATCTTCATCAATGATGTTAACACTTTCAATATAATGCGTTTCTAAACCAAAAAATTGTTTAATTTGATTACTTGGATCAGGGGATAAGATAGCTGGATAAAAAGCAATAATATACGGTAACCAACATATCAACATAATGATAATACTGCCTAACATTGGATGATTTTCAAATATCAATTGTGACCACTTATCAGGTTTTTCTAATTTGAATCGTTTTGATTCATTTATAAATTGATAAAAAAAATTAATCATCCATAAATTTAAATGATAGTAACTAAAGATTAAAATACCAGAAATGACAAAACTACTAAGACTCCCAAAAATTAAACTACCATTACCTACGTTCTCATAGCTATTACCAATTACTAAAAATAATGAAAAAAGGAAAGCTAGTAATTTAAAAATAAAATTAGAATCTTTAATTGGAATATAATTTTTGTGATTAAATGAATAAAGGATAAGAACAATGAAAAACATCGTCAAACGATGATCCTTAAAAATATAAAGAGGATTGATTTTGCCATTTAGATTAATATTTAAACATAATGAAATTAAAGTTACAATCGATAATAATAAAATAATAAATACAGAATAATATTTATTATATTTAACCTTATTCACGATAAAACCTCTTTTCTTAAAACTAATTGTGATAGGTAACTTTATATTGACTAAACAGCTATATAAAAAATCTAGTATCACTAGATTTATATTCTAATTGGTACCAGTTAGATAGAAGTTGTTACCCCCTATCTCTCGATAAGTTACTAATATTATACAACAATAAAATCATTTTGACAATACATTAATCTTTTTTATTCAAATAATTGATTTATTAATAAGATCTATTTTAATATCATTTTCTTTTATTTTATTTAAAATTTTGCTGTTTAATTCAAATAACTCATTTCTATAATTCCTTAATATTTGTATAAGTTTTTCATATTCATCTACATCACCACTATTATAAATTATATCTTCCCTAATTTCACCACATTTGATTTCTTGTTTATGGGCATCGAAATTAAAGGCCTTAATAAAAATTTTATTCAAGTTTATTCCTAAAGATATTTTATTCATATTGTAAATAATATCTATGTTTATATCGTTTGCCATACAAATAGCGTCATAAATATCATCATAATCGTTTTCTGACAAAACTTGTTTTAATTCTAATTTTCTAATATGGCTATTATAATCCAATATACTTTTATGAATGATATTTAACTGTTCATTTAAAAAATGTAATCTTACTAATTGGACATTTTTAAGATTAGTGACAAGTAGTAAGACTATTCCTGTAACTATACCAGTAAATATATTATTAAACATTGAAGAATTAAAACTATTACCCATATCATTATAATACTTTGACAATAATAACGATATAAAACACAATACCAATAATATCAATGTCAGCCAAACATAACTAAAAGAAAACATGTTCTTTATAAAGTGTTTTGTTTTTTTCATGGATTGTTTTACCGAATTCTTTATATTTTTTATCATAACTACTACCCCTTACACATCCATTATACCATTTCCTGATTACAACAAATCTGAAGGCCGCTTAGATATTAATCAAATTTATATAATCAATTTGAAATACTGTGATGGTTATTTCAATTTTTTTTGTTCAATCTTTATGTTTTTTCCAAATGTTACAGATAGATATTCATCATTTTGTTCTTCACCACGTAATACAATTAATGCATTATTTTTATCAATCCAATCAATGCTAAAGTTACTTTCATTTAAACTTTTTCCATCATTAGATATTTCCGTTTTATATACTTTCTGATTAAACACACCAAATATACTGTTTTTTCTAGCATAAATCATTATATCTTCACTACCAAAAGCCCATTTAGGTTCATCACCTTTTATTATAATTTTATATTCTTTATCAGGAGAAAGAGAAAATGTATGAGTACTATATATATATCCGAAAAAAACAGCAAACAGGCAAGCAATTACAAACAGATCACATAATAGAAATATAAGGCTTATTATCCACAGCCTTTTCTTTTTTAATATTAAGCCAATAGTCAAAGCAACAATAGATACTAACAAAATTATTGGTATAATAACTAACAATAGATTTTCCATAACAATTCCTCCTAAAATTTAATTATACTTACAAAAATCATTATAATTTTCGTTATTACTAATTATATCATTTGTTTAATTGTATGTAAAATTTGATGAGCGATTAAGCAACTTAATAAAAAAATAAAATCTTCTCAACTTTATTTTTTGCATATAAAAAGTACATTCAATAATTTGATATTATTCATAAGATATCGTAGTGTTTGAATGAAAATCAATTATATGAATGTTATTTAGATATCACAATCTAATTCCCGTGTGTTTGATATCTATTATATTTTATTCACAAAGGGTCAAATGGTTAACATTCTACACAATAAATTAAAGGATGTGATGAAATTATGGACCCTATGGTATTAGCCACTCAAGTTTGGCTAAATTTAACTTATGGAAATGATTCTCGATACAATGTCGTTGAGGAAGATGGTAAAACTGGCTGGCCCACAATATACGCTTTAACTAAAGCATTACAAATTGAACTTGGAATACAAAATACATCAGATAATTTTGGACCTACAACTCAGTCTTTATATCAAACTTTAGTAAGAACAGATGGAATATGTAGAAACCAATTCGCTATACTACAAGGTGCATTGTGGTGTAAAGGCTACAATACTGGGCATTATGCTAACTATGTAGATGGACATTGGATTGTTGATTCTACTTTCGATGAGTCAGTAGAAGACGCAGTTATACAATTAGAAACAGATGCCGGAAGAGCCAACCCTACTGGGCAGGTAAATGTTAAATTGATGATGGCATTATTATCAATGGATGCATTTGTTACTGTATATAGCGGCAATTCTAATATTAGAACCATTCAACAATACTTGAATGCTAACTATGAAAACTACATTGGTTTAAAACCATGTGATGGAGTTTACGGAAGAGGAACAAATACTGCAATGATATATGCTATACAAGCTGAAGAAGGACTTCCAGTTGGTGTAGCAAATGGCAATTTTGGTCCTACTACGAAAAATTGCTGTCCAGCTATACCTTATAGTGGTGTTCAAAAATCCTATACAGGTACTACATATAATACCACAAAGATAAGTAAATTTATTAAGTTACTCCAAATGGCATTATATGTTAACGGATTTGGCGACACTACATTTGATGGTATTTATAGCACTAGTACTCAAAATGCCGTTAGTGAATTTCAAGAGCATTATGCATTGTCAATAACAGGAACAGTAAATTTAGGTACTTGGCTTTCTCTATTAATCAGTTGTGGTGACACAGGTAGATCAGCTATTGCCTGTGACTGTGCAACTATACTAACACAAGAAAAGGCTCAAACCTTATATAATGCAGGATATAGATA
>JAQUFI010000115.1 GCA_028684735.1 Bacilli bacterium | reverse complement strand
CAGCTGTTTCTAAGTCATATCTATTTTCAGCCTGTTCTAATTGAAAATTAGATTCTTCAATTTCTTCTTTTTTCTTACTTATTTTTTCATTTATTTTCTTTTCTTCTTCCCAAGCGAAACGAAGTTCTTTTTCTTTCTTCTTTAAAGCTTCTATTTTCTCATTAATATCACTTGTCCTTTTAATACTTATATCATCAGTATCTTTTTTTAAAGCTTCTTTTTCAATTTCTAAACGCATAATATCACGAGTTAGTTTATCTAATGGTACTGGGATTGAATCCATTTGTACCTTAACAATAGCACAGGCTTCATCTAATAAGTCAATAGCTTTGTCTGGCAAAAAACGATCAGTAATATAACGATTAGATAAAGTAGCAGCCGCAATCAAAGCATTATCTTTTATATTAACCCCATGAAATACTTCATACTTCGGTTTTAATCCCCTCAATATTGTAATCGTATCCATGACAGTTGGTTCTGATACTAAAACCTTTTGAAATCTTCTTTCTAGTGCACCATCTTTTTCTATATATTTACGATATTCATTTAAAGTAGTTGCCCCTATACAATAAATTTCACCACGAGCTAGCATTGGTTTTAACATATTACTAGCATCCATTGCTCCTTCAGCACCCGCCCCTACAATCATATGAATTTCATCAATAAATAAAATTATTTTCCCATTAGAATCCTTTATTTCTTTTAATACAGCTTTTAATCTTTCCTCAAATTCACCACGATACTTAGCCCCAGCAATTAAAGCGCCTAAATCAAGTTCCCATATCGTTTTATCTTTTAAACTACTTGGTACATCCCCTCTTACAATACGATGCGCTAAACCTTCAACAATAGCTGTTTTACCTACACCGGGTTCACCGATTAAAACAGGATTATTTTTTGTCTTTCTTGATATAATACGAGTAATACTACGAATTTCTTCATCTCGACCTATGACTGGATCTATTTTTCCATCCTTAACACTTTTTACAATATCTCGTCCATATTTTTCTAAAACATTTTCCAAATTATCTTGATATGGATTTTGTCCATTCATAATAATCACTCTCCTTATCTGAAAAAAGTATAGCATAAAAAATAGCACTCGTCAATAGAGAGTGCTAAAAATGTTATCGACATATTTGATGACCATTATTTTTTTCATCAAGTGTTTTCTCAGGTTCAATGGTAAAACAAAGATTATCATTATCATCACTTATATTATAGTGATAATTAACTTTCTTAAGTTCGTGACGAACAACATCACAGACTGTTATTTCATTTTGATTTAATTCTTTTTTATAATATTCACACATCCAACCCTGAATAACCGCATTAACTTTAAGCCTTTCTTTTTCTAAAATAATAGGCATACGATCATTAATGGCATTTTTTTGTTCTAAATCAAAATGATTATATTCATCCAAAATCCTTTTATATTCAATTAAACTGTTTTCTAGTTCATCATAATCAATAATGGTTCCATTCGTTTCAACTTTCTTAATATAATACTTAATCTTGTCATAAAACGAATCAAAACATAAAGAATTAAAAAGATAAGATAAATCCTTTATATTAGCATTAGCATAACTTTTGGGAACATTAATTTTCTTTATTTTAGTAACCGGTATTTCCTTATAAACATATTTTTCATCTTTATGTTCACCCTTATCAAATGGTAATCCTTTTAATAAAGCATAAGCTCGTTCAGAATATGGTAGCGCTTCATGCATTTTGGGAACATAACATTCAAAACTAATACCATGCTTAATAAAACAACAATAAGCACTTAACTTTTGTTCAGCCATTTCACCATCAACAACTGATATCCAACGATCAACATTACCACCATCAAAATTTGTTGGAACCTCAAGACGCCTATTTAACATTTCATCCTTACTTAAGATACCGTTTTTAAGAATAGAAGTAATCTTAAAAAAATCAAAACCAATCCCATGATAACACTTTTTTTGTTGATCTTGTTCAATTACAACATCTGATTGATTAAACTTAATAATCTTATAATATAAATTATTAAGTTCCCTAGAACATTCAATCATTTTCTTAGAGGGCTCTAATCTTAAGAAACTTTCATCTAAAGTAGCTGAACTTCGGCTATGAAAACGTAAACGATCTAATGCGTCTGCATCTTTTAATATGTCATATAGTTTATCATATCTATCCTTAATATTGGGTGTTATTTCATCTTCTAATTCATAGTAAAAGCAAGATGAATATTTTCGGTCTTCTGGCATTGAATGACCTTCAATGATTGCCTTTAACATTCTTAAGTTGTTTTTATCTTTATAAATAGGATGTTTAGCAACCTTTTCAACTCTAATAGCACTAGCATATCCATGAAAAACTTCTTCATTATCGTTTTGCCGCCCCATATCATGATAAATAGCCGCATCAATAATAATTTGTTTATCAACATCATCTAAATTCTCTAATTTAGCTAACATATAAGAGAAAAATAATACTTTTTCACTATGATATATACCATGAATTGGGCTTTTATATAACTTATCTTTTTCAATTTTAG
>JAQUFI010000114.1 GCA_028684735.1 Bacilli bacterium | reverse complement strand
CCTAAATTAATTGCTTTTTCCATTTTATGTTTTGAAGCTTTACGACTTTCTTTATCTTCTCGATCAACAATTATGGAACCATTTAGCCATGCAGATATGCCATCAAAGGTATTATAAAATTGCGGTAAACTACCAAACAATACATAAGCGTGATCATCAATGGTCGCAATTGTATAAAGTAAATCATCTTTAAATCCATGTGTAGGCGCATAAATAATTGGTCGATCACTAGGCATTTGAGCTTTACGATCTATTTGTAATTTATAACGACCTGTTAGTGGAGCTACCTTTCTGAGAATTGGGTTAATCGTCTTTCTTATTTTAATTCCCTTAGATGATATAACATCTTCTGGGTTGTTACTCTTTAAATAATTTAAAAAGAAATTATACATTATATCCCCCCCTTGTTTAATAGCGTCTATTATAGTATATCTTTTATAAAGTGTCAAATTAAATATACAATTAGATGGATAAATAATATTAATAATTATTTTAATAAAATGTATTCCAAAAAACAATCACTAAAATTATTAAAGTGATTGTTTTTCTATCTTAAAGGTATTATTTAAGACTAAGTAATTTTGAGGGAATTTACGGGTTATTGTCCAATAACTGATTCCTTCTAAGTTATATTTAGTTACTACATCTAATTTAGCTTCAATACTTCTAGCATCTTCAAACCATACTTCATGAGATATCATTTCTGGATCAGTATAATTAAAATATGGGGTTTGAGCTACTTCATCGTAATTGATGGTTTGATTATAAGTTCTAGCTATATCAATAGCTTCGTGATTACCTACTGATACCGCTATTGAACCTTCAAAATATGGAATGATCCAGTTATAACCATAATTAGGAATGCCTAATAATATTTTATGATTTGGAATTCTACTTACAGCATACTTTACAACATCTTCTACTAAATTAACAGGTGCGACTGCTCTAGCTGGACCTCGACTATAACCCCATTCATAAGTCATGAGGATTGTATAATCAACTATTTCTCCTATTCGTTGATAGTTATGTGCTTCATATAGTATTCCTTTTTGTTGATCACTAGTTTTAGGAGCTAAGGCAACTAACAACAAATAGTCCTCTTCTCTTAATGCAGTCTTTAGTTGATTAAGAAAAGTTATATACGCATCTTCATCCTCTGGATAAATATATTCAAAATCAATGTTTACTCCTCGATATTTTTTACTTTTTATAACCTCTAAAATATTATTGATTAATCTATTTTTGATATTGTCATCTGATAAAACAACATGCACTAAATCGCTATCAAATCGTCCTTCAAATCCAATATTCGTTACTACCATAATTGAATCTACTAAATAATTTTTTGATATTTCGATTAATTCATTATCATTTACAGAAACTAAATTACCATTTTCAGTAATATGATAACTAAAAATACTTAAATAAGTTAATGATGGAAGAACTTTAAATAATAACTCTTTATCAATATTCGTGAAAGTATAACCATTAACAACAATTGTCTTATCCTTTACTTCATTGCCATTATTAATAATAACTAAGGTTTGGCCAATAACTAAATCTTCATCCACTCTTATTTCATTATCATTCGCTATTTTTCGGTAATCAATCTTATAATTATCCGCAATCTCATATATTGTTTCACCTTCTTGAACAACATGAATAATCATATATCACCTCTCATTATTAATACATTTTATGCTTATAGCAAATAAAAAAACTAGTTTTTACTAGTTGAACTAGTCCTAGTTTCTTTTCTTTAATACTTTATTATCTAATTGTTTTGGTTGTTTAATAAAATTTAATCCTATTTTTTCTAATTCATCAATGGTGGTTAAAGATATGGCTAAAGCATCTTTTACTAGTACCTTAATCGTTTCATCAACGTCTATAATTTTTTCTCCCATTATAGTTTTCTCATAAATAGGAAATACTAGCCAAACATGATTACTTTTACTGCAATTAAAGAAGTAATGATTCTTTTCATCTTCATAAAAAAGTTCAATCATTTGAGCATATACAACATCTTTATCTTCTTTTATATATACTGGCCCCCGCTCCCTATATGTATCGATGTTGTTTCCTTTCAAATCATTTTTAGGTGTAATCCCCCTATCCTTTTTACTGCTATAATCTCTTGCCATTTTATTCCTCCTATAATCATTATATTAAATAAAAAGCAAAGTTGTCAAATTATTAGATATCATTAAAAAAATAGTTGAATATAATACTATAGGTATACAAAAACTATAGAAAAATCTATAGTTTTAACACATATCTTTCTTAACAAGATGAATTAGTATTCCTAAAACAAACTCGATTAATGATAATAAGAACGATCGCATGGACGATAATCGCAATTGCTATACCAATAAAGAACCCTAAGATTAAAGCAATTAATATATTTCCAGTTAATAATCCAATCGTAAGTCCGACAAGACTTCCTAAAAAGATAAAACCAAAATAAAATAAAAAGATTGGTAAAAAGAATCTGCCAACACATTCATTCATAATCGCACCCCCTCAATATAATATATTAATCATAA
>JAQUFI010000048.1 GCA_028684735.1 Bacilli bacterium | reverse complement strand
ATAATTAATATGTAACATTTTCACTTAAAATTGACTGATTAACATATTTTTAAATCTTATTTCATATGTAACATTTTCACTTAAAATTAACTACCTAAATATGTAACATTTTCACTTAAAAATCACAATAATCAATAAAGATAAACTTTATTGATTAAAACATTGTAATCGATATGATAAATAAAAAACAAGGATCTACGATAAACGAATTTCATTCGTCCTTGTTTTTTATTATCATATCTAGCATAGGTTCAAGTAAAAAATAATTAAATCATGAATATAACTGGACTTAAATCTTGCAAAACTTGAAGCTGTAATCTCTTGCAAGACTAAATTCCGCTATTATTACTTAAACCGGAATTCACTTTAGCAAATTACTCAACTTTGGAAACACTACCCAAAACCTTTTATTATTTGACAAATATGGTAAAAAATGGTACCTTATTTGGCATAAAGATTAAATTAGATGGGATGGTAACATCTTTTTCGTAGAGTTGGGGAGTGTGATTGCGATATGAAGAGATTTCAATTTTGTAATTATAGCTTTGTGTGCTGCCGATGAAACCATTAGTTTCAGTAATAGTACCAGCATATAACTTAGAGTGCTACATTGAAACATGTCTAGATAGTGTTTTAAGTCAGAAGTTTGATGATTTTGAAATTATAATTGTCAATGATGGTAGTAGCGATAACACCTTAGGAATAATTCGGGAATATCAGCAAAAGTCTGATAAAATCAAATGTTTTTCTTATAAAAAGAATCAAGGAGTATCATACGCACGAAATTTGGGCGTTAAGAAGGCCTCAGGGAAATTTATCTTATTTGTGGATGGTGATGACTACATCGAAGGAAATATGCTTATGGATATGACTAAACTAGCCAAAAGAGATAAATCCGATATAGTTTGTAGTATTAAACAAAACTTTATCTATAAGGATAAAGAGGAATTAATAAATATTTATGTTTTAAGTGATAGTAAAACTAAAAATTACATACTTTTAACTCCTGGCCCAACAAATAAACTTATTAATAGAGATTTATTATTGGATAATAGATTTCCTCTTGAAATTAATTATGAAGATCTAGCAGTTATTCCATCACTAGTTATTCAAACAGATAAAATTAGTTTTATTAATAAAAATTATTATAATTATGTTCAAAGAGAAAATAGCATTACAAATCAAAAAGAAAGTATAAGTAAGCGCGAAGATATTTTTAAAGCTGTAGATATTCTATATAATAAGTTTCATAAAGAAAGATTAGTAACAGCTTATTATCAAGAATTAGAATACATTTATATAAAACAAGTAGTTCAAGAAATGATGAAGTTTTATTTAATTAGAGATTTATCAAAAACAGAGCTACGAAAAAAAATAAAATTGTTAAAGGAGTTAATCAGTAGTAAGTTTCCATATTGGACTAAAAACATTTATTATGTTGATAGCAAATTCAAATATAAAATGCTGGGTTGGTTAATCAATAATGAATGTCTGATCGGGCTAAAGCTATGGAATAAAAAATATTTAAAAAAGGGGTGATTGGAATGAAAAGTTTTGATATAAAAATTAATGGGTATGTTTTTAGAATGAAGTTTGAAAATATCTTACATTATATAAATCAATTGAATTATATGTCTACCTATCTTGGTAAGGAAAGATTGGATGTAACATCCTTAGAAATAGCTTCAGATATTGATATGGTTTATATAGAAGATGTCAGCTTATATCAATCACTATGTAGTAAAATAAAAATCTCAGACAATAGAAATATGATTGATACATTTGAATATCAAAAACACGAATGGTCAACAATTGATAATAAAGAAGTTTTTCTAAATGAGAAAGAGCAATATCTTGTTTTAAAGAAATCAGAAAGTACATTTATTTTTATAACTAGTAATCCGGATAAGAATCTAGCTTATCCACTTTATATTACCTATGAAATTTTAGTGAGGCTAGAAGAGAATAAAAAAGCCTTGTTTATGCATGGAACATCACTTAAGTATGAGGGAATAGGAACTTTGCTTCTAAATAATAAGGCAATGGGAAAAACTACGTTCTTAGTAAAATTATTGGAAGAAAAGAAATTATCTAAAGAGTTTTTATCAAATGATCGTACTTTTATATTTGAAAGTAATGAAGGTTATGAAATGAGTAGTTTTCCAATACCGGTTATAGTAAGCGGTGGAACTATTAAAAATTCAGAACCACTAAGAGAATATATACAAATCACAAAGACTTTTAAAAGAGATATTAGTCAATTAGATGATCACAAATCATCTTGTGGAATTGGTAATGATGTTTTCTCTAGGATTTTTCCATTAACTACTAGCACAGAAAAATCACAACTAAATAGGATTTTAATTCCAAATATCAAATTAGGTGCTACTGGTATCTTTGATATATATGAAAATCAAGATCACAATATTTTACACGACACTTGCTTTACTCCTTACGATACTGAATCTTTAAGAAAAGCTTGGTTATATGCTAGAAAATATTCTGATAATGAATTACTAGAAATGAGCCATCAACTTCTTGAAAGAATAAGAAATGATATTCCAATCTATACTGTTGACTATTCTCCAGATTTATCAAGTCAAGCAGCTCATCAAGGAATTAACAAAGTATTAGGGAGGAAAATATGAAAGATTTAAAGTTTAGTATTATAATTCCAGTTTATAATAGTGAAAAATACATAAAGGCTTGTTTAGATAGCGTGGCAGCACAAACTTATACTAATTATGAAGTGATTTTAATTAATGATGGTAGTACCGATAATAGTTCATCAATCTTAAATCAATATACTGATGAAAATACTATAATAATTGAAACCCAAAATAATGGATTATCAGTTGCAAGGAATATTGGAATTGATAATGCATCCGGAGATTATATTATTTTTATTGATGTCGATGATACTGTAAATAATGATCTACTATTACATATATTTACAGCTTTAAAAGATAAAAAATATGATATGATAAGATACCAGGCTAGAGAGATTCTGGATAATCAAGATACAAACAAAAAAACCTTTATTACTGATGCTTTTCTAGAAAAGTCCGGAATAGATTCAATGTTAGGGTTTGTAACAAAAAATGAGATATTTAATCCAGTATGGATGTATGCTTATAATCTATCATTTTTTAAAGATAATAATCTTCAGTTTGAACCAAACATTTTGCAGGAAGATTTTAGATTTTCACCTCTTGCATTAATTCAAGCGAAGAGTGTGAGAAGTATAGATTACATTGGTTATAACTATCATTTAACCGAAAACAGTATAATGAGAAATAATGATTATGACAAAGATGTATTAAAAGCATTTCATATGGTTGATAATTACGAATTCCTATTGAAAAATGTGGTTAGTAAAATAGACAAAATCCATGATAGAAATGAAGTACAAATCTTTTTATATAAAGCTGTATTTCGGAAAATAAAATATTTAAAATCTTTTGAGAAAGAAAAATTTATAAAAGAATTAGAGAGAATGGGAGAAATTACTATGAATGGAACAAATGAATTCTTTAAAGATATATTTAATCAAGCAATTCAATTAAAAGAAGATTTTAAGGTAGTAGAGAAAAAAGAATGGGATGCACTTACAGTATTACTTGAATTAACTGTACAAATGGGGCAATTACAATGGCTAGTTACTGATGATGATACTTACGAGGAAATTGGCAGAACAATTAATAACAAAGGTGATGAAATAGCTGATGTATTATTACAATTAAGTGCATTATCTAATAAACTATCAATTAATCCTGAGATTTTGAACAAAGAATATAAGTTTATTTCTTATGAAAATGAAGGATTATATCTTGATAACTTAAATGTTTTATTAGGGCAATTAATAGAAGCTATAATGGAACATGAAGAATATAGATTTGAAAAAGGCAGAGAAGGATTTGAAACTAAGATGGATTTTATTGTAGATCGTATTCAAAAAATGTATGAGTTAACATTTTCTATCGCAGTAAATTCTAATATTGATTTCAACAAAGAGTTTTTATTAATGATAGAGGATGCAACAGGCTTTCTTAATCGATATAAGAAAACTCATGGGATACAGTAATGAAAACAAAGTATCCTGTAATTGATTTCCATGCAAGCTGGCTTGTTATCAATTCAATTCAGGGTTGCCCTAAAAATTGCAAATATTGTTTTTTAAAACCTGATGGTTTAAACGGCGTACTACCTGAAGAAATAACTAATCCAGAAAATGCTGTAAAGGAATTAATCGAATATAAACTATACAATGAAAAAACACCGATCTGCTTATTTCCAAATACCGATATATTTGCTACTGATAAAAATATAAAATACCTCTTAGAAACACTTCGAGAATTAAAGAAAAAAGTTGTTAAGAATCCAATAGTGATCATTACAAAATGTAAAATTCCTGAGGAAGTTTTAAAAGAGATAATTGCTACTGAATTAAATATTGTCTATTTTATAAGTTATTCCGGATTAGATGGAACAATCGAAATTGGAATAAATCAAGAACATACAAAACAAAACTTTATTTTACTAAAGGATTATGATCAAAAGGTTATTCATTATTGGAGGCCTTTTCTACCTCAAAACTCTTCACCAGAAAAAATCAATGAAATATATGATTATGTAAAAGAGTATGCTAGTGCTTCTATTGTTATTGGTCTAAAGGTTAAAGCAACTATGATCGATGAATATGATTTAAGTGCGATTAATTTAACTAGAGAAGAAATACTGAAAGCTGATAGTATTTTTGATAGTAAGACATATTCTTATATTCAAGATACATTAAAACATACAAGTGATTATCCGTTATTTCAAGCAACATCTTGTGCCATATCATTTGTTTTAGGAATTCCAGATTATAAAGCTTTTTATAATACCAAAACGTGTGAACAGCTAAATAGATGTACTGAAGAGCAAAGAAAGATTTGTTCTAATTGTAAACCTACATTAATAACTAAAGGGAATGTTGTGCTTTTATTAAAATCATTAGATATTGAAGTTAATGAAAGCAATATTGAAATAGAAGGTGATACGATCTATATAAATGAGATTAATTTACCATTTTCATATAAATCTTATTTAACCGAACAATTAAAGAAAACTATAGTAGTAGCTAGAGATGAAGCTGATTATTACTGGACGACTTCTGTAGATAGCGCCGATGTTAAGAAATTCTAAGGAGGCATAAAATGTTAGTTTCAGTTATTGTTCCAGTATATAACACTAAGGAATACGTTCCAAAGTGTCTTGATTCAATTTTAAAACAAACATATGACAAATTAGAAATAATTGTTGTTAATGATTGTTCTCTTGATGGAGTAGAAGAAATTCTAGAAGAATATAAAGCTAAAGATAAGAGAATAAAAGTCATTAATTTTAAAAATAATCATGGCGTGTCTCATGCTAGAAATAGTGCTGTTAAAAAGAGTAGAGGGAAATTTATTACTTTTGTTGATAGCGATGATTATATTTCTAAAAACATGATCAACAAAATGGTGAAAAAACAACAAACTAGTAATTGTGATATTGTTAAATGCGATAAATTCACTATTGTAGAAGGTGAAAATAAATATCAGTTTGGAACTCTGAAAACAGATAATAATCACGAGAGTTATATTATTTCTATACCGATGATCCAGGCACAACTTATATCAAGAGATATTGTTGAAAAAATCCCGTTTCCTGATGGAAACATTTTCTACGAAGATTTAGCAATTGTTCCGGCATTTGCCTTAGAAGCCAATAAGATTGAATTTATAGAAGATAGCTCTTATCATTATGTGCAAAGAAAAGGAAGTACAATGCATCAAAATGAATTTAATTCTAAGTTGCTAAATATTTTTCCAGCACTAGATAAATTACAAAGGCAATTTAAGATAAAGGGAAAACAAGATTTTTATTATAAAGAATTAGAATATACATATATCCAACATCTTCTTTATAGAGCTAGTTTACGTTTTCTTAAATATGATAATTATGCTGATATTTTGCCAAGTATAAATAAAGTTATTTCAGAAAGCTATCCAAAATGGTATAATAATTTATATTATAAAAATCAAATGGATATTAAAAAGAAAATGTTTTGTAGACTTATATCTTTGAGATTATATAAAGTTGCAAAACGATTAATGAGGAGAAGGATTTATGAGTAAAGTAGAAGAAATGTTAGATATTTATAATGATAATTTTGAGTACATAGGAATAGCCGGAAGAAAAGAAATACACGAAAAAGGTATTTGGCATGCGGTTGTTGCTTGTCAAGCTTTCAATCCGGATACAAATAAAATTATCTTTCAAAAAAAAGGTGATGTTCATAGCCCATATAGCAAATTAGATATAACTGTTGGAGGGCATTATCAAGAAGGCGAAAAACCTGAGGATTGTATTCGCGAGATTAAAGAAGAATTAAATGTGGATATTGATTATAATGACTTAATACCGATTGGGATTAGACAATGTGCTGCTACTGTACCTCAGATTAATCAAATTATTAATGAATTTCATAGAGTTTTTCTTTTACCTATTTCACAAGAACTAGAAGAATATGATTTGAATGGTGAAGAAGTTAGCGGTCTTGTTGAAATTGATATAGACGATACTATTAGCATTTTATTAAAAAAAGTAGATACAATTCAGGGAAAGATTCTTTATGTTGAAGATGGAAAACAAATTACAAAACAAATTGATATAAAGCTTGATGATTTCATTGAGTGCTGGAGAATTAAAGATGAGTTCTTATTAGGGCTAACTGTAGCATGTAAAAGATATATCAATGGTGAAGATAAAGAATTAATTAGGTGGTAGATTATTATGCCTAAGGTACTGGTTGATTGTTATATTAATGATAACTTTGGAGATGATTTGTTTTTGCGTATTTTATGCAATAAATATCCCAATATTCAATTCTACGCTATAGCAAGAAAACAAAATAAGAAGATGTTTGGATCTATACAAAATCTAAAATATCTTTCTTTTGATAAACCTTTAATTAAATTCTTAGGTCTAACTCAGCAATACAAACAAAAATTAAGAAAAAAGACTAATGAACAAGTAGATGCTCATATAACTATTGGCGGATCATTATTTATGGAAAGAAAAGATATAGATAATGATGCTGAGTACAATAAATTTGTTAGCAAAATAATAAAGGGGAAGTCGAATTATTTAATAGGATGTAATTTTGGTGGCTATTCATCGAAGAAATTTTATGACGATTATCATAGAGCTTTTACTATGTATGATAATGTATGTTTTAGAGATAAATATTCCTTTGATCTCTTTCAAGAATCGTTAACTAACATTTCATTAGCGCCAGATGTAGCTTTTCAACTTGATTATCCGGTCGATAAAATAATAGATAAAAAATATGTTTTAATATCAGTTATAGATTTAGAAAGTCGCTCATCACTTAAAAAATACGAACGGAATTATATAGAGATTATCATATCTCAAATAAGAAAGTTTATTAATCAAAATTATAGAATAGTTTTATTCTCAGCTTGTCATTCTGAAAATGATACACTCGTTATAGAAAAAATCAAATCAAAATTATCACCAAAAGAGTTGGGGATGATGGAAACTATAATCCATACTAATTTAGATGAATCTATAAAACTCATAGCTGAGAGTAGCGTAGTTATTTCAACTAGACTACATGTAACCATTTTATCTTTACTTTTTAACAAGCGGACTTTACCATTGATATATAGTGATAAAATAATTAATGTATTAAAAGATATTGAATACAGTAATCAGTATATAGATATTAGGAATATAAAAAATAATCAAGATGTTGATCCGAAAAAATTTAAAATATCAAAAGAAATAAGAGAAAGTAGTGAAAACCAATTTGCAGCTTTCGATTCATTTTTAAAATAAATATAAGTTGTCTGAAGGGGGAACTAAAAATGGATAAAGAAATTAATCGTGTATTGGATGAATATAAAACCAAATTCAAACTAAGCAATATAGAAGAAGCATCAAAAGATACTAAAAATCATATATGCTTTGCTTTTAGCGAGATTTATGGAAATGTTGCTATCAAATTTAGTTCTTCATATTGGGAATTTATTAAGGAAGCTGAGACGTTAAAATTATATAAGGGTGTTTCAGCATGCAAATTGCATGAGGTAGATCAGAGTAATCAAGTGCTAGTTTTAGAAAGAATTGTTCCAGGATATGATCTTCATACTGTTAAAGATCTTAAGCAAAGAATAGAAATATTTTCTGACTTACTAATGAGATTAACTACTGATACTGAGAATACTATAAATATTTCCAATCATAAAAACACATTAGATAGAGCGGCTAGAAAAGCAAATGAAGATTTAGAAAAATATAAGGAATTATCTTATTTTATTAATCTAGCATGCGAGTTATATGCTAGTATTTCAAATCTTAATAATCCTCAAATTTTATTGCATGGGGATTTGAACCATAGAAATATACTAAAGGGAAATGAAAATTGGGTAGCAATTGATCCACTTGGATTAATCGGAGATAGATGCTTTGAAATACCTAGATTTGTAAGAAATGAATTATTAATGCAAGAGTTATCTGATAAAATCAAACATTTGGATCTAGTATTAAATAGTTTGTCAATAAGCTTATCTGAAGATAAAGCCATATTAGCAAGAGCATTTTTGATAGAACAAATATGTACAGCATGCTGGCAAGTTGAAATCAATGCCGATGAGCACTTAATTAATGAGGAAATACAAACTTTAAAACTAGTTACTCCTTATGTGCTAAAAATGAAATAGGTGGGATAATGACAACAAATAGAGAATTAAGAAATGTTGATTCATTAAAAGGCAATAAAATTATGCTAATCACCTTTGATGATGGTCCAGACGAAGTCAATACTCCTAGATTATTAGATGAATTGTCAAAAAGAAATGTAAGAGTTACATTCTTCGCTGTTGGCAATAAAATTGTGAATCATCCGGAAATCATAAGAAGAGCTTACAATGAAGGACATACCATTGCTAACCACACCTATAATCATAAAGATTTAAGTAAGTTAAGTGAATCTGAAGTATTGAATGAGATAGATAAAACTAACAGTATTATTAATGAAGTTCTAGATGTTAACAATAAATATGTTCGATGCCCTTTTGGATCAATAACTGATCGAATTTTCGAATTAAATGATATGACATTTATCTTTTGGAATATTGATCCATATGATTGGAAAGATCAAGATGAAAAAAGAATTTCAAATAAAATTATAACAAGTGCTAGTGATGGTGCTATAGTCTTAATCCATGATTTATATAGTCATTCTATTGATGCAGCCTTAATAGCAATAGATGAATTGATTGTTCAAGGATATTCATTAATATCTTTGGAGGAAGCTGAAAAATTAGGTTATCTAAACCATTTAGAAAAACGAAGATATGATGTGCTAAATAATCAAAACAATATTAAAAAAGTGTTATAATAATAACTGTGAGGTGATATGTAATGGGAACAAAAATATTATATTTTGTTCATGGAACAACTTTTGATAATGCTGCTGAAAAATGTAGTGGATGGAAAAATGTAGAATTAAATGATCTAGGAAAAGAGCAAGCAGCTAAATTAGTGCCGAATTATGAAGAATTTTATAATACTGAATTAAAATTTGATGTGCTTTTTACTTCTGATCTTATATGAGCAGTTGAATCGGCAAATATTGCTTGGCCAGAAATCAAAAGACTTAGTAGTTTATGAGAATTACATAAATAAGCCCTTTCCTAATGGTGAATCACTTAAGGATGTAGAGAAACGAATTGCTGAGTTCATTGGATTTATAAAAAACAATTATGCGGGAAAGACTGTAGCAATAGTTGCTCATAGAGCACCTCAATTGGCATTTGAAGTCTTAACTAAAAAGTTATCATGGGAAGTAGCAATTGCTTGTGATTGGCGAAATACAAAAAAATGGCAGCCAGGATGGAAGTATATTATAATCGATTAACTTGGTAGAAATATATTATAAATATAGTGATTTTATAGGAGAAATCAAAGACTTTTGTATATAAGATGTAATATTAATCTGATTTTCAATATTATCTATTGACTTCTTTTTAAGCGATTGCCCTACTCATGCATGGTTAGAGTAAAGAGTTCGTGGGATTTTTATCCGATAAAATGAAATTATTATTAGTTTCATTTTTTTAATGTTTAATTATCATATACGGCTTTATAATTTCTTTCATCTATATATTTTTATGGATTTATATTATTTGTTTTCTTTTCAAAGATTGAATAGTTTAATTCTTCTTCATTAATTGTTAATATTTCATTCTTATTAAAATTATTTAAATATAGTTCTTTTAGGTTGTAGTTGTTTTTAAATAACATTCTTATTTTTAATAATTTTTCCAACGTTTTAATTGAATATGCTTTAGGTCTAGATGTAAATAAATCAGCTAGATTATGAGATATTTGTGATTCCATCGGACAACTCAAATTATTTTTATATAAATTATTGATATTATTCCAGTTGTTTAAAATATACTTTTGTTTATCTAGTGTTGTTTTTTCTCTGTGTGGATAGTCTTCAAGTAAAGCTTCACAAACAGTTTTAAAATATTTTTTCATATTATTAAGTACATAATGGGTCATTATGTCTTCTAATGTTTCGTTCATGCATAAATGGTGTATAGCTTGTTTAAAATGAAACTTGTCTAAAGCATAAACTAAATTAGTATCTTTGTTA
>JAQUFI010000047.1 GCA_028684735.1 Bacilli bacterium | reverse complement strand
GTATTAACTTTAAATACTAATGGTACAGTTGCTGTCACAACTGATTTAGTTATTAATAATTATACATGTACTAAGGGAGCAAACGATGCCTTTGCATGTAATTAAAGACTAATAGATAAAAAAGTAATTAATTCTCATTAATTACTTTTTTATTGACAGAATATTGTAAAATTCGACAATTATTATTGACCTTATTTGGTAATATATGTTATAATCAAATTGTAATTTAATAATAAGGTGGTGATAAAATGAAGAGTAATAAAGGTTTTACATTAATTGAATTGTTAGCAGTAATCGTTATTTTGGCTGTAATTGCTTTAATTGCCGCACCAATTATTGTAGGTTTAATTGATGATGCAAGAAAATCATCAGCAGCTAACTCAGCATATGGAGTATATCATGCTGCCGAAAATGTTCATGCTAAAGTTTTAATAAAAAGTAAAAAAGGTGTGCCTGCAAATGTTGTCTATACATTTAATACAACAGGTGTAGTACCTAGTTATGGTGGTTCTGGAACCATTCCAGCTACATGGGCTCCACTTACAGAAGCTGACTTAAAGATTAATTTTAAAGGTACTATACCAACTAGCGGGTCATTGACGTTAACCCCAAAAGGTGATGTTATAGCTACAGGTGATTTGAAAATCAATAATTTTATTTGTAAGTATACTGCTGTACACGAATACACTTGTAGTTAATATCAATAAAATTAAATGAATAAATAATAATTAATATAATCTTGTTTATTATATTGGTGGAATTATGATTAATAATTCTTATTAGAAAGGAATTAAAATATGAAAAGCAATAAAGGTTTTACACTAATAGAATTATTAGCTGTAATTGTTATTTTAGCTATTATCGCTCTTGTTTCTGCACCAATTATCGTAGGATTAATTGACGATGCAAGAAAAGAATCAGCAGCTAATTCTGCATATGGTGTCTTAAAAGCAACTGAAAATGTTTATGCTAAAGTATTGATGAAAAACCCTGCTGGTTTAAAAAGCCAAATTAGATATACTTTTCAGACTAACGGTAGTTATAATGTTACTGCTGATACAGCCGGAAATAATACATTTATAGCCCCTAATTATACTGATTTAGGATTAGTTGCAGCTGATTTGGATATAACCTATAAAGGAACTAAACCAACGGCTGGTGTTATTACTTTAAACATGCAAGGTGATGCTAGTACTGCGAGTTTAACTGTTAGTGGATTTGTATGTACATATGCAAGTTCAACTCAAACATTCTCATGTAGTTAAATAAAAACTGATTATTCAGTTTTTTTTTTATTAAAAAAATGGTATGATATTATTTAGGTGAATTAGATGAAGCAAGAAAACATTAGAAATTTTTCCATAATTGCTCATATTGATCATGGTAAGAGTACTTTGGCTGATCGTATTTTAGATGCGACAAGTGCTGTTACTGAAAGAGAGCAAAAAAAGCAATTATTAGATAATATGGATTTAGAACGTGAACGAGGGATTACAATTAAATTAAATGCAGTTCAATTGAAGTATCATTATCAAAATGAAGACTATACATTGCACTTAATTGATACCCCAGGGCATGTTGATTTTAGTTATGAAGTTAGTCGTTCGTTAGCAGCATGTGAAGGTGCTTTATTGATTGTCGATGCAGCTCAAGGAATTCAAGCTCAAACACTAGCTAATTTATACTTAGCAATGGAAAATGATTTAACGATTATTCCTGTAATTAATAAAATAGACTTACCAAATGCAGATATTGAAAGAGTAAAAAAAGAATTAAAAGATACGTTAGGTTTTAATGAAGATGAAATCATTTTAACTAGTGCGAAGAGTGGAATTGGTATTACTGAGTTAATCGAAGCTATTATTGAAAAGATACCTGCTCCTAAAGGGAACAAAGATGATAATTTGCAAGCTCTTATCTTTGACAGTTATTACGATGCTTATCGTGGTGTTGTGGCGTTGATTAGAGTTGTAAATGGTAAGATTAAAGTAGGTGACCAGATGAAAATGATGTCAAATGGATTAACCTATGAGGTTGTTGAGTTAGGTGTTCATAACCCATATCCAGCGAAAAAAGATATGTTAGTAGCTGGTGAAGTGGGAACTGTTTGTGGTTCAATTAAAAATATTTCTGATATTAAAGTAGGGGATACGATTACTATAGAAGATAGTCCTGCATCTAACTTATTGCCTGGATATAAACCAATGAAATCAATGGTTTTTTGTGGGCTTTATCCTTTAGATTCTTCTAAGTATCCAGAGTTAAGAGAAGCCTTAGAAAAATTAAAGTTAAATGATGCTTCGTTGGAGTTTGCGCCTGAAACATCAAAAGCTTTGGGCTTTGGTTTTAGATGTGGATTCTTAGGTTTATTGCACATGGAAATAATTCAAGAGCGAATTGAAAGAGAATTTAATATTGATTTAATTGCGACTAGTCCATCAGTTATTTATGAAATAACGCTTACGGATGGAAGTGTTATCAATATCGATAGTCCTGTTAAAATGCCTGATAAAGTAAAAATAGTGGATATTAAAGAACCATATATTAGAACCAATATCTTTGTTACAAGTGAATATATAGGTCCTATTATGGAACTATGTCAAAATAAAAGAGGTATTTATCACTCAATTGAATATTTAGATAATACAAGGGTTAGTATTCATTATGAAATTCCTCTATCAGAAATTGTCTATGATTTTTTTGAAAAGTTAAAATCATATACAAAGGGTTATGCTTCTTTTGATTATGATTTTATAGGATATAAAAGTAGTAATCTAGTTAAAATGGATATTTTATTAAATGGAGAAATCATTGATGCTTTAAGTATTATTGTTCATAAAGATTTTGCTTATAACCGAGGAAGAATTATTGTTGAGAATTTAAGAAAATTAATTCCAAGGCAACAATTTGAAGTTCCCATCCAAGCTAGTATTGGTAACAAAGTAATTGCAAGAGCTGATATTAAAGCAGTCCGTAAAAATGTTTTAGCGAAGTGCTACGGAGGAGATGTCTCGCGTAAACGTAAACTCCTAGAAAAGCAAAAAGAAGGTAAGAAGCGAATGAAGATGATCGGTAGTGTTGAAATACCACAAGAGGCTTTCTTATCGGTTTTAAGTATGGATGAAGAAGATTAAATAGTTTCATAATGAAACTATTTTTGATATAATAAACTTAGGAGGATATAGCATGAATGAAAAAGATTTAATTGATATAGCTAATCAGTATTTAAAAATTATTGAAAGTAAAAAATGGCCTGATTTAACGCTTGATGAGATTGAATTGATCAGGGATAAAGATAAAAGAATTGATTATCGTAAACGTTTTTTCTTTTGTTTTAAAAATGTTATTAATCCTTTATATACTAATTTACCCAAAAAGGGTCAATTTACTTTTTCTTTAATTGATAAACAACTAACTTGTCGAATCATGGTTCAAGATTTAAAAGAACATTATCTTAAATATAACTATACCAAGGATGATATCATTTATATTATTAGTCGTGGGAATAAATGATTAAAGCTTGTTATATTCATATTCCTTTTTGTGAACGTATTTGTTCTTATTGTGACTTTTGTAAGGTATATTATGATAATAAATGGGTTAATGATTATTTAACTAGTTTAGAATTAGAAATTAAAGATAAGTACCAGGGAGATGTGTTAGATACCATTTATATTGGTGGAGGTACGCCAACTTGTTTAAAGATTGAAGAATTAAAAAGATTATTTGATATTATTAAAATGTTTAAGGTAAGTGATAACTTAGAGTTTACAATCGAAGGTAATATCGAATCAATTGATGAAGAAAAGTTAAAATTGTTTAAAAATAATTATGTCAATCGATTAAGTATCGGGGTAGAAAGTTTTCACCCAAAGCATTTAGAATTATTAAATCGTAGGCATTCAACTAAGGAGACGATTGATGCACTTACTTTAATTAAAAAGATGGGTTTTAAGAATATTAATATTGATTTAATATATGCGATACCCAATCAAACAATCGATGAATTAAAAGAGGATTTAAATTTATTCTTAAAACTTGATTTACCCCATCTTTCTGTTTATTCATTGATTATAGAAGAACATACTAAACTATATTTAGATAAGGTTGATAATATTGATGAAGACCTCGACTATGAGATGTACCAAACAATTAATCAAATTCTAACCAATCATGGGTATCATCAATATGAGATCAGTAATTATGCGAAAGATAATTATGAATCAAAACACAACTTAACGTATTGGAATAATGAAGAATATTATGGATTTGGTTTAGGAGCCAGTGGTTATCTTGGTGGAGTTCGTTATACGAATACCCGTAGTATTAGTAATTACCTTAAGGGTAATTATGTTAATGAAAAGATTCAATTAACCAAAGATGAAATGGTTGAGAATGCTTTAATCTTAGGTTTAAGAAAAATAAAAGGGATAAAGATAGAGAATTTTGAACAAAAATATGGTATAAAGATGATGGAAGATAAAGTTATTAAAGAATTAATTAAGGAAGAAAAATTAATAAGTAATAATGGATATATATATATTAATTCTAAATATATTTATTTATCAAATGAGATTTTAGTAAGGTTGATGAAATAGGAGGTACTATGAAGAGTGATGTTTTTAAAAAAGAGTTATCGTATATTAAAGATGAAAAGATAAGGTTAGATGCGATTAAGTTAATTAATCTCTTACCTGATTATTTTTTTGTGATTCAAGCTAGTAGTAGTGGGAAATATCATCCTCAATATGCAGTAGGAGAAGGTGGACTAGTAAGGCATACCAAGGTGGCAGTTAAATTAGCTTATGATTTATTAGAAAATAATACGATTGGAAGTGCTTTTACCGATCGTGAAAAGGATTTAATGCTTGTATCCTTATTAATGCACGATGGTTTAAAGGAAGGATTAGTAAAAGAAGAATATACGATTTTTGAGCATCCTTTATTAATTGGTGACTATATAAAAAAGAATGCTTCGGTTTTATCGTTAACTAAAGATGATGTTGAATTAGTAACTAATATGATTACTAGTCATATGGGAGAGTGGAATACGAATAAATATAGTAAAACAGTCTTACCATTACCGGAAAATAAATATCAAAAATTTGTCCATATGTGTGATTATTTAGCAAGTCGTAAATTTTTAAATGTTGAATTTAATCATAATGACATAATCGATTGACACAAACAATTGTTTGTTATAAAATAATATAGGAGGTAAGATATGGCTAAGTGGGATAGAGAATATATTAATTTATGCAAAGAAATAATGGAATATGGTACAGAAGTTGAAAATAGAACAGGAATCAATACAATTAAATTACCATATAAACATTTTGAATTTGATTTGGAAGAGGAGTTTCCTATTTTAACGACGAAGTTTGTGGCTTTTAAATCAGCTATTTTGGAAATGTTGTGGATTTATCAAACCCAAAGTAATGATGTTAGATGGTTACAAGAACGTGGTGTTAAGATTTGGAATGAGTGGCAAATCGATGAAAATGGTTATTATAATGGGAAATATTTTGGACAAGAATATGCTTATACGATAGGAACAGCATATGGTTATATTGTTAATAAATATCAATTAATTCAAAATCTAATTGAAACGCTTAAGAATAATCCAACTGATCGAAGAATGAATATGAGTTTATGGCAAAATGATTATTTAGAAACAGCAGCTTTGCCATCTTGTGTATGGGATAGTATGTGGGACGTCACTGATGGTAAACTCAATGTCGTTGTTACTCAAAGGTCATGTGATGTGGCTTTGGGATTACCTTTTAACGTAACCCAATATGCAGTGTTGCAAACGATGATAGCTAGGGTAACTGGTTTGAAACCCGGAAAATTATATTGGAGTGCAAAAGATGTTCATCTTTATGTTGACCAAATCGAAGGTATTAAAGAACAGATTAAAAGATATGAAGAGTTAGGCGATTTTGAAGCCCCAAAACTATGGGTGAATCCTGATATCAAAGACTTTTTTAAGTTTGATAATTCAAAAGAATTAAAAGATATTAAATTAATCGATTATGAACATCATGGCAAGATTCAAATGCCGGTTGCTATATGAAGGTAATCATGATTGCAGCCATTGGGGCTAATAATGAACTAGGTAAGGATAATAAACTTATTTGGTCATTACCTAATGACTTAAAGTTTTTTCGTAAAAAAACAATGAATCAAATAATTGTAATGGGGAGAAAGACATTTGAATCATTACCCAAGATGTTACCCAATCGAAAACATGTGGTTTTGACTAAAGGGGAATATGAATTTCCAAGTGAAGTTACGGTTTGCCATAGTGTTGAAGAAGTATTAAATGATTTTAAAGATGATGACTTATATATTATTGGAGGGTCTAGTATTTATCAACAATTTTTAGAATATACAGATATAATGTATCTAACTGAAATAGATCGAACTGATGATGCAGCTGATACCTTTTTCCCACCTTTTAATAAAGATGAGTGGGAAACTATTTTAATAGAGGATCTATCACATCATGTGATTCCTTATAAACATATCAAATATACAAAGAGAAAGAAGAATTAAAGTGAGAGGTAAGTTAATCGTTATTGAGGGAACAGATTGTTCTGGAAAAGAAACCCAAACTAATTTAGTTATGAAAAAATTATTAAATGAGGGAATTGAAATTGAAAAGTTTACTTTTCCTAATTATGATTCACCGACAGGAAGAATAATTGGTGGACCCTATCTAGGAAAAGAATACCTATGTGATGGATGGTTTAGTGAAGGGGCTAATCAAGTTGACCCTAAAGTCGCATCTCTTTATTTTGCGGCCGATCGAAGATACAATATTCCTCTTATTAATAAAACTTTAGAAAGTGGTAAGCATGTTATTCTTGATCGCTATGTTTTTTCTAATATGGCACATCAAGGCGGGAAAATAAAAGAACAAGAAAATCGTCAAGCTTTATATCAATGGATTGAAGATTTAGAGTTTTCTTTATTAGAACTACCAAAACCAGATATTGGAATTTTCTTACACATGCCTTATGAAGGGGCTTGTATTTTAAAACAAGATCGCAAGGAACGATCAGATCAACATGAAAGCAATGAAGAACACTTACGAAATGCGGAATTATCATATCTTGAAATTGCTCATAAATATGATTTTAAAACAATTGAATGTATGGTTGACAATAAAATAAAAGCAATTGAGGATATCAATCAAGAGGTTTATGAATCATTAATTAAAAGATTATAAAGGAGTATCGAAGATATTCTTTTTTGTTTTTTTGTGGAAATGGTCTTTTAATATTTAAAAGGTAATGATATAATGATAATGGTGATAATAAGAATAAGACTAAAATAATAGCAACCATAGGACCTGCTAGTAGTAGCAAGGAGGTTATTCGTGAATTAATTGAAAATGGGATGGATGTAGCCCGTATTAATTTAAGTCATGCCAACTATTCTTTTTGTGAAGAAATAGTTAAAAAAATAAATGAACTTAATTATGAATTAGGTACCCATATCGCAGTTATGCTTGATACTAAAGGACCTGATATTAGAGTAGGTAAATTCTCAGGTGGTCAAGCTTATTTAAAAACTGGTGACAAAATTAGAATTTACATGAATAAAGTTGTTGGTGATAAGACCAAATTTTCAGTTAGTTATAGTAATTTAATTAATGATGTTAAATATGATAGTATTATTAAAATGGATTGTGGTTTAATTGAATTAAAGGTTTTAGATAAAGGTAAAGATTATCTTATGTGTGAAGTATTATCTGGGGGAATAATTAAAGATGGTCGTAGTTTAAATGTGCCTAATATTCGTTTTAACAGACCGTTTTTAAGTAAAAAGGATATTGAGGATATTAAGTTTGCAAGTAAGATTGGAACGGATTTTTTAGCCTTATCATATGTATCGACAGCTGAAAATATCTTAGAAGTAAATGATTTATTGATTGAATTAGAAAATAATCATATGAGTATTATTGCAAAAATAGAAAATGAAATCGGAATTGAAGAAATCGATGAAATTATAAATATGTGTGAAGGGATAATGATTGCCAGAGGTGATTTAGGAGTAGAAATACCAATGGAAAGAATTCCTGGAGTACAAAAGAAAATTATTAAGAAATGTTTAATGGCTGGTAAAATAAGTATTGTAGCAACAGAATTAATGGCTTCAATGGAACACCAAATCCGACCAACAAGAGCAGAGGTTAGTGATGTTGCTAATGCTGTTTTAGATGGTGTTGATGCTGTTATGTTAAGTGGCGAAACAACGATTGGTAAGTATCCAGTTGAAACTTTAGCGCTAATGGAAAAGATTATTACTTCAGCTGAACTCGATATTGATTATGAAGGATTAATCGATTATGCAGTCCAAACTGAGAAACAAGATATTACTGGTATTTTAGCTTATAATGTAGCTGAAAGTGCTAATCGTTTAAAGTGTAAAGCCATTATCACACCAACCATTAGTGGTTATACAGCTCGTAAGATTAGTCGTTTTAGACCAAGTTGTCATGTGATTGCAGCTAGTCCTAATCCTGCAACTGTAAAGTCATTAGCGTTATGTTTTGGAGTAACGCCAATTCTTGTTGATGAATTAAAATCATTTGATAAAATAATTGATAAAGCAAAAGATATAACGAAAGAATTAATTCATACCGAAGCTAATGATAAAATTATTGTTACAGGGGGATATCCATTTAAAGGGGTAAAACATACCAATTTTATGAAAATAGAAGAATTATAAAAGATAAAGGGGTTGAATCTTTATGTATAATTTAGGTAGCCAGTTTGTTTTTGATTATGAAAAGGCTCAACCAAATCCTAAAGCGGTTATTAAAGGTAAAAAATATCGATTTACTATTTTAACCGAGAGATTGATTAGACTTGAATATAATGAGTCAGGAGTGTTTGATGATCGTCCAACGGAATTAGTTTGGTTTCGTAATTTTAGTGTCCCTGAATTTAAATTAAAAGAAGATGAACGCTTTATTGAACTTTCAACTAAATATTTTACGCTTCATTATGTGAAAGAAAAGAAATTTAATAGCGGGAAATTAAATCCTACGGCTAATTTAAAAGTTGATGTTTTAAACTCTGATCGTTATTGGTATTATAATCACCCGGAAGTTAGAAATTATGGTGCGCCAGCTACTTTAGTTACTAATAAAAAGGGAAAATTGAAGTTTAATAAAGGTTTATATTCAATTGATGGTTTTGCGAGTATTGATGATAGTCATAGTAAGATTATGGAACCAACTGGTACAGTAAAGAATCGAGAAACTAAAACCATCGATATCTATTTATTTGTTTATTTAAAAGATTTTGAGTTATGCTTAAAAGATTATTTTATGATTACAGGTTTTCCTGCTTTATTACCAAGGTATGCTTTAGGTAATTGGTGGAGTCGTAATATTGTTTATAACGACAATGATTTAAAAGAATTAATAACTAATTTCGAACGTAAAGAGATTCCTGTATCTGTTTTATTATTAGATAAGGATTGGCACGTTCGAACACATGATGGAGATAATCATTTAAAAACAGGTTTTACTTGGAATAAAGAATTCTTCCGTGCTCCTTATGAAATGATTGCCTATATTCATTCAAAAGGGATTAGAATTGGATTAAATATTAATCCAATGGAAGGACTTCGTTCAATTGATGAATACTATGAAAAGGCGAGAACTTATTTAGAAGCTGATGCCAATGGGGTTATTCCATTTAATATTTTAAATCCACGTTTTGTAGATACATATTTAAAATTATTTATTCATCCGCTAGATAATCTCGACATTGATTTCTTTTGGATTGATTATTTTGAAAAGAACAAATTGGATGATTTATGGTTATTAAAGCACTATCACTTCTATGATATGATGCGTAACTATAAGCGAAGACCAATGGTTTTAGGTTATAATTCTTTAATAGCTCCACATCGTTATCCTGTTTTATATTCAGGAAAAACGATTGTTGGATGGGATGCTTTAAAATTAATTCCTGCTTATAACTCTAATGCTTCTAATAATGGTGTTAGTTGGTGGAGTCATGATATTGGAGGATATTTTAAAGGAATTGAAGATAATGAACTATATATTAGGTATGTTCAATTAGGAACATTCAGTCCAATCTTAAAGTTTGGGGCAGACAATGGAAAATATTATAAACGCGAACCATGGCGTTGGAATATTAAAACTTATACGATAACTCAAGACTATATGAAATTAAGACATCGTTTAATACCTTATTTATATACGGAAGCTTATCGTTATCACAAAGAGGGTATTCCATTAATTCAACCCATTTATTATAAATATCCAGAATTATATGATGATACTTTATATAGAAATGAATATTACTTAGGTAATCAATTATTTGTAGCACCAATTATCAAAGCCAAAGATCATGTTATGAATCGTTCTATTCATAAGTTCTTTATTCCTGATGGTATTTGGTATGATTTTGTAACTGGTAAGAAATTCCCTGGTGGGAAAAACTATGTATCATTCTTTAAAGATCAAGATTATCCGGTATTTGCTAAAACGGGTTCAATTATTCCATTAGGTGAAAATGAAAATATTAATGATACAACACCACCAAAAAATATGGAAATTCATATTTTCCCTGGTAAAAGTAATGTTTATCGTATCTACGAAGATGATGGTATGAGTAATTTATATTTAAAGGGTTATTATTTAATCTCATCAATTGAATATAATTATTTACCC
>JAQUFI010000113.1 GCA_028684735.1 Bacilli bacterium | reverse complement strand
TTTGATACTTCTATACTTGCAGTCGAAGTAGAAAACATAAATGTAATTTGATGCCAATTATGTGGATTAGTAGCAGGATTAACAAATAAGTATTCACTTTCACCACCGGTGATACTCATTTTCCTACCAGAATTATCAATTCTAGTCAAAATCCTATTATTATCTCCATTGAAAGGAGTTAAACATAAACCATAAGCATAATTAACGTTGTCAGAATATGTTGCAGGGTTAGCCAAACACCAAGCTCCTAAATCGACACTAGGGTTATTTGAAGTATATATACCTTCATATTTTGTACTTAAACTTGTTCCATAGTTTGGTACTATCGTTTTTAATTTATCAATTAAAACTACTGGTTCATTAAAGTTTTTTATCAAGTTTAAACTACTATCATAACCTACTAAAATAGCATCACTGTGACCTTTGTTAAATTGTTTTAAATTCTTATCAACTGAATAAGTATTCCCCGCCAATACATAGTTGTTATTATTTGTTCTAATTACTGAATTAAATGAATCACTATCTGAACCACCAAATAACTTTTTGTCAATAACATTACCATTAGTAACATTATATCGTACTATTATTGCTTCTTTATATCCATCAGATGATTGTGCACTCATATCCATATCGTTTGAATTACTATATCCAACTACTATTACTTCTGTATTATTTACTTTTATTACGTCATAAAAAAGGTCATCATTGCTTCCTCCAAAAGCCTTTTTCCAAATTATATTTTTTAAAGTTTTATCGAATTTTACGATAATAGCATCATAATTTCCGTTTGTTGTTTTACTTATTCCTTCCATATCAAAATCACTAGAAGCACTATAACCAACTGCTATATAACCATCACTTACCTCTATGACACTTCTAAAAGTATCTGTCTTACTTCCTCCAAACCCTTGTTTATATTCAAGAATATTTGAATTATTATAACTCACAATAGTAGCTTCTATCGAATTTAATGGACCATTATTTAAACCATCCATATCATAATCATTACCAGCAGAATCACCAACGACAACTAATCCTTGTCCGTTTTCTTTCTCAATGGCAGAATAAAATTGATCATGATAAGTTCCACCGAAAAAAGCTCTTCCTGTACTTTCAAATGAAAACGATAATTTTAAAACAATACTAGTTAAATGACTCCCAGGCATTGTTGCACCTGTCAAATCTCCATTCTTAGCACTTGACCCAACAGTTCCTAATACGATATATCCATTTGAATTTGATGTGACATAATAAAAACTCTCGTAATGATCTGTAGAACCATATGCTTTTTTATATGTTATATTGCCATTTTTATCGTACTTAACCATTAAGGCGTCACCTTCACCACCTATACCTATTCCCTCTAAATCACCATCCATTGATGTTGTTTGTCCTACAGCAAAATAACCATCAGCAACTTCTACGACACTACTAAATCTTTCTTTATTACTGCCTCCAAAGTTTTTGCTCCATTGAATAGTACCATCCGAACTAAATTTAACGATTATAGCATCTTGATTACCTTTGTTGATATTACCATAAAAAGATTCGGAATTAGTATTACCTACAGCAATATACCCACCATCAGAAGTTTGTTTTACATCCGAAAAACTATCTAAGTATTTTCCGCCATAACTTACATAATGACTTGCAAAAGTTGTAGCGCTAGTCAAACAATCAACATATGCATTATATTCATAATCATTTGTAGCTGTTTTCTCTATTTCAACATAACCAACACATCTATTTTCTAGTTCTAAAGGGAGTCTCAATTCATCTACTAATCCTTTATCAATAAGACTATCTAAATCAATTGTTTTGATATCCCCTACAACATTTGGTAAATTAGAGGTATCTTTACTTACCGCTTTAATCATTTCCTTTTGATACCAATCAAAGAACTTTTCATCATACAATTGCAATGCATATGATACTTTTCTTCCTTCACGATAAAGTAATACTTTAGTATCATCACTTATATCTTTACTATTTAAACTGTTGATCGTATTATCACTTAAAAACTTTTTCGCTTTTAAGGTTCCTATTGTTACATAACTCACACCATCATCCCATATAACACTGGCTGCATTTCTAGAATAATAAAGTTCAGCTGCTCTTTCTATATTTTTTTTACTTACACCAAAAGCACCATATCTAGATTTGGTTATAAAGTCTGTTATTAAAGAAACAGTAATTAAGGCAATAATTGCTAATATTACTATAACTGCTAATAATTCTATTAATGTAAATCCTTTATTTTTCATTAAATCACCTATAATTATCTTTCCATATTATCATTGTATTATGCGATTTTAACACAAATAGATTTTATATTCAATAAAATTCACAATATGTTTATTGCCAATTTATACCTCAAAAGGATATGACTTTATCATATCTTTTTATTAATTGTTATTTAGTTGGTGTTATCGACATATCAAAATTGCGAAGTTCCATAATATTAAATCCAACACTAGCATGTATATTTTTAGAACAAGTAAAAATAATACTTTTTAGTTGTTTTTTAGGTTTTAACAGTAAGTACATCGACGGATATGAAGCAATCCCTGGATTACCATTAGTTTTTA
>JAQUFI010000112.1 GCA_028684735.1 Bacilli bacterium | reverse complement strand
TAACCATTTGACGGTTTATTTCTTCTGGATATGGTGAATATTTATCAAAGGTTCTTAAACCAGCTTCAACATGTCCAATGCTTGTTTGATTATAAAAAGCTGCTAAAGCTCCAACAAATGTCGTAGATGTATCTCCGTGGACTAAAACGATATCAGGTTTTGCTTCTTTAATAACCCCCTCTAATCCAGTTAAAGCTCTTGTTGTAATATCACTTAAGGTTTGCCCTTGTTGCATAATATTTAAATCATAATCAGGAACAATTTCAAATGTATTTAAAACTTGATCCAACATTTCACGATGTTGTGCAGTAACACAAACAATTGTCTCAATTTCTTCTCTTTTCTTTAATTCTTTTACAAGCGGTGCCATTTTTATGGCTTCTGGTCTCGTACCAAAAATAGTCATAACTTTAATCATATTAAATATCACTTCTCTTTCTTTATTATAGCAAACTATATATTGCTACATTAATTTTACTATATTTGTTTTTATAATACAAGCAATCGTTAATTTTTATTATTTATAATAATTTGAAATTAATATATTTTTACTCATTAAGATTTTATCCAAATAATATTTTGTTAAAGTTTCATATTTACTATCCTGATATAAAGTGAAATCCGGCATAATCAAATATGATTCATCAAACGATAGTGGATCATAGCCTGCCATATAGTAATCACTATTAAGTTCAAATAAATTATTAATCATTGGTAATATATTTATTGTATTAGTTATATTATTAACAACTAGAGGTTTTATTTCTGGGTTATATATAAACATTACTGTTTTGTTTAAATTTAAAGTCTCATCTTTGAATAGATGAACATTATTTGGATGATCAGCAAAAGCAATTATAACAGTATCATTAAGTAAATCATCATTTTCTAATTTTTCTAATAATACTTTAAACATTAAATCAGTTTCACTTGCTTGAGTATAACCACATAAATATTGTTCGCGTGTCTCATTAGGAAATATCTTTTTAATCTCATCTAAGTTGCTTTGACATTCTTTCTTTGTATATGAATAAGGAGTATGCCCAGAAAGTGTAATAATAAAATTCATAAATGGTTTTTTTGATACCATTAAATCATATCCTTTTAAAGCCAAGTTTTTATCAAATACCTTTTCTTCTGAACTAATTTTCATGTGAAGTAAATTATAATAATTATCATATCCTAAACTTTTCATCATAGCTCCTCTATTATATATGGAACCATTATTAACATGGAATGAATTAACGGCATAGCCTTTACTTTTAAATAAATTAGCTAAAGAAAAAGGATAACTATTATTAACATATGCATAATGAGCTGATAACGAATTTATGTTTTGATAAATCCCAGTATTTGCAATAAACTCCGATTGTGAAGTTTTACCTGTAACATAAACTAATGAATAATGGTTATTAAAACTAATCCCATTTTTCATCATGCTATAAATAGTAGGAGTAGATTTTTCCGTTATTAACCAATCATCAAAACCTTCCATCATAACAAAAATTAAATTTTTATTTGTAAAAATACCCGTATAGTCATTTGTTTTACTGGTAGTGTTGTAATTTTTTAACTTTTCTTTAACATAATTATATGAATCAATCACATTATCCTTTTTAAATAATAGTACATATAAATCATGAAACAAATATTCATAAATACCATATTTTTTAACTAATAAATTTACATTTGTCCATTCATTATAAAAGAAGGCATCATTTTTAAATGTTTCTATAGAATTCCAACTGTTAAAAACTTTATTATTTGAATGATTATTATAAATAATCATTCCATATATAAAAACAATAATTGAAATAAAACAAACAGTTATAATTTTAAATGTTTTGCCAAAGTGTATTTTTTCAGTTGGAAAATTAACAAAATTAATTGTTATCAAAGCTATTAATATAAAGAAAATCATTATAATTTTAAAATTAATTAAAGGAAAAATAGAGTCTACATAGGCAACTCCTTCAGAACTTAAAAATAAGTCTTTCCAGGAAAAGAATGTTCCAAAATAATTAATGAAAAAATAATTAGCAACAGTAATGATTGCAAGTATTATTTCTAATATTAAGATAACAAATCTTGAATACTTAGGGTTAGAATATATAACATAAATTAGAATTAATGAAACCCAAAAGAATGAAAAAAACAACATTTTTAAATTTAAATATTCTTTAATGTTAAATTGAGAAGAATAATATTGATTAATTAATGAAATAACAACAAAGAAAATAAAAGTAATAATACAATGTTTAAATTTTTGAAAAAATAATAATAGATGATCTATTACCTTCTTCATATTTTTTTATCTTTCCATCTATCTTTTTTTAATTTTATTAAAAATTTGATATTATTTTGATAAAATCTTTTAATTCTTTTTGGTTCCTTACAAATACGATATAACCATTCTAAATTTAATTTTATAAATATTTTTGGGGCTCTTTTTTTAGTTCCACTTAAAACATCTAAGGATCCACCTACTCCAACAAAAATGCCTTTTTTAAATTTATTCAAATGCCTATAGATTAATTTTTCTTGATTACCCATTCCTAGTGCTACTAATACAATATCAGGATTAGTTTTGAAAATTGTTTCAAAGTCTTTGTCTTTATCTTTGCTATAACCATTTAAAAGAGCACCTATTTTCAAAT
>JAQUFI010000111.1 GCA_028684735.1 Bacilli bacterium | reverse complement strand
GAAATGATTAAACAACTTCAAAAACATAAAGAAAAGACAAGTAAAGATAATATAATAATTAAATCAATTAAGATTACTTTTTTAGTACTTGCAGTTTTAGTTAGTATTATTTACTTGATTTATAATATTAAAACTTCTGGCGATAAAGTTAATCAAGTATATTTGATTACTAATAGTTCAATTATTGCGGGTATGACTATCTTTATGGCATTAGCAATGACGATTAAGAAAAAAGTCCTACAAGAAGCTTTAGGGATGTTCACAGCCATAATCTTTATTGTTTTTATTGGTTTTAATATAGCGGTTAGTACGGATAAACTAGTCCTCCCTACCCAAGCTGTTTTACAGGATTTTACGAGTACTTCATTTAATGAAGCTTTGATCTGGGGAACTGAAAATAAAATTGGAATTGAAGGACGATATGTTAATAGTGATGATATTGCTGAAGGAAGTATTATTGCTCAAGATATTAAACCTAATACCTTATTAAAGGATATTGAAAAAATAGTTTTCACGGTATCTAATGGACCAAACTATGATAAAGAAGTAATTATATCTAATATGGTTGGTTGGAATATTGATGATGCTTTAAAAGTAATTAAAGATAATTATTTAAATAATGTGACCATTGATTTTGAAGTTAATGAAGATATAACTAAAAATGTAATTATTAGTCAAAGTACAAGTGGTCAAATTAAAAGAAATAATAAAGTTCATTTAGTGGTTTCGTTAGGAAGTGTTGATAATTTAATTCCTATTGAAATGATCGATTTAAAAGAAAAAAGTTTATTTGATGCTACTTATTACTTAAAAAGTAATGGTGTTAAATATGAATTAGTTTATGAATTTAGTAATTCAGTTAAAAAAGATATGGTCATTAGTCAAAGTGTTAAAAAAGGATTAGAAGTAGATCCTAAGACAGAACAAGTTACATTAATTATTTCTAAGGGTAAAGAAATCGTTACCCCTGACTTAAAAACAATGAAAGTTGATGATATAGTTAGTTGGGTTATTAATAATAATTTAAAGATAGAATTTAGTGAAAGATATGATTATCAAGTTAAATTAGGTGATATTATAAGTGTTAATTATAATAAAGATGATGTTATTTCAGAAGGGACTAAAGTTACCATTGTTACTTCTAAAGGACAATTAAAATTAAAAGAGTTTAATACTTTAAATGAGTTTAGATCATGGGCAACTGATAATAATGTTCGTTATGAAGAAGAATATGAATATAATACTTCTTTTAAATCAGGAAGCATTATTAAGTTTTCTCAAGATGCGGGTACCGCAATTGATCCTAAAGTGCCAGTAACAGTTTATGTTTCTAAAGGTTCACCTATTACGGTTCCTTACTTTGTTGGTAAATCAAAATCTAGTATTACGACTACTTGTAAGAACTTAGGATTAAATTGTAGTTTCTATTATACTGGCTACTCTTCTACAACTAGAGATATTGCTACTAAACAAAATGTTAATAGTGGTGTTAAAGTTGTAAGTGGTACTTCTATTAAAATTGGGTTAAGTAGTGGTCCTGCTAAAACATTTAATGTTTATATTCAAGATACATTATTTGGTTCTACTCCTAGTCAAACAATTGCTAGTTTAAAAAGTTTCTTTAGTAAGAATTGTCCAGGTGTATATTTTACTTATTTAACTAAACAGTCAAACACTGGTGCCGCAGCTGGTATAATTCATGAGTCTTCTCCTACTAAGGGTGGATATAATACCTTTACTCAAGGAAGAACTTATACCATTTGGATTATTGAATAATAAAAAAAAGATGAGAATTTCATCTTTTTTAATTTATACTTTGTAATCTTTCAATTCTACTATCTAGAGTTGGATGGGTACTCCATAATGAGTTTTTCTTTTTTCTTTCTTTAACTAAGGGATTAACAATAAATAATGAACTAGAAGATTTATTAGCTTGTTCTAATTCTTCATCATCAGTTGTTAATTTCTTTAAGGCATTAATTAAACCATCCTTATTTCTCGTTAATTCAACAGCACTAGCGTCGGCTAAATACTCTCTATTACGAGAGATAGCTAACTTCATTAACTCTGCAAATAAGGGTGAAAGAATTAAAAATATGATACCTATTATAGCAATGAAGGCCCCTACTTTATTATCATCATCCCGATCACCATGTAACATACCTCGTGAGAAAGCATCAGATAAGATAACAACAAAACCGACCATGACAATAACAATTGTTTGAAGTAAGATATCGTAATTACGAATATGAGACAACTCATGAGCAATTACCCCTTCTAACTCATTCTTATCTAATTTTTCTAATAAACCAGTTGTGATACAAACAACAGCATTCTCTGGGTTTCTACCAGTAGCAAAGGCATTTAAAGCAGTATCTTCCATAACATATAGTTTAGGGACTGGAATATTAGCCGCAATACATAATCCTTCTAAGATATGATTTAGTTGAGCATATTCTTCTTTCGTAGCAACTCTTGCTTTATTAAGTTTTAAAACTATTTTGTCAGAATAATAATACGCATTATAGGAAAAAAGTAATGACATAGTAATTCCAATGATAACAGCAAATATAACATTATCAAAGACTAAGGCTGATAAAAAGTAAATAAATAAGGCAATAAATAAGAAGAAAACAGAAACAATCACAAACGTTTTTTGTTTAT
>JAQUFI010000110.1 GCA_028684735.1 Bacilli bacterium | reverse complement strand
GTGTTTATATCCAAGTTCATAATTTGAACAACCATTTCCTCAATACTTTGACTACTAATTGGAATATTATGATTAGGACAATAAGGTATCCCTATTCTGGCATACAAAAGTCGGAAATAATCATAAATTTCCGTAACTGTTCCAACTGTACTTCTTGGGTTTTTATTAGTTGTTTTTTGATCAATACTAATAGACGGACTCAAACCATCAATACTATCAACATCGGGCTTATCACTACCACCTAAAAATTGTCTAGCATAAGCACTTAAACTTTCAACATAACGTCTTTGACCTTCAGCATAAATTGTATCAAATGCTAAACTACTTTTACCACTACCACTAACCCCAGTCATAACAATTAATTTATTCTTTGGGAGTTCAATATCAATATTCTTTAAATTATTTTCACGAGCTCCTTTAATTATTATTTTATCCATATATTCACCTCTATTTTACATGTTTATTACTAATTTCTTTTTTAAGTAAATCAGTAACATAATTACTTTGAATACCATTAGGAATTAAACTAAAATATTGTTTTAAACCATCGCTTATATCTAAATTATCTATGACCTTAAATAATTCTTCAAAGTCCATTTTTGAAACATTTTGTTTACTAAGTAAATTTATAAATAAAATATTTAATAAATATATATCTAATTCTTTACTCGGAGTATCATCTTTGACAAATTTATTACCAAAAAATAATTTTGGTACATTACTTCTTCCAATACCGTCAACAATAGCACCATCCATATCTACAAAATAGGGATTTAATTTTTCATCAACAATAATGTTAGATTCACCAATATCGCCATAAATAATATTTTCTTTATGCATATTTTCTAATGTTTCACTAATTCTTATCAGAACTTTTATTAATTGTTCCTTAGAAATATTAGTATTTACTATTTCTCCTAGTTCAATAGAATTTTCAATATAAGGCATTACATATCCACCAAATTTATTATCAATATTTATTGATGAAAACACTGGTATTGTTCCAGCAACATTTTTTTTAGACAATGCAGAAACTTTTTTCTCTTTTTCAATTAAAAAGTCTTGATCATCATCTATAAATACTTTGATCAAATACTTCTTAGCCAATATATACAAATCACTTTCAATATTAAGTGATTTAACATTTAATTTTTTTAAATTTGCGATAACTTTTTGGTCAATATTTAATGCTTTCATATTTTCCCCCCTGGTTCTTACTACCTTTTTATTATACCATAATAACTAGATTTAATTAAAATATTTTGTAATTAATAACCAGCCAATAATATAAAAGAAATTGATAATAAACTATCAATTTCTTTTAACATTTATGATAATGGTGTTATTTCATATACTTTTGATCTGCTCATTCCAAATTGTAAGTATTTTGCATTTGCTGGAACATCTATCGATATTGTACCATTTCCCAATGTATAACTAGTCATTGTCGTACCATCAACCGATATAATGCTAACCGATATTACGCACGATGCTGTTCCACAATCTCTTGATGTAGTTATTGAAATCTTTTTACCATATAAACCTGAATCTATTAATACCTTTTTCGTACCATTTGCTGATTCAAAAGTAGCTGAATTACCGTCATAGGCTAATGCACCTAAGGCATCAACCATATCTACATTATATTGAGATATAATTCTCGTTTCGTTTCCATATTTATCAACACCCTTTGCATAAATTATCTTACCTTGATTTACCAACACCGGTTTATCTTGGTATGACTCCCAAACCCCTGTTTCACCAATTTTATATAATCTCTCAACACTGCTTGGAAAATAATTTATTGTAATCAACTGATATGGATCATTAATTGATTTAGTTGAATCACTGTGAATTAACATATAACCATTCAAAGCACTAAAAGTTGGTTCGTTAGATAAACTTATCTCATATACATAATCAGTAGTTGATGTAATTGTTATCCATTTGCTATTATTTGGAATAGTTATAAATTGTTCTGTAGATGTTTGTGTAATACTTTGAATTAAATTATTATCGACATCTAAAAATCTTAGTGTTGGAGGACCACTAACATAAGTACTCCACCTTATTCTTATTACTTTACCAATAACTGATGAATCTATTTCCAATCGAGCATTAGTCATTGATCTAACCATCGTACTATCATCTCTATCAAAAACTAGTGGCGATAGTGAATCACTCACATTTGCTGTATGTTGTGATATAATTCTCGTTTCATTGCCATGTTTATCGACTCCTTTGGCATAGATTGTTTCACCTTGATCAACCCAGATTGGTTTATCTTGATATGATTGCCAAACTCCTGTTTCCCCTATTTTATATAATCGTTCCACACTGGTTGGAAAATAAGTGATGTTCGCCATTTGATATGGTTTTCTTATTTCCTTGGCAGCATCCGCGTGCAATCTCATATATCCATTTGTTATGTTAAACGTTGGTTCATTAGATAAACCTATTTCATATACATAATCAGTAGTTGATGTAATTGTTATCCATTTGCTATTATTTGGAATAGTTATAAATTGTTCAGTTGCTGCTTGTGTAATGTTTTGAATTAGATTATTATTGACATCTAAAATTTTTACTGTTGGGGGACCACTAACATAAGTACTCCATCTTATTCTTACTACTCTCCCAACCCCCGATCTATCTATTTCTAAACGTGCTTTAGTAATTATTATAACTACTGTACTATCA
>JAQUFI010000109.1 GCA_028684735.1 Bacilli bacterium | reverse complement strand
TACCCAAACTTCAGGAAAGTTCCAATTATCACGTATAATCAGCATATTACCTGTATACCTCACATTTGCAGTCCCTATTCCTAACACAGCGTGATTTCCATAACCACTAGGATCGTTAAGTCTAACATAAGCTACACCTTTACTCCAGATTAAATTTTTATATTCACTTATGCTTGTAGAATATCTTGCATTATACATTCCATTATTATTATCATCAAAATAATTTGTTAGTCCTGTTGTTGCATTAAAATAGTAAGTTCCAGTACAATTATTTGGGTCAGATAAATTACCTGATATATTATTACATGTTTGCATATAATCAGCCATTTCAATTATTAGATCATCAACTTTTTCTTTATCACCATTATGTAGTTGTGGTAGTAGACCATTATATAATGTTCCGATTGAAACTGAATCATAAAATGCAACTAGCATAGCGCCTGTTGTTGGACCACATCCATTATTTACAGGTCCATATGAGTAATTAAGAGTAACCGTAAAACCTACCACATCTGTTGATCGTAATAAATATATGAGATAATTCTCTTATCAAATAAATGATAGGAGAATTTTTTATGAGTGAAAAAGAAAAGTTACGATTATTATGGCGGGAGCGTGTACAAGATTTTAGAGTCAGTGGTTTAACAATGAAAGAATATAGTAAAGAAAATAATATTAAAGTCCACCAACTCCAATATTGGAATCAAAAATATAAAGATGATAAAAAGAAGAAAGAGAAGTCTAATTGGGTATCAGTTAATTTAAATAATAGTAGATCCACAAATAATAATTGTCAGTCACTCTACTTAACTATAGGTTCTTGTAAATTAGAAATTAAGCTTGGATTTAATGAGACTTTATTTAAAGAAGTAATGAAGGTATTGATTGAATTATGTTAAATATTCATAAAGTAAAAACAGTTTATTTGGCAACTGGTGTGACGGACCTGAGAAAGTCAATTGACGGACTTTCATTAATCGTTCAGGAAAGTTTTAACTTAAATCTCTTTTCAAATGCATTGTTTGTATTTTGTAATAGTAATAAATGTAAATTAAAAATATTACATTGGGAATACAATGGTTTTTGGTTATATTATCGCCGTTTATCAAAAGGAAAATTTAACTGGCCAATGGCAAATGATGAGGTAATAAAAATTGATATAAAAGAGTTAAAATGGTTGTTAAATGGTTATGAAGTAAGGTGTGGAAAACGTTTTGAAGAGGTCAAAGAAAGGCTAATTATATAATGAAAATTTAAACATTTTATGTCATATTATTAGTGACTTTTTGTATGAAAAATGGTATAATATAAGTATCAAATACAGTTAGAGAGAATGTAAAAATGGAAGCAAAAAGTGAAAGAACAATTGAAAAATTAATCAATGAAAATGAACAATTAAAAATTTGTTTAGATGAAACTGAAGCACGTTTAAAGTGGTATGAAGAACAGTTTAGATTATTTCAACAACAACGCTACGGAGTTAAAAGCGAAAAAATAACTTCCGGTCAATTAAACTTATTTAACGATGCAGAAGAAGTATCAGATGAAAAAAAAGAAGAGCCAACCTTTGAAGAAGTCACTTATAAAAGACGTAAAGAAAAACGAAGTAAGAAAGATTTAATAAAAGAACTTCCTGTTGAAACTATTGAGTATAAATTAGATGAAAAGAATAGGTTATGTCCATATGGGCATGGCTTGCTTAAGGTTATGGGAAAAGAGACTACAAAAGAAATAGCGATAATTCCAGCTAAAACATATGTGATTGAACATGTGCAATTTAAATATGCATGCAAAGAATGTGAAATTGAGGGGAATAAAAATAATAAAACTCCAATAATGATAGCGCCAAAACCAAAAAAGGCTATACCAGGTAGCATGGCATCATCATCGTTAATTGCGCATATAATTGATCAAAAATATACGTATGGAATGCCTTTATACCGGCAAGAACAACAGTTTATGCGTAACGGACTAGATTTATCACGCCAAAGCTTAGCCAACTGGGTAATTAAAGCTGCGGGATTGTTTGAGCATTTATATAACAGAATGCATGAATTGCTTCTTAAAAAAGATATATTAATGGCCGATGAAACCACGGTTCAAGTTTTACACGAGGTAGGTAGAGCTCCTACTACCAAATCGTATATGTGGTTATATCGGACGGGAAAGTTTGATAATCCGATAGTATTATATGATTATCAAGAAACGCGTTCTGGAGATCATCCGAAGCAATTCTTATCAGGATATAAAGGATATCTACATTGTGATGGCTATTATGGTTACAATAAATTAGATAACATAATAAGAATCGGATGTCTCGCTCATGTAAGAAGAGGTTACATGGATGCTTTAAAAGCTTTACCTAAAAATGCTAATACTTCAAGAACACTGGCTAATAAGGGATTAAAGTTTTGTAATGCCCTTTATAAAATTGAACAAAAAATAAAAGATTTATCTATAGAAGAACGTCAAAATATTCGTTTAAAGATGAGTAAGCCGATATTAGATGATTTTTTATCATGGCTAAAAGAACAATCTAAGAAAGTATTGCCAAAAAGTAAATTAAGTGATGCGATAAATTATACTATTGATCAATGGGAATATGTCATTAATTATTTATTAGATGGAAGATTAGAGATAGATAATAACCGCTCAGAACGTAGTATAAAACCATTTGTAATTGGAAGAAAAGGATGGTTATTTAGTAATACCCCTA
>JAQUFI010000046.1 GCA_028684735.1 Bacilli bacterium | reverse complement strand
AGTGGAGAACATCTCCTTCTTTAAATTGATGAGCCGCATTAATCAATATTTGTTTTCTTGTAATATCGGGATGAAGACTACACATATTCATCGAATCTTGAAGTTGATCACGGAACCCATATGCTCCACCAACTTGATAGAAACCACTTCTTGCTTGAATTCTAGAAGCAATTGTTTGATAAGGTAACCATCCATTAACCATATAATCAAAACTCTTATCAGGTGTCTTAATTTGAACTGCTGTCAACATCTTATCCCAATGTTTTTTAACTGCTACTAGTTCTTTATTAACGGCACTAACTTGTTTATATTTATTAACTAGAGGTATTAATTCTTCATCAGTTGTAGCACCTAAGGTAAAGGCAACTTCTTTTTCTTCTTTCTCATCAAGATAAAAATCTATTTCGATTTCTTTAAACAATAAATTATTTAAGACAGCATTTTCTATCTTCATACTACTAGACATAAAAGTATAAATATCGTCAAAGTGTTGGCTATAAACATTTCTCAAACTCAAGAAATTATTATCTTCATCAAAATCAGTTAAGAGATAGCGACCTGTCTTTTCTTCTGAAAAACCTAAACTAGGATTAATCCAAAACTTCAAGATAACTCGTTGTTTATGAGCTGAATTATTTGTTAATTTCATTTTATAAAACTTAACATTATCTTCTAAAGCTACGAATTGTGTCAAATTAAGATCTATTTTCTTAAAATTACCGATAAATTCACTATAACCAAATCCAAACTTAACTAAACTAAAGTTTACCTTCATATCATTGATTTTAAATCCTTCTGAATAATCGTTAACTAAATCATCATTTGTCCAAGAGGTTAATTTATATTCACGACTATTATAAGCATAGGTAAATCCACAGTTATTATTGGTTATAATTGTTCCAAAATTTTGATTGGAAATAACATTACTCCAAGCAACTGGGGTATTTTGATTAACAATCAAATATTCTTTACCATTATTAATAAATCCACCATAATCATTAAAGAATTTAATTTCTTTTTTATCATAAGGGATTGGTAAACTAGGTATTTCTTTTTCTATAATTTTCTTTTTAGCTGTATTTAATTTTTGAAGATTATTAATATATGATTGCAATGAATTATAAAGATTACTATCAATTCTTAAACGAGCTATCGTCTTTAATAATGTATACATTGAATCATCTAATTTGTTTCTATCTAAAACATAGATACTTCCTGGTGTTTTATAAAAGTTATTTAAAGTATAGATACGATATTTTTCGTTTTCTATTTCTTTATTAATAACCTCTGCATCTGCTTCATCTTCACTATTAATAATAACTAGATCAACAAAGATTGATTTGCTTTTATAGTATTCAAAAGCGTGCAACAACTCTTTAACTAAACTTAAAGCATTTAAATTATTAACATCTAAAAGAATAACAGGGTTATCACCAGAAATCCCAAATTGCCATAAATTAGTTTGATTTAAAGTATTTTTAGTTAAATTTTCAATTACCTCATCACTTGTTAAAATATAATTTGTTTGAAGTAAATAGTTAAGGGTAGTATTATATAAGCGACAATTATTAGCACTTATATTAACCATTTTATTATTAGCATTCCCCATAATAATTGTTGTTTCAAAACCTTTTTCTGCAATTGTTTGTTTATTAGAATAAGTTCTAACGATATCTAAAACTTGCTCCTTTGATTTCCCAAAACCACTAATCAAATAAACAGTTGTTTCGCCACCTTTAGGAACTAAAACGGTATTTCTTAAACTAATTACAGGGTCTAAAGTTGTACCAACATAATTTCTGAGTTTTTTATTTATTGCTTCAGGATTATGCGTACTACGACCTCGACCAAGAAAGTGATTACGATTAGTTTCATATTCAAATTCACCTAAAGGGTTTTTAACTAATAAGCGATTAATCATATAGTAATGAGTATCAGAATTTCTTAACTTACGACGCATAATAATCGAATTAGTTTCTTTATGATATTCACTATAAACAAAGAGGTTATTAAACACGGGGTGACTGACATCGTCCATATTCATTGCTAAAATTGGTTCTGTATAGGTTGTGAGTTCAAGTTCTCGATCTTTATTACCATTATTTTTAAAAGTAATTTTTCTAATTTCGGCATGATGTGATTTAGTTACCACAATTTCTGTAGTAGTAATAATATCTTTATCAGCTCTCACAAATTTAATATTATCTAAAGCAAAAACAATCTCATATTTTTTAGGCATAATATTAAGTGGTGAATAAGTATTTGACCAAACCTTTTTAGTTTGTAAATCCTTAATATAGACAAATAATCCATAATCTTTTTCGGTTACCTTTCGATATCGATTCAAACGAATATCACGGTACTTACTGTAGCCATTACCACGGTCATCAATAATCGTACTAAATTTAGAATTAGATAAGACTGATAATTCTGGCAATTTCGATATTTGATTAAAGACTCTAATATCATTAACAAAGATTTCTTTATCGTATGTATATTTCTTATATTTCATTATTTTATAGTTAATATACGGTTTAAGTTGAACTTTTTCTTTAATTAGCATATCGATTGATTGATTACGAACATCTGCATTAAAATACTTTTGAATAATTCCATCTTTCAAAAAGTTCGCTAAACTACTTAATATCATAGCTTGATGATGAGCATAATAAGCCATAACTGGTTCTTCATCAAGGCAATCATAAGATTCATATAATCCATATTGTCCAAACATATTTAAGGGTTCAAATCGTTTGATATTCTTCATTACCTCTTCAGGAAATAGAGTAATTGCCAACAATGAACTATATGGCGAAACAACTACTCTTTCGCTTGCCTCTTCACGTAGTCTTAATTGTGGAATTCCAAAAGATTTATATTTATAATTTTGAGCATCATCTAATTCATTGTATGCTGATTCTGATATTCCCCAAGGATAATTACTGTTTATCTTACGCATATAATCGATTTGAGCATAATAAGCAAAGTAATAAGCTTCATCTAAAATAGTATTAGGATAACTAGGCATGAATATAATAGGCATATAATACTCAAAGAATGTGCCTGACCAAGATGACAATCCCTTCTTATTTTTATAAGCAATAAGAGTTTTATCTAAACTAAACCAATGCTTACTAGGAACATCTCCTTTAGCAATCGCTACATAACTTAAAATACGACTTTCACTCATAAACTTATTATAATTGAACGGTTGCAAATAACCTTGATCAACATGATAGCCAATACTAAAGACATCACTATCTGTATATAGATATTGAAATTCTGTTTTTTCAATTAATTTTTCTGTTAATTGTGCTAAATGAGGTTGATCATGAGCTTCTAAGAAACTTTTCGTAACCATTAACGAAGCCACAAAGTTTCCACTATCAACACTTGAAATAAAATGTGGTTGCATAACCTCTAGTGTCTTCACATTATACCAATTGTATAAATGACCATGCCACTTACTTAATTTTTTAATTGTTTTTATAATTTTTTCAATTAAATTAATTGCTTCATCAATTGAAATAAAATTCATTTCAAAAGCTGATATAACCGATACTAACGATAATCCAATATTTGTTGGGGATGTTTTATTATCTGTTTTAATATCCCTTTTTTCTTGATAATTATCTGGTATTAAATAATTATCTTCCTCTGTAAGATAATCCTTAAAATAATTCCATGTCTTTAAGGCTAAATCTTTTAGATAATCAGTATCTTCTTGATTAAGTTCTTCTTCTTTTTGATTTAAGTCCTTACTTAAAAAGTAAACAATAAATGGTGCTGAAGCAAAGATAAAGGCAACAACTATTTTCATTATTTGATAATCTTCAAAGATAATAGCAGATATTACTAAACCAATAGCTACAACATTATTAATCCAAAACTGTTTAATCGTATTACCTAAAGTCGTCTTCACTAGTTTGGCTGCATCATCTGCTGTAACCCAATTTAATAGATGCTTCTTACTAATTTTCATTCGGTAAAGTGATCTAATAAATGAATTTAAATATAAATAAGCATTATATGGGATGGTTGCTAATTCTGTAATTGTTTTAATGAGAAAAGCCTTATATCCAAATGCTAAAACACGATAATACTTTAATGAAATAAAATTAGCTTTATTGATTTCTAAATTTTTAATTATTTCAACAATTAGTGGTAAGATATGAATTAACACAGTAAATAATAACCACCAAAGAGGATGAATAAGTGAATCAAACAAAGATAATATAATAATTAGTAATGAGAAAAAGCTTATTAAACCTCTTCTAATATTATCAAAAATCTTCCATTTACCTAATAAAGTAATAGGGTTTTTTTCTTTTGTTTTTTCTCCATTCTTGACAGTTCTTCCTAACCAGCCAATAATTTGGATATCCCCACGTGCCCATCTTGATCTTCTTGAAGCATCAACTAAATATTTAGATGGGAAATCATCGATAAAATCAATATCAGTAACATTTCCAGCTCTAATATAATTACCTTCTAAGAGGTCATGACTTAAAATTAGATTATTAGGAAAACGATGTTTTAAGACTTCTTGAAACACTTCTAAATCATAAATACCCTTTCCATAAAAACTTCCTTCGTGGAAGACATCTTGATAGAAGTTAGGGAAGATATTGGTATATGAATCAAATCCCCCAACTCCTGCATACACTTGTGAAAATAGAGATTTATTAGTTGATTCGACTTCTAAACTAATTCGTGGTTGTAAAAGACCGTATCCACTAACAACAATCTTTGTTTCAGGATTAATAACTGGTTTATTTAGAGGATGAGCCATTGTTCCAACTAACTTTAAAGCACTGTTTAAAACCAATCTAGTATCAACATCTAATGTGATAACATACTTGATTTTATGATTAAAATCACCAAAAGTATGAACTCTAAAATAATCTTCTTTTTGTTCTTCAGTTAAATTACCCAGTAATAAATCATTAAAGTGTAATAAACCCCCTCTTTTTCGTTCATATCCAAGCCAAGAACCTTCACCTTCATTATAATTACGACGACGATAAACAAAGTTGAAAATATTTTCTCCATAGATTTTATTTAATCTTTCAACTTCAGCTAGACCACCTTTAATTATTTCATCATCTTGTTTATGATATTCTTCACTATTTTCAAAAGCATCAGCTAATAAAGTAAAATAAATATTTTTAGTTTTATTAATTAAATAATATTGTTCTAAATTATCAAAAACTTGTCTAATTCTTTTTTTATTTTTAACAATTGTTGGTATGACTACCATCGTTTTATGCGTAGATGGTATTCCTTTTGAAAAATCCAACTTTGGTAATGGTTTAGTTCCCGAAATTTTTAAAAATATTTTTTGAACCATAGTGATGACAATCTCACTAGTTGGAATTAATAATACTAAAAAACCTAACCAGCGATAACTAGATAGAAAAGCAGATAAATCGTAACTTATAACAAAAGTAAAAATTAAAATAGTTGTGATATAAAAAACAACTTTATTATTATTTGATTTTTGAAGATCAGCAATACTATTACTAACATTATTACTATCTTGTAAAATTTCATTAACAACAGTATCTAAAGTTACTTTTCGCTTTTTAGCCTCTTTTAATAATTTATTACGAACTAATACTTTCGTTTCTAAAGTCATAGAAGAATAATACTTATCATTTTTAAGCAACTTTTCAACATCATTGACTTGTTCAAAAATATCTTCCATAATAAAAAGATTCGTTTTCTTCATACTATGAAAAGCATTATTAATTGAAATATTCATTTTCGTTGTTTCGAGATGCTCTTCATTGATGATATTACGCATAACCATATTGTTTTTTTCTAATAAACTATTTAATTGTTGGAAAATCAAATTAGAATAGTTTCCTAACTCCTTAAGTTGTTCATTAAAATAAACAATAAAATGTTTGGATGTTTTCTTTAAATTAACATAGTCTTCCAAATTTACTTCGTTTTGGTTTAATAAATCAATTTTTAATTTATCAATTAAATCATGAATGATTTTCTTATCTTTTAATTTTAAGCTTTCACTTTCACAAATATTAGCTATTTTTTTCAACAATAAAACTTTAATAACTAAAGGAATAATGGTTATCTCTTTATACTTTAAGTTATACCCCGTTGTTTTTTGATATTCAATTACTTCATCAATAATTATTTTCTCATCTATTTTATAGTTATACTTTTCTAAAATATTTAAAAACATATCATACATACAAATATTTTCATTCGTATATTTATACATTTTTTTATTTTTAACAAATCGATATATATTCTCTCTTTGTTCAACTAATAAATAATAGTTATCAACAATCCATTCATTAACAATACCAACAAAGTAACAATTATTGATCATCTTAACTAATTTATTATAATGTCTTTTTATCTTATTAAAATCTTTTCTTGCTATCATAAACGATACCACCTTAATATATATTGTACAGTTATTAGTATATCATATAATCGTTTAAAACCCAACCTTTTTTAGTTTATTCAATACCCCTTAACTTAGATAAAATTAGATAAAAAAACTGTTAGAATTTCTAACAGTTCTTTTTATTATAACATTACCATAGCTGCCGTCAAAATAATCATTGATGCAATTCCTATTGTTAAGACAACTTTAAAAGCCCATTTAAACCACGTACGATATTCGACTTTAGCTAAAGCTAGTCCACCCATGATTGAACCACAAGTTGGTGTAATTAAGTTTACTAGTCCATTAGCAGCAACATAAATCATAATTGTTACAGATGGATTTAGTCCAATACCATCAGCTACTGGAGCAACAATTGGTGTTGATAAGTTAGCTAATCCAGAACTTGATGGAACTAAAACTGATAAGCCAATATGTAGTAAGTAGTTAAGTGGAGCAAAAACATAACCTGAAGTTCCTTGTAATGCTTCAACTGCGTTTTCAATAATATATACTCCTAAACCAGTTGTAGTCATGATAACACTAATACCACGAGCAACAGCAATAATCATAACAACTTCAACAATTTCTCCTACACCTTTCATGAAGACACTAACAATACCTTCTTCACCTAAATCAGCAACCAATCCAATTATAATTGCCATTAATAAGAACCAAGTAGCAGCATCTAAGAAATAGAAGTATCCAAAGCAATTACCTGTTAAAATAGCAGACCAGTGAGTACCAGCATCAGCTACTTCAGGACTAATGACACCAAAATCAACCCAAGGAATAAATCCTAAAATCATAACAACAAAAGTTAATCCAAATAAGACTAAAACAATCTTTTGTCTTTTTGTTAATTTTAATTCATTAGCATGTTCCTTTTTAATAAATTCATTTTCCATATCTTTTCGTTCTTGTAATGATAAGAAAGTTGAACCTTTATTTTTCTTTACTTTCTTAGCATAACTCATAACAAATAATACTGAAATTAAGTAAGACGTTAACCATAATATAACACCTAAAGGTAGGATAACTGATTGATCAGCACTAATTCCTTCTGGTAAAGCGCTAATAGCGGCACCAACAGCAAAAGGATTAATAGTTGAACCTAATACTCCAGATCCTGCCCCTAATAATACAATTGCTGACCCTACAATTGTATCGTATCCAATTGCAACCATAGTAGCTGCCAAAAGGATATAAAAACCGACTGTTTCTTCTAGCATTCCATAAGTTGTACCACCAATTGAAAAGATAAACATTAAGACAGGAATTATTAATAATTCATTACCTTTCAATTTTCTTACAAGTGTCGCAATTCCTGCTTCTAAAGCACCTGTATGTTTGACAATACCTAAGAAACCACCAAGAATTAGAACAAAGATACAAACATCAACAGCATCGACAAATCCATTAACCGGTGCCATAACAATGTCAGATATTTTGGCGCTAGTTACTTCTGGTATAAACCAGGTAACAATTGAAACAATAAGTAATAAAATTAAGATGATTGAAAAAGCAGTTAATCCCTTTTTACCCATGTTTACAGGTTCAATTGTTTTTTCAATCTTTTTGGCTTTTTCCATTTTTTCACTCCTTCATTATTTTTGTCCCTATTTTACCATCTAAAGCATCTTTTACTTTATCTAAAGAGGTAATAATAGCTATCCCGTGTGGATTATTATCGACAAAATCTAAACATGCCTCTATTTTAGGAAGCATACTTCCTTTCGAAAATTGATTTTGTTCAATATACTCACGAGCCTTACTTGCTGATAATTCTTTTAATGCTATTTGATTATTGCTTCCATAATTAAGGTAAACTTGTCCAACAGCTGTTAAAATCAATAACACATCAGCATCCAAATCAATTGCTAGCCTTGCACTTGATTTGTCTTTATCGATGACAGCATCTATTCCTTTGTAACCATGGTCAGTTTTTACAACCGGAATTCCACCACCACCAATGGTAATAACAACCGTCCCTTGATTGGTTAGTTGTTTTACTATATTCAATTCAACAATACTGATAGGTCTAGGAGAAGGAACAACTCTCCGATAGCCCCGACCAGCATCATCTATGAATTGATAATTTTTTTGCTTTTCAAACACTTCTGCCTCTTCCTTCGTATAGAATAGCCCAACTGGTTTAGTTGGATTTTGAAAAGCGCTATCTTTTTTATCGACTACAACTTGTGTTATTAAGGTAACACAAGCTTTATCTATCTTTTTTAATTCTAGTTCATTATCAATTGCTTGTTGCAAATGATAACCAATATACCCTTGAGACATAGCCCCACATTCAGCAAATGGAATAATTGGTGTCCCTGCTTCATGATTATAGGCAAATTCCATTCCAGTATTAATCATTCCCACCTGAGGACCATTACCATGACTAATAATTATTTGATTACCATCAGTTATTAAATCAACAATATTTTTAGCCGTTGATTTAACTAACCGTAATTGTTCGATAGGATCTTTTCCTAGAGCATTACCTCCAAGTGCAATTACAATTTTCTTACTCATTGATTTTCTCATCAGACATGGTCGCATACATAATAGCTTTAATGGTAGGCATTCTATTTTCAGCCTGATTAAAGACTAATGATTTTTCTGATTTAAATATTTCATCAGTAACTTCCATTTCTGATATCCCATATTTATTAAATATTTCCTTACCTATGGTTGTATTTAAATCATGAAATGAAGGTAAACAGTGTAGAAAGATACAATTATCATTGGCCATCTTCATCATCTTTTGATTTACTTGATATGGTTTTAAAAGATTAATTCTTTTTTCCCATATTCCTTCAGGTTCTCCCATCGATACCCAAACATCAGTATAAATAATATTTGATTTAGCTACACCATCTTTAATATCACTAGTAATCTTTATCTTACAATCATTCTTTGAAGCTATCTCATTACAGGTATCAACTAATGATTCAATAGGATATAATTCATTCGGTGCAATACAAGTATAATTAATTCCCATTTTAGCACAGGCCACCATCAATGAATTAGCCACGTTATTTCTACCATCACCAACAAAGGTAAGATTTAATCCTTTTAAATAGCCAAAATGTTCTTTAATCGTTAGTAAGTCACCAATCATTTGAGTCGGATGATATTCGTTAGTCAAACCATTCCAAGTTGGTACCTTAGCATATTTAGCTAATTTTTCAACAATGTTTTGCCCATAACCACGATACTCAATCCCATCATACATGCGACCAAGTACCTTAGCAGTATCTTCAATACTTTCCTTTTTTCCCATTTGGCTACTAGAAGCATCTAAATAGGTTACCCCCATTCCCAAATCTAACCCTGCTACTTCAAATGCACATCTTGTTCGTGTTGATGTTTTTTCAAAGAGTAATACAATATTTTTACCTTCTAAGTATCGGTGAGGAATATTATTTTTTTTCATATCTTTAAATTTTTGGGATAAATCTAATATATGTAGTATTTCTTCTTCTTGATAATCTAACAACTTTAAAAAATTTCTTCCTTTTAAACTCATAACATTAATCCTCTCTATATAGTGGCATACTCATACATCTAGGGCCTCCTCTACCTCGAGATAATTCACTACCATGCATTTCAAGAACTTTTATTCCAGCTCTTCTTAAAACAGCGTTCGTAATATTATTACGGTCATAGACAATTACTACCCCTGGTGCGATACATAAAGTATTAGAACCATCATTCCATTGCTCCCTTTCAGCAATAATTTGATCGCCTGCTCCACATGGAATTAAAGTAATATCTTTTCCTAAATACTTTTCTAAGATGTTTTCTAAGCTATCATTCATCTTTTTAACATTAATGACATCTTCATCAAGATTACCTTCTCTAGGAGTGATTTCAAATACTTCTAAAGTATCCATAATTCCAGGATGATAAGTAAATTTATCATAATCAATTTGCGTAAAAACAGTATCCAAATGCATGAAAGCACGACAATTAGGAATATTAAACGCTAAGACTGTATTTATTTTAGATGATTCATCTTTAAATAAATTAGTAGCTAATAGTTCAATACTTTCAGCTTGAGTTCTTTGTGAAATACCAATTGCTAAAGTATTTTCATTAAGAACTAAAATATCTCCACCTTCAATATGATATGGATTATATCGGTCATAATACTTTTTAATCTTCCCTTTATAGTCAGGATGATAATTAAAGATATATTCTGCATATATGGTTTCTCTATTTCTTGTAACCGAATACATTTTATTTAAACATACACCATTACCAATTGATGCGAAAGGATCTCTGGTGAAAAATAGGTTTGGCATTGGATCAGCCAAAAACTTACTATCTTCAGTTACCATATCTACTAATGAATGCTCTTCATTTCTTTCCATCGCATGAAGTTCATTGATATTTATCCCTTCAATCGTCTTTAAGACTAATTCTTTGGTATCAGAAAAATTATTCAAAAATTCATAAACAACTTCCTTATATTTAGGAGTAGTAATTCCTGCTTCCTTAATAAATTGTTTGAGAAATTTTTCCCTAATAGTTGGATCTAAATTCAATGTTTCGACCATTAAATCTTCAAGATAAACTACCTCGACACCATTATCTTTTAATATTTGAGCAAATTCATCATGCTCCCCTTGAGCAACCTTTAGATATGGAATATCATCAAATAAAAGTCTCGTTAGGGAATCCGGTGTCAGATTCAACAACTCATTTCCTGGTCTATGCAATAAAACTTTTTTTAAAGGTTTTATTTCACTGTTTACATTAATAATCATTTTTTACCTTCTTTCTATAATTTTATTTTATCTAAAAATTTTTGAAGCCTTTCAGTTTTAGGTTGATTAAAAATTTGATTAGAAGTTCCTTCTTCGATAAAATTTCCTTCATCCATAAAGATTACTCTCGTTGCAAAAGATTCAGCAAATGTCATTTCATGACTAACAACCTCCATCGTCATACCTTCATT